>CABUBY010000044.1 GCA_902489955.1 uncultured Collinsella sp. | reverse complement strand
GCCGCCCTGGAAAGCAACCATGGGAATGGAGAGCGGACCAAAGTTCCAGTACTCAGCACCCGTCGGGTCCATAACGAACGTGTTGCGGTTCATAAGGCTCGGGTGAACCATGACGATACCGACGAGGATGCCCAGGATCGGGTTACCGCCAAAACGCTTGACTGCGCTGTACATAACCAGGACAGGCAGGTAGTCGAACGTGGTGGCGATAATGGCAAAGAAGCTTGCGAGGTTCTTGAGGAACTCGCTGTGATCGGCGAGGCTGCCTTCCATGCCAAAGAGGCCGTTGGCAACAATCAGCGACTTAAGGCCGATGATGATTGCAGCGCCGACGAAGGCGGGAATGATGGGGATAAAGATGTCCGAGAATACCTTGAGGACCGAGAAGAACTTGCCCTTCTTGTCCGCCTCGGCGCCCTTGACCTCGGAAGCACTGATCTCCTTAACGCCCGTCAGAGCCATAAACTCATCGTAAACCTTGTTGACGGTACCGGTACCGAAGATGATCATGAGCTGGCCGCTGTTGTACAGCACGCCCTTGACGCCATCGATGTTCTCGAGCTCGGCCTTGTTGTATTTGCTCGTATCCTTGAGCACCAGACGCAGACGGGTCACGCAATGCGTGGCGCCCTCGATGTTCTCCAGTCCGCCGACGTTGTTGACGACTTGCTGGGACACTGCCTTGTAGTCCATGTTCCTCTCCATTCCTTTTCTAAATCATAAAACGGTTCGTTGCCGCTACAGAGACGCGATCGTTGCGTTTGCGCACTTGAGCGCACCGTCGGTGACGGTAAGCGCCACACCCTGGCCCTGCTTGTTGCAGAAGCGAGCGTTGAGCGCAACATCATCGACAAAGATGGTCGCGATGTCGTCGTCGACGACCAGACGCACATGGTGAGTGCCCTCGCCCTTAAAGAACAACGGACGCTCGAGGCCCATGTTGTTGACCTGGAACCACGGGTACTGGGGAGCCGGCGTGAACTCGAGCTTGCCCTCGCGCAGGTTGGCGCGGAACTCATAGGCAAGACCGGTCTCGGCGTCCTCGGCGAACTTGACCGAGAAGCCGGCAGCGTTACCGCCGAGCTCAATGTCGGCATCGAGCAAGTAGGTGGAGCCGGCATCCGCGGCGAGCACCTGCTCGACCTTGCCCGACTCGCAGGAAAGCTCAAAGGTCTCGACTGCCTTAGCCTCGCCAAAGGCGCCAAGCATGCTGTCGGGGAGCTTGGTGCCGAGCGTTCCGTCGGCACGCTGAACGATCTCGAGGGGCATAAAGGTGCCACCCCATAGGTAAGAGCTGGGGTCGCCGCCCTCGTCACGCGTAGGAACCCAACCAAAGAGAACGCGACGCTCGCCATCGAATGCGGTGCGAGCGGCGTAGTACGCGCGGCCGTCGAAGGAGTCGTCAGCGGGGGTAATCCAAGGACCGTTGATGGACTTGGACATGCGGTAACGGGTCTTGTTGCCGTCGCTGTACTCGGAAAAGACGAGGTACCACCAGTCGCCCATCTTAAAGAGATCAGGCATCTCGAACATGGTGTACAGGCCCGGATTCCACCAGTCGCCCTGGAACTCCCAGGTATCCAGGTCCTTGGAGGTGAACTTGACCAGACGACCGGTCATCAGACGCTTGTCCTCGCCCACACGCGTGCCGAGGATGAGCATGTACTCCTCGTTCTCCTCATCCCAAAGCACAAAGGGATCGCGCCAGTTACGGTCGTCGTAGCCCTCCTGGGGCGGAAGCAGCGTCTCGGCGATGTTCTTCTCCCACTTGACGGCGTCGTCGCTCGTTGCGTGAAGAAGAACCTGCTTCATCAAACGTGCGCGGACCTTATCGCGATTGCAGCCAGTGTAGAGCGCATGGTACTTGTCGCCCACCTTAAACACCGTGCCGGCATAAATGTACTGGTCGACTTCCTCGTCGCCGCCACGCTCAAGGCTCTCGCCAAAGTCCTTGTAGTTGACGAAATCCTTGGTCGTAGCGAGTGCCCAGCCAAACGGCTCTCCGAAAGGTTCGGGGTTACGCGTGTCACGCTGATGATAGAGATAGAACGTGCCGTCCTCGCCGTACGGCATGATGTCGCCTACCCAAATTCCCTCAGGCTGGTAATACACCTTGTGCATCCGAGACTTCCTTTCCACGACATACTAACTCGGTACAATGGCAAGATATGTCAATCGTTTTCATATGTCAAACGTTTTCACACCAATACGTCTTTTCGCAGTTCCAGTCGTCGGCAAACGGTTGACATATGCCGGTGAACGGTCATCAGAGGCGTTTGAGGAATTCTTTTGGCACGGGATGAACTACGCGGTTTTGCCCTCAATGAGTTCAACGGGGAGCTTGATATTCGATTCGGGATTATCGCCGTTAATAAGAGCGATGATGGATTGCGCCGCGAGCTCTCCGATGCGATCGATATCTTGACGTACGGTTGTTAAGTCAGGCATAAACGTCATAGTTCGGCGGGCACCATCCGCGCCCACGACCTTAATATCGTCCGGAGCGCTCAAGCCGCGCTGCTTCATCACGTTGAGACAGATGGCCGCCATCGTATCGTCTCCCGCAAAGATGCCGTCAATATCGGGGTTCTCATCGAGGATCTTCGCAACGACCGCGCCCTTTTCGTCGTCGGGCTTAACGAACTCAACCTCACGGACAAGCGCGGACAAACCGGCCTGCTCAACAACATCGAGGTAGGCATCGGTACGCTTATTGGCAGGCATGCGCATGCGGCTATTGCTGCGCAGGCACAGGATACGCCTGCAGCCGTCATCAATCAGACGGCGCGTGGCGAGCTCGCCAATGCCATAGCTGTCACTTGCAATCTGGACAGAGCCCTCGCCAAGATCGCAGTCGATGCCAACCAGGCTCAAGCCCATCTCGGCATATGCCTCGGCACCGATATTGAGGGAGTTGACGATGACGCCGTCGACCATATTGCGGCGGAGCATGTCAATATAGGAACGCTCAAGATCGGGTCGATTGGCGCTGTTGCACAGCAACATCTTAAAGCCGTTTTCCGCTAACGTGCGCTCGACCGCCTGCACAACCTGAGCATGGAACGGGCTGCTCACAAAGGGAACGATCATACCGATAAGATTCAGGCGACCGTTGAGCATGGCACGGGCGATATCGTTGGGCGTATAGTTGATGCGCTCCATCGCGGCATGGACCTTATCGCGGGTCTCTTGGCTAATATAGCCGCGATTATTAAGCACGCGAGATACCGTAGTAGGCGAAACCCCCGCCACCGCTGCAACTTCCTTGATGCCAGGCTTAGCAGAATCCTTAGAACGAGCGCCCTCGCGAGCCATAGCACCCTCCCCCATCAACATGTCAAACGTTTACATACGAACAAAGCATACCCCAACAACAGCGGGAAGACGGTAACAGCACAAGTAAGTAAACGACTCATCCAAATAATTAGGAGAGTTCCGCCTAAAGGGTGACTACACAGGACCCCCGCCGGGCCGCTTTGGGTTACTTTCCAAAACATTTCCGCAGGACGCAAAGGGCTCCGCCGCGCGAAACGCGCAGCGGAGCCCTTTGCATGTCCGAGGACGTTTTGGAAAGTAACCCAAAGCGGCCCGGCAATCCTGCGGGAGTTAAACCCCTTTAGAACTTGTCGTGGAAGGTACGCGAAATGACCTCGTCCTGCTGCTCCTTGGTGAGCGTGTGGAAGTTCACGGCATAGCCGGAAACGCGGATGGTCAGCTGCGGGTACTTCTCGGGGTGAGCCTGAGCGTCAAGCAGCGTCTCACGGTTGAAGACGTTGATGTTCAGGTGGTGGCCACCCTTCTCGGCGTAAGCGTCGAGCATGTGGACCAGGTTATCGGCCTGAGTCTCGGAAACTTCAGAAACCTTCATAATGTGTCTCCTTCGATCGATAGGCGCCGGCCGAAACCGGCGCACTAATCAGTAATCGTTATTGTTAGTATAGCACTAACAATAGTTACTCGCCCAGCTGATCAAGGTCGATATCGCCAAAGAACACCTGGTCCTCCTTGCCGAGCGCGCCCGGGATGATGGAGAAGGTGTTGGAGATGCCGTCCTGAGCATCGCGGAACGGGAGCTTGGAAACCGAAGACAGCGAAGCGATGGCGCCGTGGCTATCGCGCTTGTGCATGGGGTTAGCA
Source organism: uncultured Collinsella sp. (assembly GCA_902489955.1). GTDB lineage: Bacteria > Actinomycetota > Coriobacteriia > Coriobacteriales > Coriobacteriaceae > Collinsella. The sequence goes on along the minus strand of CABUBY010000044.1, from coordinate 9,694 downwards.
CCCGGGGCGAACGGCTGGCCAGCCTTGCGGCCGTCAGGCGTGGAACCGGTCTTCTTGCCGTACACGACGTTGGAGGTAATGGTCAGAACCGAGGTCGTGGGCACGGAGTTGCGGTAGGTGTCGTTCATGCGGATGTACTCCATGAACTGATGCACAACGTCGTGAGCGATCTGGTCGACGCGGTCGTCGTCGTTACCGTACTTGGGGAACTCGCCCTCGGTCTCGAAGTCGACGATGATGCCGTTCTCGTCACGGACGGGGTGGACCTTGGCGTACTTGATGGCGGACAGGGAGTCAGCCACGACGGAAAGGCCAGCGATGCCCGTAGCGAACCAGCGGTGCACGTGCTTGTCGTGCAGAGCCATCTGGATGCGCTCGTAGCAGTACTTGTCGTGCATGTAGTGAATGATGTTCAGCGAGTTGACGTACACGCCAGCGAGCCACTTCATCATGTCGTTGTACTTGGCCACAACGTCGTCGTAATCAAGCGTATCGCCCTCGACGGCGCGATACTTGGGGCCGACCTGCTTCTTGGAGACCTCGTCAACACCGCCGTTGAGTGCGTACAGCAGGCACTTGGCCAGGTTGGCGCGAGCGCCGAAGAACTGCATCTCCTTGCCGATGCGCATGGAGGACACGCAGCAGGCAATGCCGTAGTCGTCGCCGTGATAGACGCGCATGAGGTCGTCGTTCTCGTACTGGATCGAGGAGCTGGCGACGGAAGTCTTGGCGCAGAACTTCTTGAAGTTCTCGGGCAGACGGGTCGACCACAGAACGGTCATGTTGGGCTCGGGGCTGGTGCCCATGTTCTCGAGCGTGTGCAGGTAGCGGTAGCTCATCTTGGTAACGAGCGTACGGCCGTCAACACCCATGCCGCCGATGGACTCGGTGACCCACTGCGGGTCGCCGGTGAACAGGGCCTGGTACTCGGGGGTACGGGCAAACTTGACCATGCGGAGCTTCATGATGAAGTGATCCACGAACTCCTGGATCTGCTCCTCGGTGAAGGTACCGTTGGCAAGGTCGCGCTCAGCATAGATGTCGATGAACGTAGAGGTACGGCCGATGGACATAGCGGCGCCGTTCTGCTCCTTGACGGCAGCAAGGTAGGCGAAGTACATCCACTGGATGGCCTCCTGCGTGTTGGTAGCAGGGTTGGAAATATCGAAACCATAGGTCTCGGCCATCATCTTGAGCTCGCCGAGGGCACGAATCTGCTCCTGCAGCTCCTCGCGATCGCGAATGTTGTCGGCGGTCATGACCGTCGGGGTGGAAGCCTTCTGGGCCTCCTTGTCCTTGATCAGGTAGTCGACGCCGTACAGGGCGACACGACGGTAGTCGCCGATGATGCGGCCGCGGCCATAGCCATCGGGCAGACCGGTGATGATGTGAGCCGAGCGGCAAGCACGCATCTCGGGGGTGTAAACATCGAAGACGCCGGCGTTGTGGGTCTTGCGCTCGAAGGTGTAGCGCTCGACAACGTTCTCGTCGACCTTGTAGCCGTGCTGGCTGGCAGCCTGGCAAGCGATGCGGATACCACCGTTGACGTGCAGCGCGCGCTTGAGCGGCTTGTCAGTCTGGAGACCGACGATGGTCTCCTTCTCGCGGTGGGCGTTATCGATGTAGCCAGCGGGGTGGCTCACGATACCCGTGACGGTCTTGGTGTCCATATCGAGGACACCACCCTGCTCGCGCTCCTTAAGCAGCAGGTCGAGAACCTCGCCCCACAGCTCCTTGGTACGCTCGGTCGGACCTACGAGGAACGACTCGTCGCCCTCGTAGGGGGTGTAGTTCTTCTGGATGAAGTCTCGGACGTCAACCTCTCCCGTCCAGATACCTTCCTTGAAGCCTTCCCATGCCTCCTGCATTGTGTAACCACGCTCCTAGTTACGTATAATGCGGCGCTCTCTCACACCGCTGCTTATTGAATTCTTGAATTTTCGGCTTGCACTACCGGCTTCTTCCGTTCTTCACCACACGCTGGTGCAGGAAAAACGTTTGTCCACCTTGGAACTACAACCCAAAACCCAAGATTTCACCCGTTTGAGAAGGATAACATAGCGACCCTCTCCATCTGGGCTGTTATATGTTTCTTTTTTTATATCATAAGGGCGTTTTTTACAAACCCGCAGGAAATGCGAGCGCGAACAACTACCGTTCACCGATTTGTTTAGTATTTTTCCTTGCCTTTGTACGACGTTCACTCTAGCTGTTATGCCAGCTTTAGCAGGGTAAAGTGTCCCAGAGACCCTACAGAAACTGCAGGGCGGCCGCGGGATCCCCCGTGGCCGCCCTGTGGCGTAGCTAGTTTTTAGCTTTAATTGCCGCTTGGCATTAGGCGGCTGCGGCGGCCTTGCCGGTCGTTGCCTTGCTATCGCCGTTGCCCTGGCTCTCAAAATGCTTGTAGCACCAGCTGGTGACCAGCGGGGTCAAAATAGCCGTCACGATTGCGCAGGCAGCAACCTGTGCCGTAGCCGTCGCGAGCACGGCGCCACCGTACATGGCCCCATTGACGCTTGCCATGGCAGCAGGCGTGGCCACATTGGCTCCGGCGCAGCTTGAAATGGCCGCACCTGCGACACCCGTACCGCCCGTGAGCTTATCGACCGCGATGACGGGAATTGCAAAGACCACCGAGCAGATCACGCCGAGCAGGATGCCGGGAAGACCGCCGTTGATAAGCTGGCCAAAAGTCATGGTCGAGCCCATGGCAAAGAAGACGAGCACGATGATGGCGGAAAGTGCCGGTGCCATCATCTTCTTAAAGCTCGGGAAGAGGTTACCCAGAATAATGCCGACGACGATCGGCAGGATGGCGCCCACGAGCGACCAGCCAATCGGAGCCTGGCCGGCGGCGCCGAGGACAATCATCGTGACCGGGGGGCCAACGACCAGCGTGGTGATGGCGACGGCGCCACGCTCGGCCTCGTTGCCCATGGTGCCCATCAGTCCAGCGTACATAGCGTTGTTGGCACCGGTGCAAGCCGCCAGCATCACCATGGCAGAAATGCCAAACAGGTTGTCGTTGAACACATAAAGGACGAGCAGCGATACGGCAACGACCACGATCTGCTTGACAGCGATGATGATGGCGCCGCGGGCAGCGGCGGCAGGAGCGCTCTTAAACGAAATCGTCGTACCGACGATGAGCAAAAAAGCGCCCACGAGCGGGCTTGCACCCTGCTGGGTCATGCCAAGCGTAAAGCTGCCGAGCGTTTTGAACAGGTCGGGGAATAGCGTGTTGAGCAGGCAGCCCAACAGAAGCGGCACCAAGATATTGGCACCCGGGATGGAGGACATCTTAAAGAACGGCTCCTTTGCCGCCGGCGCCTCCACCGCAGTCGATTCACTCATATATATCTCCTTTGGATGCATGCGATTCGTAGCCGCACGCGCCTATGTCAGAAAGAAGGCGACGGTCCCGAGTCGCAGGAGCCGTCGCCGAATAATCGTCGCGAGGTATTACCCGTCCAGGACGATGCCGCCGTCGCAGTCACCGATCTCGCCGTTAACGAAGCTGGCGAGGTCGGAGGCAAAGAAGAGCACCATCTGCGCAGGCTCGCTGGCCTGGGCGGCGCGGCCCAGAGGAATACCGTTGATGATGCGCTGAGAGTTCTCGTCAGAGAGGATCGAGGTCATATCGGTAAGCGTGAGCGACGGGCATACAGCGTTGCAGCGAACGCCGAACTTGCCGCCTTCCTTGGCGACTGCCTTGGTTAGACCGTTGACGCCGGCCTTGGAGCTCGCGTAGGCCGCGGTTCCGAGCAGGCCGCCACCGATCTTGCCCGCAACGGAGCTCACGTTGACGATAGTGCCGGCATGGGCCGCCTTAAAGTGCGGGTACACGGCATTCATCATGGTAAAGGTGCCGTTAAGGTTGATGTCGATGGTACGGCGCCACTCGGTGTCGTCGATCTCGTCAAACTTCTTGGTGCTGATGACGCCAGCGCAGTTGATCAGGATGTTGGTTTGCGGCAGGTCCGTAAAAATCTGCTCGACGGTCTCGCGCGCCTTGGGCGCATCGGCGACATCGAGCTGATAGAACTTGTTGCCCTCGCCAAGCTCGGCCACAGCGGCCTCGCCCTTAGCAGAGTTCCTTGCGATGAGCGCGACATGTCCGCCGCCCGCGACGATGCCCTTGGCGATCTCGAGGCCAATGCCCTGAGTGCCGCCCGTGACAATCGCGGTCTTGCCCGTGAAGTCAAATGCCATGACTCCATCCCCCTTTATGTAAGGTGTCTCCTTGCGGGAAGTTGGAGCATCGCGCGTGGCGATAAATGAGTCCCAGTCGTCATGGTGGTGACAACCCCTCGCCTAACCGCGGGCATGATAGTTCTTTGAAACGCTTCAGGAATTGAATGATTTTAAGTCTTTATGCGCTCTTTATATTGCCCACTGCATGAGGCCCGCATATGGGGGTATCATCTTCCACCGAAAATAGTTTCTAGTGTTAGGGGTTTTCGGTGGAAGATACCGATTTCCATGAGCTTGGGCGTCAGCTCTTTACCGAGTTTGGCAGCATGCACCAGCGCGTTTCGCGCTTTGCCGACCAGGCTCTGGGTGGCGAGATGGCCGTCATGCGCGCCCTCATGCGCGCCGGCGGCTCGCTCACGCCGAGCGAACTCGCCGATCGTGCCTGGGTCTCGAGCGCCCGCATCGCCAATATCCTGCGCGCCCTCGAGGCCAAGGGCTGGGTCGAGCGCGAGCACTCAAAGACCGACCGTCGTCGCGTACACGTCACGGTGACCGACAAGGGATTCCAGGTCATCGAAATCAAACGCCGGGAATTCGAGGACCGCACCGCGGCCTTCCTCGAGCAGCTCGGCGAAACAGATACCCAGGAGATGGTGCGCCTTCTAAGACGTGCCAACGAAATTATCGACCGCAACCAAGAAAGGAGAGATGCCGAGTGAGGATTCTCAAGCTCTTTAAAAAGCATATCCTGGCACTGTTCACAGCTATCGCACTTATCGTAATCAGCTGCAACGCCGATCTGGCGCTGCCTACCTATATGAGCGACATCGTCGACGTGGGCGTGCAGCAAGGCGGTATCGCCTCGCCCGTACCCGACACCATCCGCGCCGAATCGCTCGACGACCTCGAACTCTTTATGAGCGCCAAGGACGCCAAAGCTGTGGAGGCCGTGTTTAGCAAGGCTGACAAAAATGGCATTCGAACGTACAAGGGCACCGAGGAGGAGCGCGGCGACGGTGGCAAGATTGCCGACATCATGAGCCTGCCTGAGACCGTCGTCCTTTCGCTCAACCAGGGCATTGACGCCAACTCCATGGGCGACATGACCGGCGCATCCACCGAGGCAAGCGATGGCGGTGCCGCTCAGGCCATGCCCACCCCCGAGCAGATGGCAGCGATGACGCCCGAGCAGCTCGCCGAGATGCAGCAGAAGGCCGCAGCCGCGCAGAGCATGCAAAAGCAGATCGACGCCGACGGCGGCAAGATCACCATGAAGAGCCTGCGCCTAGGCGTTGAAGGCGGTCTTATCGATCAGGGCAAGCTCGTCGAGGGCGCCAACGATATGGCAGACAAAATGGGCTCCATGTCGGGCTCCATCGTCACCCAGCGCGCCGTGAGCTATGTGCAGGACGAGTACAAGGCGCAGGGCATCGACCCCGCCGACGTGCAAAACGCCTACCTGAGCCGCATGGCGACCACGATGTTTGGCCTGTGTCTGATCTCGCTGGTCGCCACCATCCTGACCGGCGCCGTGGCCTCGCGCACCGCCTGCTCCATCGCCCGCGACCTGCGCCGCGAGACCTTCAACAAGGTTATGCACTTCTCGCCGGCCGAAGTGGGCAAGTTTAGTCAGGCCTCGCTCATCACCCGCTGCACCAACGACATTCAGCAGATTCAGATGGCCGCAACCCTGTTTATCCGCATGTGTCTGATGGCCCCCGTCATGGGCATCGTCGCCGTCATGCGCGTCCTGGCCAACCACACCGGCCTGGAGTGGACCATCGCCGTGGCCATCATCGCGGTCTCGGCCGTCGTCGGCGTGCTTATGGGCCTCACCATGCCCAAGTTCAAAAAGATGCAGAGCTTTGTGGACCGCGTGAACCTTACCGCCCGCGAGCTGCTCGACGGTCTTATGCCCATCCGCTCGTTCAACCGCGAGGAGCATGAGCTCGAGCGTTTTGACAAGGCATCACTCGACCTGATGACCACGCAGCTCTACACCAACCGCGCCATGAGTTTTATGATGCCGCTCATGATGCTCGTCATGAACTGCATCACCGTGCTTATCGTCTGGTTTGGCGCGCAGGGCGTGTCCGACGGCGTGATGCAGGTCGGCAACATGATGGCGTTCATCTCCTACACCATGCAGATCGTCATGGCGTTTATGATCCTCACCATGGTTTCGGTTATCCTGCCCCGCGCCGAGGTCGCAGCAGAGCGCGTGGAAGAGGTCATCACCTGCCCCACGAGCATCAACGACCCTGCCTCACCCAAATTGCCTGCTGCCAGCGCGCCGCGCGGTGAGCTCACCTTCCGCGACGTGAGCTTCCAGTATCCCGATGCCCGTGCCGATGTCATCAGCGGCGTGAACTTCACCACGCATGCCGGTCAGATGCTCGGCATCATTGGCTCAACGGGTTCGGGCAAGTCCACGCTCGTGCAGCTGATTCCGCGCCTGTACGACGTCACGGGCGGCAGCATTTCGCTCGACGGCATCGACGTGCGCGACATGACCCTTTCCGAGCTTCGCCGCCGCATTGGTTACATCCCGCAGCAGGGTCGCTTGTTCTCGGGCACTGTCGAGAGCAACCTCAAGTTTGCCGGCGACATGGTGAGCGACGAGGATATGCGCCAGGCAGCACGCGTCGCCCAGGCGGAGGACTTTATCGCCGAGCGCGAGGACGGGTACGACTCCCCTATAAGCCAGGGCGGCTCCAATGTTTCGGGTGGTCAGCGCCAGCGTCTGGCCATCGCCCGCGCGTTGGCCAAAAAGCCCGAGGTCGTGGTGTTCGATGACTCGTTTAGTGCCCTCGACTACAAGACCGACGCGCGCCTACGCGAGGAGCTGGCCAAAAACGTTACCGACGCCGCGCTCGTGGTCGTAGCCCAGCGCATCGCGACCATCATGCACGCCGACCAGATCATCGTGCTCGACGACGGCCACGTAGTGGGCACCGGCACGCACGAGGAGCTGCTGCGCAGCTGCCCGGCGTATCTGGAGATCGCACAGTCGCAGCTTTCCGCCGAGGAGCTGGGGCTTACCCAAGAAGAAATTGCAGCCGTCATGGAAGGAGGCGAGCGCTAATGGCAGACGAGACCAAGACTCAGATTCCCAAGCCCACCCGCCAGCGTGGTCCCATGGGCCGCATGGGCGGCATGCGTCGCGGCGAAAAGGCCAAGGACTTTAAGGGCACCATGAGGCAGCTGCTCGGCTATATCGGCCAGCACAAGATTGCCGTGTTTGCCGCCGTCGCCTTTGCCGTGTGCTCGGTCATCTTTAACATTGTGGGACCCAAGGTGCTCGGCCAGGTTACGACCAAGCTGTTCGAAGGCCTGGTCGCCAAGGTCAACGGCACCGGCGACGTTGACTTTGACTGGATCGCCAAGACGCTCGGCTTTTTGCTCTGCCTGTATCTGGCGAGCTCTGTCTGCAGCCTGGTCCAGGGCTGGCTCATGACCGGCGTCACGCAAAAGATCTGCTACCGCATGCGCAAGGAAATCGCCGCCAAGATTGCCGTCGTGCCGATGAGTTACTTCAACGGCCACAGCAAGGGAGACGTACTCAGCCGCATCACCAACGACGTCGATACGCTGGGTCAGTCGCTCAACCAGAGCGTGACGCAGCTCATCACGTCGGTGACGCAGATTATCGGCGTGCTCGTCATGATGCTTTCGATCAGCCTGCCGCTTACCGGCGTCACCGTGCTCACGCTGCCGGCCGCCGCGATTATCTTGACCGTAATGATTCATTTCTCGCAGCCGTACTTCCGCGAGCAACAGCAGGTTCTGGGCGCCGTCAACGGCATTATCGAGGAGGATTTTGCCGGCCAAAACGTCATTCAGGTGTTCGACCGCGCCGAGGCTTCGATCGAGGAGTTCGACCGCCAAAACGACCGTCTCTTTATTAGCGGCTGGCGCTCGCAGTTCCTGTCGGGCCTGATGATGCCGCTCATGAGCCTGGTGGGCAACATGGGCTACGTGGGCGTCGTTGTGGTGGGCGCGCAGCTGGCGCTGACCGGCAACGCCACGCCCGGCGACATCCAGAGTTTTATCCAGTACGTGCGCAACTTTACGCAGCCCGTGCAGCAGCTGGGCAACGTGAGCAACACGATGCAGTCGATGGCCGCTGCCACCGAGCGCGTGTTTGAGTTCCTCGCCGCGCCCGAGGAGGAGCAGAAGGCTAACGCGCGGATTCCCGAGAAGCGCCCCGGCCACGTTGAGTTCGACCACGTTAAGTTTGGCTACACGCCGGACAAGACTATCATCCACGACTTTAGCTGCGAGGCCCAGCCCGGTCAGACCGTGGCCATCGTCGGCCCCACCGGCGCCGGCAAGACCACGCTCGTTAAGCTGCTGCAGCGCTTCTACGACGTGGACGGCGGTTCGCTGCGCGTCGAGGGCATTGACGTGCGCGACTGGGACCGCGCGGCGCTTCGTAGCGAGTTTGCCATGGTGCTGCAGGATACGTGGCTGTTTAACGGCACCATTCGCGAGAACATTCGCTACGGGCGCCCCGACGCGACCGATGCCGAGGTCGAGGCCGCTGCACGCGCCGCACGCTGCGACCACTTTATTCATACGCTCGCCGGCGGCTACGACTTTATGATCAACGAAGAAGGCACCAACCTTTCGCAGGGCCAGCGCCAGCTCGTGACCATCGCACGTGCCATTTTGGCCGACCGCCCGGCGCTGATTCTGGACGAGGCGACCTCCAATGTGGACACCCGCACCGAGGAGCTTATCCAGCGCGCCATGGACGCCCTGATGCAGGGCCGCACGAGCTTTGTCATCGCGCACCGCCTGTCCACGATCCGCAACGCCGACGTGATCCTGGTGATCCGCGACGGCGACATCGTCGAGAAGGGCACACACAATGAACTGCTCGCCCGGGGCGGCTTCTACGCCGACCTGTACAACTCGCAGTTCGACGAAGCGGCGTAAAAACCGGCGGCAAACAACCGCAATACCCAGAGAACGGGGGGCGCAGGATGAACTGCACCCCCCGTTTTTTCGTACGCGGCACTCGAATTGCCTCCTTTGGGGCCCGATTGACAGCCCCTTCCGGACCCTGTGGGCAAAAAAGGGCAAATATGAGTACTGTCACCTTTTTAGTAACAGCCAAAATCGCCTCAAATGACCTCTTTGCGGCCTCTATATGCCTTCAAATTAATCAAAACACCCGTTAACAGGCTTCTGCGCGCAAACGTTAATGGACATATTTTCCATTATGTCTATTTACTTGAAGAGTCGATATGATACCGTGATAGCAACAGTACTCATATTTGGCATTTTTTGACCACCGGGTATGCGCGAAAGGACCCAAACCCGCTCCGGCACGCTGCACAGTAATATGATCCCGCAGAAACGAAGGAAATGAGCGTGGATAATCTCCCACTTTCGACCGAAACGCGGACCAAAAACGGGAGATTATCCACGCTCATTTTTGATGCAAGGGCAGTTAATTTGGGACGGGGCTATTTTGACTACTTTTAAATGCAAA
>CABUBY010000043.1 GCA_902489955.1 uncultured Collinsella sp. | reverse complement strand
TGGCGGGAAGCTCGTCCAGATGGTCCATGACTTCGATCTGATAGCGGTCGACCGAGAGGATGTATTGCTCGCCGGGGTAGGGGTAGGCGTCCTCACGTGTGGTCACGCTCGTCTCCTTTCATCGGGCTTTTTGCTGATGTTAAAGCGGTGCCGTGACGGCTCGATTTCTGCTGCGTTACGATACGTTCTCAATTGCGATTCCGATGTGTTTCGATGACGTGACGGGTTTGTTTCGCCTTGTCAGGGCTTCGATGGGAGGGGAGGGGCCGTGCAATACCGCGTTGACCCTAAAAGTGGTAACCGAATATCCGCTCTGGGTCTGGGCTGCATGAGGTTTCCCGGTGCGCCGGGACGTCCGGATGCGAAGACAGCCGATGCCATCATCTCCCGTGCGGTGGAGCAGGGGATTAACTACCTGGACACGGCCTATCTCTATCCCGGCAACGAGGCGTGCGTGGGTGCGTCGCTTGAGCGCCTGGGCTTGCGCGACCAGGTTTTGCTCGCAACCAAGCTGCCGCATGCTTCGTGCAAATGCGCGGAGGATTTCGACCGGTTCTTCGACGAGCAACTGCGCCGCCTACGGACTGACCATATCGACTATTACCTCATGCACAACATTACCTCGCCCGCCCAGTGGGAACGTGTGGTGGCGTTGGGCATCGAGGACTGGATCGCGCGTCAAAAGGCGGCGGGGCGTATTCGCCAGATTGGTTTTTCGTACCACGGCAGCGCAGCGGACTTCCTGACGATGCTCGATGCATATGAGTGGGACTTTTGCCAGATCCAGTACAATTACGCTGGAGAGCGATATCAGGCGGGAACAGCGGGGCTCATGGCCGCCGCCGAGCGAGGCCTCGCGGTGTTTGTGATGGAGCCGCTGCTGGGCGGGCGTTTAGCGGGCAAGCTGCCGTCACGGGCCCGCGCTGTGCTCGATAGTGCCCGTGACCCGCATTTGCGCACTCCTGCCGCCTGGGGTCTTTCGTGGGTGTGGAATCATCCCCAGGTGACCATGTTGCTTTCTGGTATGACCGATACCGCGCAGGTTGATGAGAACGCGGTGTTGGCCGATCGGGCCCTGCCGGATTCGATGACAGCTACTCAGCTCGATGCCATCGCGCACGTGCTGACGGAGTTTGAGAAATCGAATCGCGTGCCCTGCACGGGATGCGGCTACTGTATGCCGTGTCCTAAAGGCATCAACATCCCTGGGTGTTTCGCCGCCTACAACGCAAGCTATGCGCACAGCTGGTTTACGGGCCTGTCGCAGTATTTTACGGCGAGCGCGGTGCGGACGAGCGAGGCCAAGCTGGTGAGCAATTGCGTCAAGTGCGGCAAATGCGCGCGCCACTGCCCACAGCATATCGATATCCCCGAGCGTCTCGATGACGTGCGCCGACGCTTCCAGCCTGGACCCGTGACGGCAGTGCTTAAGGCCTTCGGCAAAACGCGCTCCTCGTGACCCTTTTATAACTTGCGGTGGAATAGTTCCTGTTTGCGGCAGAATAGGGCTTAAACAGGGACTATTCCACCGCAACTGAAGGGGGCTGTCGTGGGCCATCGGGATTCATGTAATGATTCGCGTGGGGTTCGTTGGGGCATTTTGGGCGCTGGGCACATTTCTCATCGATTTGCATCGTCGCTCAAGAAGGTCGACGGGGCACGGCTGGTGGCTGCGGCCGGTCGCACTCCTGCACATGTCGAGGAATTTTGCCGAGCGTTTTCGATCGATGCTGCGCATGGCCATGCCTCGGCCGACGATAATGGCGATGCGGCTTATGACGCGCTGATTGCCGACCCCGATGTCGACGCAATCTACTTGGCTCTTCCGCATGGCATGCATACGCGTTGGGCCTGTCGCGCGCTGCGCGCCGGAAAGGCTGTGCTGTGCGAAAAGCCGGCCGTTTTGAGCGAGGAAGAGGCTCTCTCGATTGCCTCCACCTCTCGCGAGCGCGGCGTGCTGTTTATGGAGGCGATGAAGAATCGGTTTTGCCCGATGCGCGCTCGCGTGAAAGACTTGCTTGCGTCGGGTGAGCTTGGCCGTATTGTCTCGATTGAAAGCGTGCAAAAGCTCGATTACGGCGAGTCTCCTTCGGGCTATCTGCTTGATCCGTTGCAGGGCGGCTGTCTATATGACATGGGCTGTTATGCGGTCGGTTGGTTTGAGGATTTGCTCGCGGGCGCGTGCGAGGTTTCGTCCCGTGAAGTTCGCTGGCGTGACGTATCGGGCGGTCGCGTCGATTGGGCCGACGAGATCCATATGAGCGTCGGCGGTATACCCATTCATATGGTGTGCGACGGCAAAGCAACACATGAAAGCCGCTTAACGATTGCCTGTGAGCGGGGCTCGTTGGAAATCGAGCGTCTCCATCGCCCCGAGCTCGCCCATGTGAAGTACTCCGACGGTCGAGTACTCGAAATCGATGCACCATTTGAGGTCGATGATTTTTACGGTGAGACATCGCATGCGACACAGCTCATTCAGGCGGGGAAACTCGAAAGCCCCGTCATGTCCCTAGCCGCCACACGGCGCTGCGCACGCATCATCGATGCGATTCGCTTGAAACTTTAGGGCGTGGGGGCATGGCGCCAACGCCTGGAATGCCTTGGAGGCCTTTGCCCCTGATGCCCCTTTTATAACTTGCGGTGGAATACGGTCTGTTTGCGCCAAAACAGGGCACCAATAGACCGTATTTCACCGCAACTGATGAAGAGGGAGTTGGAGATGCTGACGATCGGGTGTCATCTTTCGACGACGAAGGGCTATCGGGCAATGGGGGAGACGGCGCTGTCCATTGGCGCCAATACCTTTTCGTTCTTTACGCGCAACCCGCGCGGTGGCAAGGCAAAAGAACTTGACATGGATGACGTGGCGGCTCTGCGCGAGCTTATGGCGCAAAACGACTTTGGACCGCTGGTGGCGCATGCCCCGTATACCTACAACCCCTGTTCTGCCAAAGAGCGGGCACGCGAGTTTGCCTTGGAGGCAATGGCCGAGGACTTGCAGCGTCTGGAAGCACTGCCCGGCAACTACTACAACTTCCATCCCGGTGCGCATGTGGGACAGGGCTCCGACGTCGGCATTCAGATGATTGTCGACACGCTGTGCCAGGTGATGTTTGAGGGGCAGCAGACGACGGTATTACTCGAGACCATGGCAGGCAAGGGCACCGAGGTGGGCCGTAGCTTTGAAGAACTGGCGTGCATTATCGAGGGCGTTGCCGCCAAGCGCCCAGAGCTGTCCGATAAGCTGGGCGTTTGTTTGGACACCTGCCATGTGAGCGATGCCGGCTACGACATCATCCATGATCTGGACGGCGTACTCGACGAGTTCGACCGCGTGGTGGGTATCGATCGCTTGCATGCCGTACATATCAACGATTCGAAGAACCCTTGTGGCGCCCATAAAGATCGTCACGAGTGCATCGGCAAGGGATACCTTGGCAGCGAGGAATTTGGTGGCGGTATGCAGGTTATGCAGAATATTGTATCGAATGGCCGTTTGCGTTCGCTGCCGTTTATTTTGGAGACTCCGAACGAACTTGCAGGTTATGCAGCTGAAATTAGACTATTAAGGTCATTGCAGCAGTAATGACTGTCACAAAGTAGAGTATTCCATTCACGTTATGGGTTTGTTTCAATCAGTTTTCTCATTGCAGATTCGTAATTCCGGGTGCATAATAGCCAACAGTTTTTGCAGACCTCTGAATCAAACGAGGTCACCGGAAGGAGACTGATTATGAAGCTGAAGAAGCTTGGCGCATTTGCCGTCACGGGTGCTATGGCGCTCGCCCTTGCTCTGACGGGCTGCGGCTCGTCCAACGCCACCTCTGGTTCTGATGCCGGTTCCAGCAGCTCTGACGACGCTAAGGTCGAGAAGGTCGACGGCTCCAAGGAGTACGCGCTCGTCAAGGACGGCACGCTGACCGTCGGCACCTCTGCCGAGTACGCGCCGTTTGAGTACAAGGATGACAACGGCGACTACCAGGGCTTTGACCTTGAGCTCATCAAGGCTATCGGTGACAAGCTGGGTCTGGATGTCGAGTATGTCAACAATGACTTTGACACGCTGGTTCCGGGCGTCGCTTCGGGCGCCAAGTATGACGTTTCCATCGCGGCTATCACCGACACGCCCGAGCGTGAGAAGGAAGTCACTTTCTCTGATTCCTACTACATGGACGATCAGGCTATCGTGACCAAGGTCGATAACACCGACATCACGGCCGATAACTTCAGCGAGAAGCTCAACAACGCCGACGCTACCATCATCGTCCAGTCTGGCTCGACCGCCGAGGCTTTTGCCCAGGAGAACTTCCCGAAGGCCAAGATCGTCCCCTACAAGGACGCCACCGAGTGCTTCAGCGCTCTGCAGTCCGATAAGGGCGACGCCGTGGTCACCAACCGCTCCGTTGCCAGCCAGCTGACCGCCGAGCAGTTCAACACCTGCCAGACCATCAAGCAGATCAGCACCGGCGAGGAGTACGCCATCGCCATCAACCAGGGCAACACCAAGCTCAAGGACGACATCAACCAGGCCATCAAGGACCTGACCGACGACGGTACCGTCGACGCCCTCATGGCTAAGTACAATATCAAGTAAAATAACTACTTGATTGCGCGCGGGCCCTTTCCGTTTTGCGGAGAGGGCCTTTGCGCTTCTCTTGACGGAGAGCGTTTCCGTCTCGTTTTGCCGGCAACTTCTATGATAGGAGCCACCTTGTCTCGACTGAACAAAGGGGCCGCGGAGCAGCGTTTTCCACTGTCCGCCTTGCTCCAAAAGCTAGCCTGCGTCATGGCCGTGGCGCTCGCGCTGGTGTGCGCGGGGGCATATGCGCCCACGACCGCTCAGGCGCTTGAGACCGCAAAGATCACCGCCCGACCCAATACCGGTTCGGGTAGCGACGTAGTCGGTGGCACCGAGACTCGTATCACCTGGGAGGTCCAGGCCGATGCCGACGAGGAACTGAGCGGTCTTTCGCTGACGTTTGCCGATGGCACGACCTTTGGTGCGGACGACACGCGTCTGACGATGCTCTCGGGCGATGACCTTATGGACCGTACGCCCATGAAGCCTACGTGCAAGGTCGACGGCCAGACGCTCAAGATCGATTTTGGCGAGACGGCTCCGGCCGGCGGCTATTTCCGCGTCGAGGTCTACGGCGTGACGTTCCCCGTCGAGGGCGGCGACGAGGCCTTTGGCGGCACCTACACTTTGGCCGATGGTTCGACCAAGAAGATCTCCAAGATTCCGTCGGTGGAGATCAAGGGCGTGACGGCATTCGATAACTTCCTGGCCGACCTTAAGGAGCAGCCGTGGGTCGAGGCATGGAATTCCAACATGTTCCTGCGCCTGTTCCTGAACCCGGTCATTTTGGTCCAGAGCCTGCCGATCGTCTTCAAAGGCTTCCTCATGTCGCTCTCGATCGTGCTCGTGGCGTTTCCGCTGGCAATTCCCTTTGGCTTTGCCTTGTCGCTCATGCGCATCTCCAAGTCGCGCATCCTGCGTTGCCTTGCCGGTATCTATGTGAATATCATCCGTGGTACGCCGGCGTTCCTGCAGATCTACATCGCGTTCTTCGGTCTGCCGCTGGCCGGCGTCAAGGTTGACGACTATGTGCTCGGCGTCATCGTCATGGCCATGAACTCGTCCGCCTACCTGTGCGAGATCTTCCGCGCCGGTATTCAGTCGATCCCCAAGGGTCAAAACGAGGCTGCTCGCTCGCTGGGCATGAATGCCTTCCAGACGCTGCTCTATGTCATGATTCCGCAGACGTTCCGCAATGTCCTGCCTACGCTGACCAGCGAGTTCATCCTGCTCTACAAGGACACGTCGCTGCTTGCCGCCGTGGGTGTCGTCGAGATCGTCATGAACGCCCGCACCATCGTGGCCACGACGGGCTCCATCACGCCGTATGTGGTTGCCGCTCTGTTCTATCTGGTCATTACCCTGCCGCTTGCGCGCTTGGTGAGCGGTCTTGAGGCGAGGCTTTTGGGCACGGCCGAGACCAAGAAGAAGCGTCCCACCAAGAGCGCCGGACAGGTTGTCGCGACGCCCGCCGATCATATCGCCGGTCTGTAAGGAGGTCCTGTCATGAGTGAAACGAATTCCAACGAGGTCGTTGTCAGCATCAAGAACCTCCAAAAGGCTTTTGGCGATAACGTGGTCCTGCGTGATATCGATCTGGACGTGCACAAAGGTGAGGTCGTTGTGGTCCTGGGCCCCTCGGGCTCGGGCAAGTCGACGATGCTTCGCTGCATCAATCGCCTGGAGCATCCCACGAGCGGCTCGATTGTCGTTGAGGGCGTGGATGTGTGTGCCAAGGGCGTCGACCTCAATAAGGTACGTACGCACTTGGGCATGGTGTTTCAGCAGTTCAACCTGTTCCCGCACCTGTCGGTTAAAAAGAACGTCATGCTTGCGCAGCAAAAGGTGCTCAAGCGCAGTAAGGAAGAGGCCGAGAAGATCGCCATCGAGGAGCTGACCAAGGTCGGCCTGGCCGAGCGCATCGATTTTATGCCGAGTCAGCTTTCGGGCGGCCAGCAGCAGCGCGTGGCCATCGCCCGCGCCCTGTCGATGAACCCGCACGTGATGCTCTTTGACGAGGCCACGTCGGCGCTCGACCCCGAGCTCGTCCGCGATGTATTGGGCGTCATGCGCGACCTGGCACGTGACGGTATGACCATGATCGTGGTGACCCACGAGATGGGCTTTGCTCGCGACGTCGCCGATCGCGTCGTCTTTATGGACGGCGGCGTTATCGTGGAAGAGGGCACGCCGAGCGAGGTCTTCGACCACCCCAAGAGCGAGCGCACCAAGGCGTTCTTGGGCAATATCTCGTAGCCGGTTGATGTAACTGCCGTTGCAAAAGAGCGGGGCTGGACTTGAATCCAGCCCCGCTCTTTTGTAGGGATGGGGATGCGCTTTGATGCAGGCTCTCTTGGAGGCCCTGGGTTCGTTACGCGAGCTCGGCTCCGAGGGCCTTGCAAGCGGTCTCGCCCTCGTCGTCGGGTGCGTCGTAGCAGATGACGGAGTCGACGACGTTAACGCCCGCCTCGTCGGCATCGGCCTTCCAGTTGTCCATCCACTCACCCTCGGCCCACGAGTAAGAGCCAAAGAGGGCGACCTTCTTGTCACCAAGGGTCTCCTTGACCTCGTCCCACATAGGCTGGAACTCGTCGTATTCGAGCTCCTCGGAGCCCATGGCGGGGCAGCCGAAGGCGATGGCATCATAGTCGCCGGCCTTGTCGGCGGAGAAGTCGGCGCAGGGGATAACGGCGGCCTCGGCGCCGGCGTCGGCGGCGCCCTCGGCAACGAGATTTGCCATAGCCTCGGTGTTGCCCGTGCCGCTCCAGTAGACGACTGCAATCTTGCTCATGTGTGATCCTTTCGGTTGTGCGGCACGCGGCCGCGTCTTGCATGTTCTATCGGGCTACTTGGACAAGTTGTCCAAGGGTGTAGCCCTGCTGATAGATATAGGTGAGGTATTGCGTGCATGCGCGATAGGAATCGAAGGTCGTGAGCGCCTGCTCAACGTCCGTGTACACCTTCCAGGCGCCAAAGACCTTGTAGTTTTCGCCATGCTGGGCGATAAACTGATGCACGTCTTCGTAGGGGTAGCCCAAAAAATACCCAATTTCGTGAGGGAACTCGCAGGTGCAGCCGTTATCGCAGGCCTCGCCCTGAGCGAGTACACACGGTCCGTTGGCGCATGCACTTTCTGCGACATTGCTGCTCGCCAGCGTGATGCGCGCGGCAAGATGTACAAGAGATACGGGCAGGTCGTGGACATCGTAGCCTTCGGCGGCAAGCGCGGTCGCGGCTCGAGAGTCAGAGAGGTAGCGCATGAGGTCTGCGGGGCGGTAGACGTAGATGAGTGCTCCGCAGGGACGCCAGACCAAGACGCTCATATGGATGCCGAACGGTTTGAGCTCGCGGTTGCATTGGGCTATGACGGCAAGCAGACACGAACGACGCGCTTCGATATGCGGGTTGGCGGGCTTTCCGTTTTGGCTGGCATAGACGCCGGGATAGGTAAAGAGCGAAGCGGGTTTAATGCCCGCGAGCGTGGGGGAGCTGTTGCGCACGACTGCCGCTTGAAACGTTGGGATGTCAATGGTCCGAGTCACGGTGCTCCTTTCGGGTCCTCACTTGTTAGCCTAGGAAAACTTATACACGAAAGTAAGCCACGGTCAACTAAAAAGTAAGAAATGGGAAACTATTTGACTGAACCGACATGAGTTTGGAGTAAGATGGGGGACACCCCATGGGGGTATCTGGATAAGGCTCAAACGAGAGAGGTATATATGGGCGATCTGCTTAACCCCGCAAATATCATCGTGCTTGCCGTAATTGCCGTCGGCTTGTTTTTTGGATTCCGCCGTATTGCCGCATCGACGCACGGCAAAAGCTGTTGCAGCGATGGAGCGAACAGAAAGAAAGCCAAGAGGGTCGAGGTCGCGGATACCGATGCGTCCCACTATCCCTATAGCGACGACTTGCTTATCGGCGGCATGAGCTGTGACGGCTGCGCACAAAATGTTGCGAACGCCCTTAACACGCTCGATGGCATTTGGGCTACGGTGACCTATGCCGACCATACGGCTCGCGTGCGCTCTAAAAAACCGATTTATCGCGAGGCGCTCGAGACTGCCGTGAAGGATGCGGGCTATTACGTCATGAAGCTGTAGGCTCCGTCTTAGACGGCGCTCGTCACGAGGCTCGACCGCGCAGCTCTACGTCTTGAATGTCATCGAAGTCGATAGCGATGTCCCGGAGTTTGAGCAGTTTGAACGCGGGAAGCACCTCGTCGAGAATGCCGGTACGGGCGCGATAGCCATACGTATCGTAATAGGTGACGCGCACCAGGTCGCCACGCCTGAGGCCCTCGAGCTTACTCGAAAGCTCGAGGGCTTTTTCTTCTGTCAGCTCACATTTGGGCTCGACGGTAATCTCCTGCTTGCGCACGAGCTCGTAGTATCCCGTAAGCGCGGCGAATGGCATAAACTGCGCGGCGCGGTTGGCGCGGACGGCACCGTTGGCGGTAAGTTTGGGGTCGGTTGATCGCCGTCTGCCCTCGGGGTCGGCCAGACGCTCAAAGGCGGTTGGCGGGCGCATGGGTTGTTGTTTGGGTTTAGGCACGATGTCCTCCAACCTGGTCGTTGCGTTCGCGTGCGGTGGCGCCGGCTGTAAAGCTCAATCCTTTGACCAGGGCGTTCTTGCCGTATTTGCCCTTTACGGCCAGAACGGCGCGGGCAAGGTCGCGCTCGCGCCCGTCGGCCTCGACATCGCTAAATAGATCGATGGTGGCAAACTCTTCGGGCATAAGGTTTCCAAAGCCCAGGTTAATACGTTTGACGGGTCGTTTGGGATCGACGGTCTGTGCCCACAGGTCATCAAAGTAGCCCATGATCTTCTTAAACGAATTGGTTCGCTCGGGCAGCTTTCGCGACGCGTTGGAATGGGCAAAGAGCGCGGCATAACCGCCACGTGGCTTGCCGCCGTGCTCACCCACGAAGATGCCGTCAATCGCCTGTGCCTCGCGAACCATGCGACGGCGCTCGTCATTGCGCTGGACGGGCTTGGGCGCGCGGGGTGCAAGTTCGGGGCCATCGCTTGCGGCCGGCTCGATTCCCGAGGTGCTTGAGCGTAGGTGCCCGCAGCCGTCGATGTATTGCGCCGTGCCACTGGCATCGAGCCGGCGAATGTCGGCGCGCTCGCTTGCGTAGCCCACAAAGAGCGAAATGCTGTCGCAGACCACATGCTTGTCGACCAGGTCCAGCACGGCGGTGTCGACCATCTCACGTAACACCGTATAGGCCTGTTCGTAGGCATAGCCCTTCGAGAGCACCTGTCCCGTGGTGGTCGAAGTCGCTTGGGGGCGATAGGCTTGGATGTCGGCGATGGTCGTCGGCTCGCGTCCAAAGGCATGGTCGATCAGATACTCGGCATTCACGCCAAACTCGTCGTAGAGCAGGTTTTCGTCGAGCGCTGCGACGCCCATGAGATCATAGGCGCCGTACTTTTCGAGACGCGCCGCCACGCCGGGACCGATGCCCCAGATGTCGGTGATGGGGCGGTGCGGCCAGATCTCCTTGCGAAAGGTCTCGTCGTCAAGTATCCCGATACGGCTGGGCACGTGTTTGGCGGTGATGTCGAGCGCCACTTTTGCTTGGAATAGGTTGGGTCCGATACCGACTGTAGCGGTAATGCCGGTGCGGCGTACGACCTCGTCGCGCAGCATGCAGGCAAAGCCTTTGGCATCGGTGTGGTAGAGATCCAAGTAGGGCGTGACATCGATAAAGCACTCGTCGATCGAATAGACATGGACATCCTGCGGGCTGACGTATTCCAGGTAGATGCCGTAGATTTGCGCCGATACCTCCATGTAGTGCTGCATGCGCGGCATGGCTTTGATGTAGTCGATGCCGTCAGGGATCTCGAACAGACGACAGCGGTTGTGGATACCGAGGTCCTTCATCGCCTGCGTGATGGCGAGACAGATCGTCGTGCGGCCGCGCGATTCATCGGCGACGACCAGGTTGGTGGTAAGCGGATCGAGCCCGCGGTCGACACACTCGACACTGGCGTAGAACGTCTTAAGGTCGATGCAGATGTACGTGCGCTGACCGTGCTCCACCCGGGTCCTCCTTATCAAACACATGTTCCTATCGAATATTTGTTCGATAATACCCGCTTGCGCAGACATCGTCAAAACCGACCAAAAAGGGACAGGTTTATTTTGGTCGGTAAATCGTTTGACCTGCCAAAACAAACCTGTCCCTTTTTGGTCGGTTTACGGGGCGCTTACGGTGGGCCGGTAACCTTGATGTGTTGGATACGCTGAAGGGATATGGATGACCGTCGATATGGGTGATCGAGCGCTTTTGGTGCTGGCCGTGCTGTGCCTTGCGGCCTTTGCTTGTCTGCTGATTAAGGCGCGCAAGGGCCAGGCCATGAGAATCGACGAGTTAGGTTACTCGCTGTTTGTTGAGCATCTTCGATCGCCGGCGCTGACCGTCGTTATGAGGGCCGTTTCGAACCTTGCGAGTGCACCCTTTATCGTCGGCGTGCTCGTCGCGGCATTTCTTTGGGCGCCCTGTCGGCCTCAGGTTGTCTGGGCTGCCGTTAATGTCGGCGTCGTCAGCGCCATCGACCAGCTGCTCAAGGCGCTGGTGCGCCGGTCTCGCCCCGAGGGGTTCCGGCTTGTCGAGGCGCCGGGGCTGAGTTTTCCCTCGGGCCATTCGATGGCCGCCATGGCGTTCTATGGGTATTTAATTTGGTCGATGCAGGGTGGCACGTGTGGGTTTCTGCCGAGCCTCGTCGTCGAGGCGGGCCCTGTGTTCCTTATCCTTGCCGTGGGCGTAAGCCGAGTATATCTGGGCGTACATTATGCCTCCGATGTTTTGGGTGGGTTTTGCCTGGCGTTTGCCTGGCTTGTCCTGTTTGTACGTTGGGGTCTGGGGTTTTGGGGTCTATAGCCACCTGCGGGGACTCGAATGAAACCGGTTTTAACGCAGCCCTAAAGAGCGCGAAACAGCACGGAAAAGCTCTCTTCGTAGCATGACCCTAACGATTTGCTTCACCTCAAGGCACGGAAGGGTTGTGGAGAAGATGGTCAACTATGGGTTTGGTATGCCGACGCGTCTTGTCGCGGACGGCGATGTGGCGCGCTGGTGCGGACGCCTGGTTGCCCACTATGGTGGCACCAAGGCGTTAGTTGTGCTGGGCGGCGACAAGCATACGCGCGACGAGCTCGTTGCGGCGGCGCTTGGTTCGCTTGATCGAGCATTGCTGGAGCGCACGCTGTTCCGCTGCGGCTCGGTCGAGGGTGACGGGGGAGACGAGCTGGTCGATGAGGCCGTTGCCTTGGCCGTCGACGAGAGCATCGATTTTGTGCTGGCGATTGGGGATGCCGATACGGCCGGCTTTGCGCGCGAGGTCGCCCGTCGTATGGCGGTGCTCGATTCCGGCGAGGACGGTTTTGTTCCCTATGGCTGCATTGTCTCGGAGGGAAAGGTGCCCGCCGTTGTGGGCAGGGGCGAAGTGCCCGTCTTTGCCATTATCGCGCCCGAGCTCTTGGACGGCATTGACTCTCCCTTGCGCGAGTTGCTCGACAGCGTGTGCGCCGCGGCGTAGGAGGGCAATATGCCATATGTGCAGCTGGCGGTAGCCATTGCCTGTGAAATTGGAGCATCGTCGGCGCTTAAGGCCACGCACGGTTTTACCGTGTTGGCGCCCAGTGTCGCGACGCGAGCCATGATATCGAATATGCCCTGTCGTCGCGCTACGGTGTGGCGCACGGCGCGGGCCTTGCCGTGGTGATGCCGGCGGTGCTCACGTACTACCTGGATGTTGAGGTCGCCGCGGTGCCGCGCTTGGCCCAGCTCGCACGTCGCGTGTGGGGTGTCGGCGAGGAGGACGATATGGTGGCCGCCCGCGCCGGCGTGGAGGCCCAGCGCACATTCTTCGCTTCGCTCGGTATGCCGGTGACGCTCGAGGCGGTGGGCGGCAAGCTCGAGGACATTTCGTCCCTTGCCCACGAGACATGCTATGCCGGCGGCCGCGCCGGCACCGTGGGAGGCTATCTTCCGCTCGACGAGCATGCCGTCGCGCGTATCTTTAGCATGATGCTCGCCTAATATCTGCCATAAAGGGATGGGTTATTTTTGGTAGGTAAAGCGTTTGACCTGCCAAAATAAGCCTGTCCCTTTTTGATCGGTTGCCGTTTGGGGGCCGATTGGCAACGCTCACTGATTGTAGTCTTGACCTGCGCTAGAATAGTGGCATCTGAATGTCCGGGCGCATGGAGGCGTGCGCCCGTATGCTGAGGAGGACTCTATGGCAACTGTTGCCGCACCTATCGATGCTACGTCGACTGCCGCTTGGAAGGCGCTCGAGGCTCATCAGGAGAAGCTCGAGGCCGATGGTATCGACCTCAAGGCCTGGTTCGCTGCCGATGCCGAGCGCGTGAACAAGCTGAGCTTTGACGCCGGTGACCTGCACTTCGATCTGTCGAAGAACCTGGTGACCGATGAGACCGTCAAGCTGCTGTGCGATCTTGCCCGTGAGGTGAAGCTCGAGGAGCGCCGCGACGCCATGTTCTCCGGCGAGCACATCAACACCACCGAGGACCGCGCCGTCCTGCACACCGCGCTGCGCCGCCCGGCAAGCGAGAAGGGCCAGCTCATCGTCGACGGCCAGGACGTCGTCGCCGACGTGCACGAGGTCCTCGATCGCATGTATGCCTTCGCCGAGCGCGTGCGCTCCGGTGAGTGGAAGGGCGTTACCGGCAAGAAGATCGAGCACCTGGTGTCCATCGGCATCGGCGGCTCCGATCTGGGCCCGGTCATGGCTTACGAGGCTCTGCGTCCCTATGCCGACGCCGGTATCGACTGCCGCTACATCTCCAACATCGACCCCAACGACCAGGCCGAGAAGCTCAAGGGCTTGGATCCCGAGACCACGCTCGTGATCATCGTCTCCAAGACCTTCACCACGCTCGAGACCCTCACCAACGCTCGCGAGGTCAAGACCTGGATGCTCGAGCAGCTCAAGGCTCAGGGCGCCATCGACGGCTCCGATGAGCAGAACGCCGAGGCCGTGGCAAAGCACTTCGTCGCCGTTTCCACCGCACTCGAGAAGGTCGAGGCTTTCGGTATCGACCCGGCCAACGCCTTCGGTTTCTGGAACTGGGTCGGCGGCCGCTACTCCGTCGACTCCGCCGTGGGCCTGTCGCTGATCGTCGTGCTCGGCCCCGAGCGCTTCCAGCAGTTCCTCGAGGGCTTCCACGCCATCGACGAGTACTTCTGCAACACGCCGCTCGAGAATAATGCCGTCGCGCTGATGGGCCTGCTCAACGTCTGGTACGTCAACTTCTTCGGTTCCAAGAGCCACGCCGTGCTGCCGTACTGCCAGTACCTGCACCGTTTCCCGGCCTACCTGCAGCAGCTCA
>CABUBY010000042.1 GCA_902489955.1 uncultured Collinsella sp. | reverse complement strand
AGTACCTCGCGCCCCAATGCTCAAGTGAATACTTCGACAGATGGACCGGTGCGCCCGGCACGTTCGACACATGCGTCGCGTCCCTCGGCCCAGACGCACGACAAATCGAGCAGGCCCTCGAGCCGTCTTTCGGGTTCGGACTTTATGCGCTACGCCAACGACAACGCGGTGGTCAAGGCGATCTACGACTTTACCCACGGTCCTCAGCGAGGGCTATTCATCGGCATCGTCGTTGCCCTGGTGCTCGTGAGCCTGTATTTCCCCGTGCGCGACCTGTACGTGGCAAAGCGTTCGAGCGATATCTTGGCCAAGCAGGTCGAGATTCGCCAGCAATACAATGATGGGCTGCAAAAAAGCGTCGACAAGCTGCTCTCGGAGGAGGGCATCAAGGACGCGGCGTCCGAGGACCTGGGCCTGGTAATGCCTGGCGAGACTAGGATTGATGTCTTGGGCTTGGACGATGATTCGGACTCGTCGTCGGCTGAAAAGAAGTCGTCGAACGCCAAGAAGGCCAGCGAAGTTGCCAAGGAAATCGAAGAAGTCGGTAGGGACGCGCCGTGGTACATCCAGGCGCTCGACATGCTGTTTGGATTTAACGGTGTCGAGGGCCAGACGGTCGTGTCCAACGGCAAATAGCGCCCGGAGGGGAGCCCGCAATGGCAGATTGCAAACGATATAAGGTGGCGGCGATCGATCTGGGAACGGTGTCGTCGCGACTGGTGCTGGCGCAGGTCGAGGGCGGGGCGATCGTGGAATCGTCCAAGCATACCGAGATTACCGACCTGGGCGAGGGTGTGGACGCGACGGGTCGCTTTTGCGAGGCGGCGGTCGAGCGCGTGCTCGCTGCATGCCGCATGTTTGTGGACGAGGCGCGTGCCTTTGGGGCCGCGTGCATTTGCACCACATGCACGAGCGCCGCGCGCGATGCATCCAATGCCGCACTGCTGCTGGACGGTCTGCGTGAGCTGGGGCTCGAACCGCAGGTGATTCCGGGCGAGGTCGAGGCACGCCTGACATTTTTTGGCGTGGCGCACGACTTTGCCGGTGAACGCATTATCGTCGCCGATTCGGGCGGCGGCTCCACGGAGCTCGCTACGGGTGTATACGCGCCGGAGCGCGGGATCTTCGCGCTGGAGGGAACGCGTTCGCTGGACATTGGTTGCCGTCGTGTGACGGAGCGTTTTTTCTCGGCGTTGCCGCCGTCGACGAACGAGCTTGCGGCTGCCGCCGCGTGGGCGGGCGAGCAGTTCTCCGCCTATTTTGAAGGCCTGCCCAGTGACTTTGAGCGTGCTGAGCGCCTCGTTGCGGTGGGCGGTACCGTCACCACGCTCGTGGCGCTGGTCCACGAGCTGGAGCCGTACGACTCGAGCTTTGTGCACCTGCGCGAGCTTTCGATGGAGCAGATCTCGGCCGCCATTGAGCGCATGTCCGCGCTGGATGTGGAGGGTATCGCTGCACTGCCGGGCGTGCAGCCCAAGCGCGCGGGCGTGATTCTGGCCGGCGCCGTGGTGATTCGCGAGCTCATGCGCGCCGGTGGCTACAAGACGCTCACCGTAAGCGAGAACAGCCTCCTCGCCGGCATGGCCGCCACCATCAACGAGACTCTCGACGGCGTGACTCCCACCATCGCCTGGACCCCGAGCCTGAGTGCTCTTTAACCGTCTTCCTCTGAGTTGCGGTGAAATAGTTCCTAAATAAGCTGGTAAACGGTATAAACAGGATCTATTCCACCGCAACTTAGAGCCCCGCCGGCGCGTAAAAGAAACGAGCCCGCATCCCTGGGGGACACGAGCTCGTAAACAATACATGGTAGGGGCGGTGGGACGTCTGCGTATTTGCTTCGCAAATCCGCACCGGCTTCGGACGCCTGCTGGCGCCCTCGCCGGCTCGCTGCGGACGCTACGCGTCCGCTTGACGCTCGCCCCCCCCTCGCGGGTTCGAGTCCCACCGGCATCTAAAAGAAGTGAGCCCGCATCCCTTGGGGACACGGGCTCGAAAGCTCCATATGGTAGGGGCGGTGGGACTCGAACCCACAATCCTTGCGGCGAGAGATTTTAAGTCTCCTGCGTATGCCAATTCCGCCACGCCCCCGTGAGACTAGAAGTCTAGCACAAGCCGTCCGTTACGCGTTGACGGCCATCGAGTGTTGCCCCGACTTCTCCAGGAACTCCTGGAACTTGGCTTCGTCGCCCTTGTTCTTGTACTGCAGAGCCAACAGATACTCCAAGCGGCAGCTCTTGACCTTGTCGTCACCGGCCTCCTTGAGCATGCGCTCCAGCTCGGGAATGTCGTTGTGGCGCTTGAGGATCATCGTGTCGTACATCAGTTGGCATTCGTGTGCGACTGCCTCGGCCTGGCCGCCCTCAAAGCCTTTGATCTCGTGCAGCAGCTCCTTGGACTTTTTGCGGTCCTCCTGGCCAACGTAGTAGTTAAAGGCCTTAATCACCAGGTCGACGCGCTGCATCTTGGGCAGATTGAGTCCCAGCAGCAAATCGAACATCTCGTCGGCGCGCTTGTGGTCCTCGCGCAGCAGATAGGAGTTCAGGCGCAGGTAGTCGCGGTTATAGCGTGGGTACAGCATGCTGGTGAGTTTGCCATCGAGCAAACGATCGAACTCGTCCCACTGCTTGGCAGCCATAAGCTGTTGCAGGCGCTTAAACGTGGTGCGTTTTTTTACGCTAAAGAACACCGATATGGCGATACAAATAATGACGACGGCGGTCCAGAGGGTGCGGGAATCGGGCATTTTAGAGTCCTTAGTCGCTCGTAAAGCGAGCGGTATGACAACACGTGCTAGATGTATTATACGCGGCGTGCAAGCAAACTGGCATAAAAGCGCATCGAGGCCGAGCGCCATCGCTCGCTGCGGTACACTTACCTAAAGTAAACCATGAAGGGAGACATTACCTATGAAGAAGATTGTTTTGGCTTGCGGTGCTGGCGCTGCTACTTCCACGCTCGTTGCCCAGAAGGTCGCCACCATGCTCGACGCCAACGGTTACGCCGACAAGTACGAGATCGTGCAGTGCGCCATCTCCGAGGCCAAGGACGTTTGCGACGAGGGCGCCGATCTGCTGATCGCCACCACCGTTGCCCCCGAGGGCCTTACCTGCCCGTACGTGAGCGGCGTGCCCTTCATGACCGGCATGAACCGCGTCGCTGCCGAGAAGGCCGTTCTTGACGTCATGGCTCAGTAGGCGCTGACTGCATGAGTGAGCAGAACGCCAATCCGGTCGAGCTCTTTGGCATGCGCGTTGCCCATGTGGGCATTAACGCCACCGACCCGGCAGACGCCCTGGAGATCGCGGAGCTGTTCTCGACGATGATGGGTCTGCCCGTTATCGAGACCCCGGTTTCGTACTTTAACGATTCGCTGGTCGAGGTCATGAAGCAGAATGGTCGTGGCACCAAGGGCCACATTGGCTTTGCCGTCAACGACATTGATGCGGCCGAGAAGTGGTTTGCCGAGCGCGGGCTCGAGGTCAACGAGGAGTCGCGCGTGCTGCTGCCCGATGGCGGCACCAAGCTCGTGTACTTTAAGCGCGAGTTCGCCGGTTTCGCCGTGCACCTGTGCCGCGAGTAGCGCACAAGCTGCCATAGCTAGCAAAAAGGGATAGGGCCGCGTGGCCCTATCCCTTTATTTATGCCGAGGGACTTCCTACCGCGGCAGGCGAATCGTAAAGCGGCTGCCGACGCCCTCGACTGAGGTCACGCCAATGACACCGCCATGGCTATCGACGATCCACTTGGCAATGGCAAGTCCCAGACCCGAGCCCTGCGCGCCGGCATCGCGTGCGTTGTCGGCGCGGTAGAACCGTTCAAACGCGTGAGCTGCGGATTCCTGGTTCATGCCGATGCCCTCGTCCTCAACACTTATGTCGATCGTGCCCATGCCCGCATCGGGCGTTATGCCGAATGTGACGGTCGTTCCCGCATCCGAGTATTTGGCGGCGTTTTGCACGATCACGCGCAGAGCCTGCTTCACGAGCGCCACGTCGACGGGCGCGTCGCAGCGCGGGTCGCTGACAAGTGCAGCGTCAAAGGCCAGCCGATACGTGTGCTCGGTATCGATCATCTGCGATTCCTCGCATACCTCGCCGACCAGTGCGGCCAGGTTGGTATCCGCACGCCGCAGGACCGTGCGTCCGGCATCGCCGCGCGCCAAAAACAGCAGCTGCTCCACGAGCTCCTGCATGTGCTCGCTTTCGGCCTTGAGGGACGCGATGGATTCTGCCAGCACGTCCGGGTCGTCTTTGCCCCAGCGGTCGAGCATGTTTACGTAGCCCTGAATCACCGCGATGGGCGTGCGCAGCTCGTGGCTCGCATCGTTGACAAAGCGCATCTGCTGCAGCTTGGCCTCTTGCATCTGGCGCAGCAGGCGGTTGAGTGCGACCTCGATGCTCGCCAGGTCGGCGTCGCCGGTGGTGACGCTCGGCGAGTCGACGCTTGCGCGCTCGATGGCCTGCTCCAGCGTTTCCATCTTGCCGCCGGAGAGCTGCATACGGCCGAGCTCGTCCACGCGCAAGGCCAGGTCGTTGAGTGGCGCCATGGTGCGGCGCACGCGCCTCGCGCCGCCGAGCATGTTGAGCACGCTGATGACCTGCCAACCCACAACGACAAGGTAGAGAGGCCATAGCGTGACGAGGTCCTGCGCGAGGGGGAAGGACTTGCTGGTGCGCGCAAGCTCGACGGTATAGGTGAGCGTTGTCAGGTCCCAGCCGCGCGCGGGCGTCAGCGACATGCTGTGAACGGTGGCGCCGGGAATCCAGCCTGCGGTAAACGCGCTGTCGGGCAGCGTCTGGTTGTATCCATAGACGAGGATCGCCGCCGCAATCACCATCAGCAGCAGATCGAGCCAGACGTAGCTCATCAAGCGGCGCCACATATAGCTCCAGTTGATGGCACGGGCGATGGAGGTGACGCGCTTGGCCTCGGCGTTACGCGCGGCAGACATAGCCCACCCCGCGCACGGTCTGGATGATGCGGGCGCCGCCAGCGTCCTCGATCTTGGCACGCAGGTGCGCGATGTGCACGTCGACGTTGTTGGTGTCGCCCATGTATTCGTAGCCCAGCGCTTCGTGCGCGATGCGTTCGCGCGTGAGCACGGTCTCGGCATGCGCCATAAGCAAGGCGAGGACATCGAACTCGCGGGCCGTGAGCGCAATGGGCGAGCCGCCGACCGTGACTTCGCGGCGGTCGGGGTCGAGCGCAACCGAGCCCACGGCGAGCGTGGCGGGGGAGAGCGAGGCGGAAACCTGGGTCGAGTCACTGACCGGGGGCATCGCAGTGGCGCCGACACCCGTGCCGCCTGCCGCGCCCGTCCCGATGCCGCCAACGCCTGAAGCCGCCCGCACGGCCTCCGAGCGCTTCAGCGCTACGCGGATCCGTGCGAACAGCTCCTCAATCGCAAACGGTTTGGTCAGGTAATCGTCGGCGCCGGCATCGAGCCCGGCCACCTTGTCCATCACGGCATCGCGCGCGGTGACCATGATCACCGGTACATCCTTGTGCTTGCGGACGCGCCGCAGGACCTCCATGCCGTTGAGCTGCGGCAACAGCACATCGAGCAGAATAAGATCGTAGTTGCGCTCCAGCGCCAGGTCCACGGCGGTGCGGCCATCGGCGGCGTGTTCCACCTGGTAGCCCTCGTGCTCCAGCTCGAGCGTCACAAAGCGGGCGATTTTCTCCTCGTCCTCTACGATCAGGATCCGTGCCATGCGTGCCCCCGTCTGCGATTACTTGTCGTCGTTGAGATTTTGCTTGATGTCGTCCGCGGCATCGGCGGCGTGATTCATAAGGTTGTTGATGCTGCCGGGCACGTCGCCGTCGCTATCGATGCGGTAGCGCATGCCAAAGAACAGGCCAATCAGCATCAGCCAAATCGTGGCGCCCCAGGCAAACAGGGCGATGATGGGGATCAGGATGGGGATGTTGAGGATGATCGCATCGCGGCGCGTGGCGATAAACTTGGTGTCCAGGCTCAGGCGGAAGAGCTTTTTGAGGTACTCCCACACGCTGTCCATCTTCTTGGAGAAGTCGGTCTTTTCGCTCGACTTTTCGTAAGCGGCCTGCGCGGCGACCATCTCGGCCGAGGGCTCGTCGACCGGCGCGGACTCGGTGGCGGCGTGCGCCGACGTGGTCTGGGTCTTGCCCTGCGACTCGAGCCAAATGATGGCATCCAGGACGTTGCCGTCGGCAGCGTCGAGCGCGGTCTTGGCATCGGTGTAGCTCACGTTGCACTTGGTGCGGATTGTTTCAACTTTTTCGAGGTCGTCCATGACCTGTCCTTTCGTTCGATGGGCGCGACGCCGGGCGGTCTGCCCGGGCGCGAGCGTTGCGTTCGGCGGCCTGCGTTGCGCGGCGCCGCCCCGCCCTTGGTCGAACTCTATAGTGCAGGTTATAGATTAAGCGATTCTTGAGCCAAGATTAATGTTGGATGAGTTTTTGGGTGGGATGAAGTTGATATTCAAGGAGGCGGCCGCTTGCAAACTTTCCTCGTGGAGTTCCGTATAGAATGGCTTCGACTGCGGTAAAATGACCTTAGTAAACCCGCCCGGCCTCTGCTCTCGAGCATGCACACTGGCGGGTCTTCTTTTATGCATCGAGCACAGGAGCACCATGGGGGAATACAAGAAACCCTGGCTGACCTTCGAGGAGCAGGCCGACCTGCTCATAGTCGAGCGCGGCCTGGTGGCAGACCGCGATGACCTTATCGCCCACCTCGCAAACGTTGGCTATTACCGCCTGAGCGGCTACTGGTACATCTTCAAGCGCAAGCCAGAGGCAGACAAGGAGGGCGAAAAGGACGAGCGTTTCGTCGAGGGCACGACATTCGACCAGATCTGGAAGCTCTACACCTTCGACAGGCAGTTCAGGCTCATCGTCTTGGACGCCATCGAGCGCGTCGAGGTCTACTTCCGCACGCAGCTGGCCTATGAGCTCGCGGGCAAGACCGGAGCGTTCGGCTTCTTCGACCGCGAGAATCTCCCGCGCCTTGAGGGCGATGCGTACGGCGAGTTCATCGAACGATGCACTGAGGAGCTTGACCGCTCGCGTGAACCCTTCGCTATCCACTTCAAGGAGGCCTACGGCGACGCGCATGACCTGCCGCCCTATTGGATTCTCGTGAACCTGATGGACTTCGGCACGATGCTTCGCCTCTACAACGGCGCGTCGGTTGACATCAGGAACAGAATCTCTGGGGACCTGGGCGTATCGTCGCGCGTGTTGAAGTCGTGGCTCGTGGCCATCAACACCGCTCGCAACATATGTGCACACCATGGCCGCCTGTGGAACAGAGGGCTTGGCACCAGGCCGACCATCCCCACCAAGTCGAAGTATCCAGAGTGGCACGAGCCGTACCAGGTGCGGTCGGACAACATGTTCGGCATACTCACCATCCTGAGTTACCTGCTGGAGCGCATCGCCCCCGAGACAGGCTGGCGCACACGTTTGTTTGAGCTGCTAGACAGGCTGGATGCCGACGAGCTGCGCCGCATGGGGTTCGCGGAGGGTTGGCAGGGATGCCCGCTTTGGGAGCCGTATCTGCCCGCTGCGGAGCTTGGGAAGAAGCTCGAGCGCGGGTATGAGGAGCGCGGGGGAGTGCCATTATGTGAACCATTCACCGACGAATGAGAAAAGGCAGCGAGTGCGGTCCCCCGCGGGATTATCCTGGACCTATTACGTGAGCGGTGCGCGGGCGAGGAGCAAACATGGCAGGCCGTGGAGACAAATGGTCGAGGGAAGAAACCCTTGCGGCTCTGTTTTTGTACCTCGCCCTACCATCAAAAAAGGTTGATAAAACAGGCGAGGACGTCCAGGCGTTAGCTAAGGCCATTGGCAGAACGCCGAACGCAGTCGCTCTAAAAATCTGGAATCTTGCATCTTTCGATGAGCGTCGACGCGCTCGCGGCAAGGTTGGAATGACCCATGCGAGCAAAATGGATGAGATGGTTTGGGCTGAGTATTCCTCTGCTGGCGATGAGCTCGTCGAGGAAGCGACCGAGGTGTTCCTCAATCGATTCGATTTTGAAGAACCGCTAAGCGATGAGTTGAAAGAGACGATTGGCTTTGATTTGCCAGAGGGCAAAGAGCGCGAAGCAATCGTTTCGATGCGGGTGAACCAAGAGTTCTTTCGAAATACCTTGCTCGTCAATTACGATTCAAGATGCTGCTTGACGGGGCTATCAAACAAGGCTCTGTTGGTTGCTAGCCATATCAAGCCCTGGATAGCCTCTGATCCAAAAACGGAGCGACTCGCCCCCGACAACGGATTGCTCTTGAACGCATTACACGATAAGGCGTTCGATCGGGGACTAATCACCATTACGAAGGACCTAAGGATAGTGGTGTCCGGTGTGGTCGGACATGAAACACCTGAGGATGAGTATTTGTGGCGCTACAACGGAGAGCCGATTACGCTTCCGAAGCGATTTGCCCCACGAGCTGACTTTATTGAATACCACAACGATATGGTGTTTAAGGGGTAATTGGGCTATCTCCCGACCAAACGAGGATTCGGATTGGTTTGCTGGAACGTGGCAGTGCCCTGTTCTAAGCAACGTATTTGCGATAGAGTCGCGCGGGAACGGTGCTTGGGGCCGTCGCACAGTAGCAAATTACTTATTTCGAGCGATGTGATGCTGCGATTTCGGAAATGCTCGCCTGGTTGCGGCGCCGCCTTCGAAAAGCTGGTTTTATTTCCATTACAGCTGGGAGGTGCTCAGGCTGAGGTCGTCGAACCTGTCGCTCAATGCGATCGCCGTCGCCTGGGAGGAAACGGAACGAATGAGGCCGGGGAGGTGTACACCCTCCTGTTCCCGGAGCGCGGGCAGCCTGTTTTAACAAGACTAATCCTTAGGAATTCATGGTTTATTTCTTTCGGGTCTCACGGCGTTGCCTCAACCCGCCCATCGCGGGGACGCCTGTATCCTTCCGCTACTCGTTTCCCTTCCCAAGCATGAGGGAATGGTCGAGGCACTTGCTCCCGCCGCCGAACTCAACGAGACGACCGTGGTGGATTAGACGGTTGCACACCGCGGGAGCGGAGGGTGTGCGCTGCGAGGGACGGCCCGCGGCACGACCGACCCGGCGCGGCACCCGTGGCGGACGCGGACGCGGCGCGGACGGCGCCTGATGGGTGAGCATGCGGCAGTGGTTGCCCCGCTGGGCGGCAATAAGCTCGAATCGAGTACGAGTGTTTTTGTCCGGGCGAAGCGTTAGAACTGGATTTGTTCTGTTGTCGACTGATGTTGAATCGATCCGGCAGAAGCGGAACTATAATTTTTTATTTGTCTATATCTATCGAAATGGAGACCGAGCGCGTGGAAAACGAGAGGAACATGACGGCAGTTGACCTTTTCGCTGGCTGCGGCGGAATGTCTCTCGGTTTCGAAAAGGCTGGCGTCAATGTTGTGGCTGCCTACGACAATTGGGACGCTGCCATTGATGTCTATCGCGCTAACTTCCATCATCCTGTTTTCAAAAGGGATCTTTCCGACGTTTCCGTATCCGAGGAAGTTGCCGGCTTCGCTCCGGACATCATCATCGGCGGGCCTCCTTGTCAGGATTTCTCGCAGGCCGGCAAGAGATCCGAGGATGGTGGGCGCGCAATCCTCTCTGTTAGATATGCCGAGATTATCGCGAGGTGCAAGCCTCGCTTCATCGTTATGGAGAACGTCCCACGCGTTCGAACGAGCAAATCTATGGAAGCGATTCGGGCCACCCTCAAAGCGCAGGGTTATGGCTTGAGTGGGCGAGTGATGGATGCAAGCCTGTGCGGGGTTCCCCAAGCTCGCAAGAGATACTTCTTGGTCGGATGCCTTGGGGCGCCCGACGGGTTTCTCGACCCATATCTTGAGAAGGGCCTTTCTGACCATCAGATGACCATTCGTGAGTATCTCGGTAACGAGCTTGGAATTGATTACTACTTCAGGATTCCGCGAAGCTACACGAGGCGGGCCATCTTCAGCATTGACGAGCCCTCGGTCACTATTCGTGGTGTGGACAGGCCGATACCGCCGAGCTACAAGCTTCACCCCAACGACGCGGCGGACCTCAGCCAAGCCCGGTGCTTGACTCCAAAGGAGCGCAGCAGGATCCAGACTTTCCCGGAGTCCTTCAAGTTCTTTGGGAGCAAGACGGATATCAACCAGATGGTGGGCAACGCCGTACCGGTAAACCTTGCAACCTACGTTGCACGAGCACTACTGGAATACAGGAGGGATGTGAGCGATGGACTGCGTTGATCTTTTCTCGGGATGCGGCGGTATGTCGCTCGGATTCCAGAATGCGGGCTTCAACATAAAGGCGGCGTTTGATAACTGGCAGGCGGCCGTCGACATCTATTCGGCGAACTTCGACCACCCAGCATTCAAATACGATCTTTACGATGTGGAAGCGGTTCCGAAAATTGAAGAGTATTCGCCGTCGATGATAATTGGTGGCCCTCCTTGCCAGGACTTCTCCATTGCGGGTGCCAGGCAGCGCGGAAAGAGGGCCAATCTCACCATCCGATATGCTGAGATAGTTCGGGACGTCAGACCCGAGTGGTTCGTCATGGAGAATGTTTACAACATCGAGCGTATGGACGTTCTTCCCGAGGCTTTAGCCATCTTTAGGGAAGCCGGCTACGGACTGACCAAGAGAATCCTGAATGCCAGTCTGTGCGGCGTGCCGCAGGCAAGGAGGCGCTTCATTCTCATCGGCCATTTGGGCGATGAGAATGACTTCCTCGGCGCGATAT
Organism: uncultured Collinsella sp.; assembly: GCA_902489955.1. GTDB lineage: Bacteria > Actinomycetota > Coriobacteriia > Coriobacteriales > Coriobacteriaceae > Collinsella. The sequence goes on along the minus strand of CABUBY010000042.1, from coordinate 3,482 downwards.
TGGATGCGCATCTAGCTAAAAAGCAGATGACGGTGCGGGACTATCTCGGGGATTCCCTCCATACGCAGTTTTATTACATGCATCCGCGAAACTTCAATAGGCGCGGTGTCTTCAGCATCGACGAACCTGCGGTAACTGTGCGCGGGACTAACAGGCCAATACCTCCGAGCTACAAACGTCATCATGCCGATAAGGCGGATATCAGCGAAGGCGTGAGGGCGCTCACATACAAGGAGCGTAGCTACCTCCAAACCTTCCCTGAATCATTCGACTTCGTCGGATCGAAGACTCACGTTGAGCAAGCGATTGGCAATGCGGTTCCCGTCAAGTTGGCTGAATACGTGGCAAATTGCATAAAGGAATATATCGAGACACAGGACGGCGGTAGAGAGTAGCGATGACCAACTTCTGCGAATGGAACCTGTCTTATCCGCTTGAAGACTCTGTCCTGACGGATGACACGCTCAATGTGCGCTACAGGGGAACCAGTGGCGCAGGGCAGCTTGAACTGGCAGGATCATGCAGAGGTGCGGACGGCTCAACCATCAGGTCAAGGGACGTTATCGGTTCGTCGATCCGCTTCGAGCTTTCATTCTCCGGCCGCCCTCCGATTAGGCTTGTTGAGACGTATCCCGTTCGCGAGGTCGGCGGGAAGGTTCGCATTTCCGTAAAAAGTAATGCGGCGGATGACCGGCCAAACATTGGGAACCTTTTTGCCGCCCTGTTGCTTCTTCCTGAAATAAGCCAAAAGGGGAAGTCTAACCCCCTTGAAGAGGGCAAGCTGAATTCCAAGACGTTTTGGGTCGATGATATCGATTCGTATTACCAAGGCAGCAACAACGGAGTAGTGACTCTCCGACCTGTTCATATCATTCTTGCAACGGGCAATAAAGAGCATGAGCAGCAGTTCGCTGGTGCCGCAAGCCTCGACTTCGAAGAGCGCATCAGGAAAATGCAGTACGTCCTCCGCGCAATGGTTCTCCTGTCTTCAGACGGAATGAAGACGGCGTGTGCTTACTACCTCGATGTAATCGAGGGCAGGAAGCAATTTGAATATGCCATAGGTTCGTATTTCCGCTCATACATAATGAGCCAACTTGCCGGAGAAGATTCCCTGGGCTACTCAACAGGCGAGGACCCCCTATCGGCCCTTGCGCATTACGTGCCCAAACGCCAAGAACCTGACATGTTGCCTGCTCCCACAGAGCCCCACAACCTCATCTACTTCGGTGCCCCCGGAACGGGCAAGTCCTACAGCCTGAACAAGCTCGCCGAAGAGTACTTCGACAAGGCGCACGCGCGTCGCGTCACCTTCCACCCCGACTACAGCTACGCCTCGTTCGTCGGCTGCTACAAGCCGACGATGCGTTGGCCCGAGCAGAAGGCCGACGAGTCCCTCTCCGAGAACATGGGTCGCCCCTACGTCTCCTACGAGTTCGTGCCCGGCCCGCTCGTGAAGAGCTATGTCGAGGCGATGACGCACCCCGCCGAGAACTTCCTGCTCATCGTGGAGGAGATCAACCGCGCGAACCCCGCCGCGACCTTCGGCGACGTGTTCCAGCTGCTCGACCGCGACGACGACGGAAAGAGCGAGTACGACGTGGACGTCCCCGTCGACCTCGGAGGGTACCTCTGGAAGGAGTTCTACCACGCGTCCGGTCGCGCGGATGAGGTTCCAGGGCTCTACAGCCACGAGGAGAACGCCGCATGTCGTGTGAACACGATGCGCCTCCCTTCCAACCTCTACATCTGGGCGACTATGAACAGCGCCGACCAGGGCGTGTTCCCGATGGACACCGCCTTCAAGCGCCGCTGGGAGTTCCGCTACATGGGAATCGACGAGGGCGAAGGGAAGTATGCCGGCAAGGTCGTGCGCATCGGCTCGAGGCGCGAACCCGTAGAGTGGAACGCCCTGCGCCACGCCATCAACGGCTTGCTCAAGGGCAAGGCGCGCGTCAACGAGGACAAGCTCCTGGGTCCGTTCTTCCTCAAGGAGTCCACACTGGATGACGACGAGGCCTTCGACGAGGCATTCAAGAGCAAGGTGCTGCTCTACCTCTACGAGGACGCCGCGAAAATGAAGCGCCCCAAGGTATTCCGCCACCCCGACTTCACCTACTCCGAGATTTGCGCCGAGTACGACAGCTCCGCCGACGGCGTTTTCGCGCTCGACGCTCCCGTCGAGCGCGTGGCGGAGGGCGACGGCGCCGAGGACGGCGCCGAGACGGGTGTGGAGGCGTAGTCCATGGCCTTCGACCCCGTTTACGTGCGGGAGCGGGACTTCTACTCCGTCGGTGACCTCGCGCGTCTCCTCGGGCTCGACTTGCGCGACGCCCTCGCGTGCGTGAGGGCGTGGGCCTCGCGCGGCGTGCTGACGCTCAGGAGCGACGCCGCGCCCGAGGGCGAGGGCGCCGACGAGGAGCTGGCCGCGCTCGGCAAGTACCAGTTCACGTGGGTGGGCCTTGCCCGCTGGCGCCGCGCGCTCGTCTGCGCGTACCCGAAGTACTACCCCCGGCCTTCCGCCGAGTTCCCCCATCCCCCGGAGGGCGAGCTTGCGCAGCTCTTCCGCGTGCTGCGCAAGAGCTCTGGCCGGCTCGCGGGCATAGGCGCCGCGCTGCCGGACGCCGACGAGGGCGGCGGGCCTCTCTCGCTCATGCTGGCGCTGTTGGGCTCATACGAGGAGAACGGCGTCTACACGAATTATGTGCGCGTCATCCGCGACAACGGCTCCGGCGAGATCGCCTGGGGCCGCACCATCGTGCAGAACCAGCCCTTCATGGACGGCAACACGCCGGTCTACTTCGATCTCAAGACGCGCGACACCTCCCGCGACGCCGCCGACCTGGTGACGCGCCTGCACCGCTGCGTGCTGACGCGCTGCTCGGCAGACCTGCGCCGCTGGGGCATCGACGAGCTGCTGGGACTCGCCGAGGTGGACCTCTCCGGCGAGGACCTGGAGGACCTGGGAGAGCCGGAGGCCCTGACGCGCCGGCTGGAGCTGGAGCGCTCGGTGCAGTTCGTGACGTGGAAGCAGGACGTCATCGACATGTTGCTGCGCTACCTGAACCCCTCCGAGGAGTACGAGAGCCCCGATGAGGAGTTCTGCCTGGGCACGGCGAGCTTCTACCACGCCTGGGAACTCGCCTGCAAGGCGGCATTCGGCGACAGGCTCTCCGACCGCATCGACTCGCTGGGCTTCCCGCTCGCCGGGGGGTGGCGGGCCCGCGGCGCCGAGACGCTGCTGGGCATCATCCCGAGGCCGGAGTGGGCGGACGCCGCCGGCGAGGGGTGCGGCGAGGTGCGCACGCTCATCCCCGACGTCATCGGGATCCACGGCGACGGCGCGGACGGTCTGGCCTTCTGCATCTACGACGCGAAGTACTACGCGCCGAACCTGGAGCCGGGCATTGCCAAGGACGTTCCCGGCGTGGAGTCCGTGACCAAGCAGGTGCTCTACCAGAGCGCCTACGAGGGCTTCATCC
>CABUBY010000041.1 GCA_902489955.1 uncultured Collinsella sp. | reverse complement strand
AGCCTTCAGCAGCAAAAACAGGAACTATTCCACCGCAACTTATGGGGGGACGGGTGCGACATGCCGTTGGTATAAAAAGCAAAGGCCCGCGGACAGTTTGATAGGCAACTGTCCGCGGGCTTGCGGTGAGACACGCTTGTCTTATGCGTTTCTCGCCTAGATAAACAGGCTCAGGATTAGAACCATGATGAGGCCGACAACGGAGTTGACGAGCTCCAACAGGCCCCATGTCTTATAGGTATCCTTCATCGACAGGCCAAACGACTGCTGGAACAGCAGGTAGCCGCCGTCATACATAGGCGTGATGGTATTGGATGCGCAGGCGCAGACCAGTACTGCAAGCACCGGGTTGATGCCAAACTGCGTAACCATAGGTGCCACGACGCCGGCGGCGGTGATGGCCGAGACGGTACCCTGGCCGGTGAGCAGGCGCAGGACCACCGTGATCACCCAAGCCAAAATCAGCGGCGACACCGGCATGAGGCTCACCATGTCGGCAAGCGTCGCGCCAACGCCAGAAGTAATGATGACCTGCTTCATGATGCCGCCGGCACCGATAACGAGCAGCACGTTCGCGACGCCCTTGATAGCATCGGACATAGAGCTAGAGATCTCTCCGCCATCCATGCCGCGCGTATAACCATACGCAACCATGGCAAGAATCATCGTGATGAGCATAGTGATATCTGCGCTACCGATGCAGCTGGCAAGATCGTATGCAAAGCAACCCTCGCCCACCGTGTTCTTGATAATCGAAGCCCCAATCATGATGATTGCCGGGAACAGCGGCACCAGAATGGAAAGCCAGAACGGCGGAAGCTCGTCCGCGGGCCTGCGCTCCGCCGGCTTCATAACATTGCCAAGCGGCATGTCATCGAGACCGGGGATGAAATGGCACAGCAAAAGACCAGAGCAGATAAGTGTCGGAATCGTGACGATCAGACCAAAGATGTAGACCGGCGGAACCTCGGCACCAAAGGCACTCACCAGCGCCATAGGACCAGGCTGCGGCGGAAAAAGAGAATGGCCCATCGTGGTACCAGAAACAGCCGGGATAATCAGGCGCATATAGGGGATGTCGGCCTCTTTGGCGATGCTGATAACGAGCGGCGTAACGATAAGGAACGCCACCTCGTAGAACATGCTCATACCAAAGATAACGCCGATGATCAGAAGCGCAACAGGCAGCAGCTTAATACCGAGCTTGTCAACGATAGTGTCGGCAATCTGCTGCGAGGCACCCGAATCGGTCATCAGTTTTCCGATGGCTGCGCCAAAGATAATGATCAGCGCAAGCGACTTAAGCGTTCCGCCCAGTCCATCTTCCATGGTGGTGACAAGGTCGCCCACAGAGATGCCGTCGGCAAGGGCGATAAAAATGGCGGAAAGAATAAGCGCAATGATGCTGTTGATTTTAAACTTAACGATCATGGCGACCAGCAGGACTACGCCCACCAGCACCCAAAGGAGTGAAACAACTCCTGCATTCATAGATAAGCTCCTTTTAACTGGCAATGAAGCCAAGTGCTTCTATTCGAAATAGCCGCTTTTACTCGCTTACAGGTTGGCGACAATTGCCTGGGCGATCTCGTCGTACTGAGCCGACTCGAGCGTGACGCGACCGGGGTTCATGGCAAACACGTCGCCAAACTCAAACGGGTCGTCCTTGTACTTGGGGACGATATGCACGTGCAGGTGATGCATGGTGTCGCCGTAGGCACCAAAGTTAATCTTGTCGGGATTGAACGCCTTGTGCAGCGCTGCCGCGACGTGGCGGACATCGGCCATAAAGGCGGCGGCGTCTTCCTCGGACATGCAGGAGATGTCATCGACGTGCTGCTTGGAGGCCACGATTACGCGGCCCTTATGACTCTGCTCCTTAAACAAGATGAGCTTGCTGGCAGGCAGGTCAAGCATGGGGATGCCAAAGGCATCGACGAGCGTGTTGTCGGTCCCGCACATGCAGTACGAGCAATCGGTATGCTGTTCCATGGTGATCCTTTCAATCTGGACAATGATGAATGCCGCTTTTGCGGCAGGTGTAACCCCTCGTTTACACCACCAGATAATGGACAGATACAACGCATGCGTAGTCGATACGAAATCGGTTTCGTATCGACTACCGCCATGATACAGCCAACGAGTTGTTACGATTAGGTGAACGTTCACTTTTTATTGTTTTTCTCTTTGCAAATAGAATCCCGTGCGTATACTAAGGCTCAAACGAAACCGATTTCGTCGAGCGTGAGCAATAGGATGCTAAGACGCACCCTACCATCTTGGCATCCTATTGCCCACGCAATGTCATTTGCTTTCCTCCCGTCTCGCTGGCTCTTCAGTCCGATTCCGGCACAGCGAGACACTTCCTAGACAACTGACCGTGGGGCCGGCTTTTCTGCTTTAACAGCAGTGCCTCCGATAACCCTCTTTTGCCGGTCCGGGTCAGTTTTTTCACACAACCGAAAGGACGGGTAGCAACATGCGACCGCTCATCATCATGAATGGCGAGAAGATCGATTGGTTCCATACCGTCATCAGGATGCTGATGTATCTGGCGGGCGTTGCAGTACTGGCACTCGGCATGAGTCTCCAGACGGCATCCGGCCTGGGCATCGCCGCGCTCATGTGCTTTGCCACAACCCTATCCATGCTCACGGGCAAGACGCTCGGCTTTTGGATCACTGCTACCTATGTCGCCTACATCGTGGCACAATTCACTATCTTGCGACGCGAGTTCCAGCCGCGCATCCTGCTCGAGCTGTGCTTCTCAACGCTCATTGGCGGCTTCACCGACTTCTTCATGGCGGTCAACCCGCTGCATCCCGCAGCACTCCCCATACAGGTTGAGACCATGCTGCTCTCCCTCGCTGTCACTGCATTTGGCGTAAGCCTCGTCGTCAACATGGGCGTTGTCCCCAACGCGCCCGACGGCCTGGTGCAGGTCATTGCCGAAAAGATTAAACGCCGCTTTGGCGACGTAAAAGTCGTGTTCGACTGCTCGCATGTCGCCGTGTCTCTCGTTCTGTCGCTCGCGCTCATGCACAACCTGGGCGGCTTTGGCGTGACCACCGCCATCTCGGCGCTGTTCTTGGGCCATGTCATCAACATCGCTAATAAGCTGTTCGCCCAGCGCTTTGTGCGCGCGGCATTCGGGAAATAGCACCACCGTAAGAACCCGCAAACAGCGCTATACGTTGCTATATCTCACTATAATTTGCTATATCTTGCTATACTTTGCTATATCTTGCTATATCTTGAGCAAAGGTGGCTCACATGCAAACAAACCCTTTTAAGCCCACAGCAGGTAAAACACCTCCCACGATTATCGGCCGCGAAGATGTGCTCGAAGAATTCAATGAGGGCCTCGTCAACGGGCCTGGTGCCCCGGGACGCCTAATGCGCATAGCCGGCGTCCGTGGAACGGGCAAGACGGTCCTCCTTGACGAGTGCTCACGTTTGGCGCAAAGCCGTGGCTGGACGGTCATAAAAGAGGTCGCAACCGAGGGACTTTGCCAGCGCATTCTCGAACAGCTGCAGCCCAAATTCCAGGCCAAGCACGCCAGATTTGAGCCCACCGTAGCTGGCATATCCATCGGCAGCATAGATATTGAGCGAATCGGCCCATCGCTACGCGACGCCATGAGACAGACAATAACCAAGAATGGAAATGGCCTGCTCATCACTCTCGACGAAGTTCAAGACGCAGAGCTCGATGAGGTCCGAACGCTCTCCATTGCGATTCAGCAGGTTATCGGCGAAGACCTTGATATCGCCTTTGTTTTTGCTGGGCTGCCTTCGATGATTGAAAGCATCATCAACGGAAAGACACTTACGTTTTTGCGCCGTGCCCTCCCCTTTGACCTGAAGGCTGTGGCAGTAACCGAAGTGTCGTACTCCCTCGAGGAAACCATTGAAGCGTCTGGCATGGAGTTGCAGTCAGGTATTGCCGGCCAACTTGCCGAGGCAACGCAAGGCTATCCTTTCATGATCCAACTCGTTGGATACTACGCATGGCAGTTGGCGAGACGCGCACATACAGCGATTATTGGAGAAGAAGAAGCCGAGCGCGGCATTGCAACGGCACGCGAACGCTTCTGCGCCATGGTGATTGAGCCCGCGCTGCAGCGCATTCCGCCCACGTGCATCGCTTATCTGCTGAGCATGGCGTCTTTGGGGCAGACGAGCTCGACCAGCATGGTTGCCGATGCCCTAAACAAAACGCCTCAACAGGTGAGTTCCGTCCGCAGCCGCCTGTTAAGAGAATCGATTATCGAGGCTCCCTCGTACGGCAAGGTCTCATTTGCCATCCCCTACATGCGCGACTACCTCTACGAGCACAAAGCCGAACTGGAAGTTGAACTGTAGAAACGGCAACTGCCCTGCAAGACGAAAACCGTTTTCGTACGGATTTAAAGCAGACGTAAACGGTTTTCGTCTTGATTTGCGTACGGAATTAAGACGTAAATTGCGCTTTCGTACGCTTATTACCAGACGCAAATTGTTTACGTCCGGCTATGCGTCCCCAATCCAGACGAAAAAGGCCCCGAGCTCGTGTGAGCTCGGAGCTTTTCGTGCCACGCATCTATGAGAGGGGAAATTTGATGCGCCCGGGCGCTACTCCATGTAGCCACCCTGGATGGCGGAAACTGCATGCTCGGTAAAGAACTTGAGCGTGCCGGAGGTGTAACGATTAGCCTTAGGCTTCCAGGCGGCGCGACGCTCGGCCAGGACGGCGTCGACCTCGGCCGGCTCCATCTCCTTGCCGGCGATACCCACGATGGACAGCGAGCGCTCGGGAATATTGATTTGGATCAGGTCGCCTTCCTCGATCAGGGCAATCGGGCCGCCCACGGCAGCCTCGGGCGAAACGTGACCGATAGCCGGGCCCTTGGAGGCGCCGGAGAAGCGGCCATCGGTGATCAGGGCAATGCTCGCACCCAGCTCGGGATCGCTGGCGATAGCCTCGGTGGTGTAGAACATCTCGGGCATACCGGAACCCTTGGGTCCCTCATAGCGAATGATAACGGCATCGCCGGGCTTGACCTCGTGCGTCAGGACGGCGTGAATGGCGTCCTCCTCGCAATCGAACGGACGTGCCTTAAGCGTGGCCTGGAACATCTCGCGCGGAACAACCGTGTGCTTGACGACGGCGCCCTCGGGAGCAAGATTGCCGTGGAGGATGGCGATGGAACCGTCGGTGCCGAAGGCCTGGTCAAACGGGCGAATGATGTCCTCGCGCTTGAGATTCCACTTCTCAAGGTAACGACCGCACTTCTCGTAATAGCCGTTGTTCTTGAGATCCTCGAGGTTCTCGCCGAGAGTCTTGCCGGTGATGGTCATAACGTCGAGGTGGAGCATCGACTTGATCTCCTCCATGATGCGCGGCACGCCGCCCGCATAGTAGAAGAACTGCGCCGGCCACTCGCCTGCGGGGCGAACGTTGAGCAGGTAGTGGGCGCCACGGTGCAGGCGATCGAAATCGTCGGCGGACATCTCGATGCCAAACTCGCGGGCGATCGCGGGAATGTGCAGCAGCGAGTTGGTGGAACCGGAGATGGCGCCGTGGACCATGATGAGGTTCTCGAAGGACTCCTTGGTCACGATGTCGCGGGGGCACAGGTTGTGCTCAGAGAGCCACACGGACTGGCGGCCGGCCTCGCGCGCAAACTCACGCAGGTCGGAGCTGGTAGCGGGCAGCAGAGCCGTGCCGGGGAGCATAAGGCCCAGGGCCTCGGCGGTAACCTGCATGGTCGACGCGGTGCCCATAAACGAGCAGGCGCCGCAGCTGGGGCATGCGTTGTGCTTGGCAAACTCAAGCTCCTCGCGGGAGATCTCGCCGCGCTCGTAACGGGCAGAAATCGCGCCGAGCTGCTCCAGGGTCAACAGATCGGGACCGGCATCCATGACGCCGCCGGTGACGACGATGGAGGGGATGTTGATGCGGCCCATGGCCATGAGGTTCGCGGGCAGGCCCTTATCGCAGCTGGCAACGAAGACACCGGCATCGAACGGGGTGGCCTTGGCGTGGATCTCGATCATGTTGGCGATCATGTCGCGGCTGGGCAGCGAGTAGTTGATGCCATCGTGGCCCTGGGCCTCGCCGTCGCAGATATCGGTGCAGAAGTAACGGGCACCGTGACCGCCAGCCTCGGCGACGCCGGCACGGACCTCCTCGACCAGCTCAAACAGGCCGGCAGAACCCGGGTGCGAGTCGCCAAACGTCGACTCGATAATGACCTGCGGCTTGTCCAGGTCCTCGATCGTCCAGCCAGAGCCCAGGCGCAGCGGGTCCATCTCGGGGCTGATGGTGCGAAACTTGCCGGAACGCGGCTGCAGCTTGGCAACCAGGTCGGCTGCCTCCTGCTGAATCTGTACCTTGGTCTTCTCGTCCATGATGCTCTCCTCTTTTGATTTGAACGGTTGTACCAATCGTTGGTTAATGAATCAGGTGTAAATGGGTACCGAGCGATGCACTCGGTGAAAGATGTTTAGCTACGCGAACTAGGCAAAGAACGAAATCACTAGGGCGCAGGCAAGACCCGAAAGGCCGATAAGCGTCTCCATAACGGTCCAGGACTTGAGGGTGGTCTTCTCGTCAATCTCCAGAAACGAGGAGCACATCCAAAAACCGACATCGTTGACGTGCGAGAGGGCCGTGGCACCGCCGCAGATGGCACGCATGGCGGCCGAGCACGCAACCAACGACCAGGTCGTCTGTATCAAAGAGCTCTGCGACGAATCCGAGCGCCTGGCCGAGGCCGGTGAGGATTACTCCGCCGCCGACACCGCGTTCCACAATGCCATTGCCGAGAGCTCCGGAAACCTCGTCGTTCCCCGCCTGATGGGCGTGCTCAAGGCATCCGTCCCCCTCTTTATCGACGTGACCGGCAAAAAACTCGTCGAGGAAACTATCCGCACGCACCGCGATGTGGCCGACGCCATCGCCTCGCGCAATCCCACCGCCGCGCACGACGCGATGTATCTGCACCTGGTGTATAACCGCAACATGATTGCGGAGGGCACGCAGGAACAGAGCGAATAAACGTCCGCGCGGCAAGGGCGAGATCACCGTTTACCTTTTAAAAGTGAACGTTCACCTGATTTTAGGAGAATCTGATTTTTAAATCCTCCTCTTCTCCTATACTGACCTTGTATGAAAAGCAAGACTTATATAGATGAACGTTTCTTTTGAAAGGATCGCTATGTCTGATCTTATGGACAGCTTCCGTCTGGACGGCAAGGTCGCACTGGTAACCGGCGCCACCTATGGCATTGGCATGGCTATCGCCGAGGCGCTCGGAGAGGCTGGCGCCAAGATCGCCTTTAACGCACGTCACGCCGACAAGGTAGCCGAGGCCGAGAAGCACTACCGCGAGCTGGGCTTTGAGGCTCATGGTTACGTGGCAGACGTCACCGACGAGGCCGTCGTTGCCGAGCTCATCGCCAAGATCGAGGCCGACTTTGACACCACGCCCGACATCCTGGTCAACAACGCCGGCGTTATCCAGCGCACCCCGATGCTCGACATGAGCGCCGAGGACTTCCGCCGCGTCGTCGATATTGACCTCAACGCACCGTTTATCGTGTCCAAGGCCTGCCTGCCCGGCATGATCGCCAAGGGCCACGGCAAGATCATCAACATCTGCTCGATGATGAGCGAGCTGGGTCGCGAGACCATCGCCGGCTATGCCGCCGCCAAGGGCGGACTCAAGATGCTCACCAAGAACATCTGCTCGGAGTTTGGCGAGGCCAATATCCAGTGCAACGGCATTGGACCCGGCTACATCGCCACGCCGCAAACCGCACCCCTGCGCGAGACGCAGCCCGACGGCAGCCGCCACCCGTTTGACCAGTTCATCATTGCCAAGACGCCGGCCGCCCGTTGGGGCACGCCCGAGGATCTGAAGGGCCCCGCCGTGTTCTTGGCTTCCGATGCATCGAACTTCGTCAACGGCCACATCCTCTATGTCGACGGCGGAATCCTCGCATACATTGGAAAGCAGCCTCAATAAGCGTCGCCGCAACTGCCCACATCAGGTTTCATCCACTCGTTTTTCATTTGAGTTGCGGTGAGATAAGGATTGGCTTTGGCTTCTATCAGGCAAAACAGTCCGTATTTCACCGCAAGTTAGAAATAGAAAGGTAATTCGCAATGAAGATCGCTCTGATCAATGAGAACTCTCAGAACTCCAAGAACCCTATGATCGAGGCTGCGCTTAAGAAGGTCGTCGAGCCCATGGGGCACACCGTCTTTAACTATGGTATGTATGCCGACGCCGACTCCACGCCCCTCACCTACGTGCAGAACGGCATCCTTGCCGCCGTGCTGCTGAACTCCGGTGCTGCCGACTACGTCGTAACCGGCTGCGGCACCGGCGAGGGCGCCATGCTCGCCTGTAACTCCTTCCCCGGCGTGCTGTGCGGCCACGTTGCCGACCCGCTCGACGCCTACACCTTTGCCCAGGTCAACGATGGCAACGCCGTCGCCATGCCCTTCGCCCTCAAGAACGGCTGGGGCCAGGAGCTCAACCTCGAGTACACCTTCGAGAAGCTCTTTGGCTTTGGTTCGGGCAACGGCTATCCTGCCGAGCGCGTTGAGCCCGAGCAGCGCAACAAGAAGATCCTCGACGGCGTGCGCGCTGTGACCATGCGTCCACTCGTCGACGTCCTGGGCGAGATCAATCAGGACCTGGTGAAGGGCGCACTTGCCGGCGAGCACTTCCAGGAGTACTTCTTTGCCAACGCCACCGACGAGGCCATCATCGCCAAGGTCAAGGAGATCCTGGGGCTCTAATCGCACGACTCATTGCAGCTAACGCAAGCGACGGCCGTCCCACGTACGGGACGGCCGTCGCTTTTTGCTATTTACCGACCGGTGCCGCGGGGTCAGCCCCATGCACCAAGGGGTTGACTAGAGGGCGCAGGCCACTTTGTAGCCGTCGCCGATGGCGTCGCGGATGTTGCCGCACTTGTTGGCATCGCCCAGCACGTGGGTGGCAACGCCGGCAGCGGCAAGGTCGTCGGCCAGCTTGGTATTGGGACGATAACCCATGGCAAGCACCAGCGTATCGGCATCGGCGATGGTGTGGACCTCGCCATCCTTCTCGTAGCTGATGGCATCCTCGGTAATCTCGGTCACCTTGGCCTCGGTCAGCACGTGGACGCCCTTTGAAAGCATGCGTGTAATGAGCACCGCGCGACCGGCACCACCCTCGTTGGCGGCGAGCGTCTTGGTCATCTCGATGACGGTGACGTCGCGATTGGCCGGCGACAGGTCGTTGACCAACGGGGCCAGGTAATCGGCCGTCTCGCAGCCAACGGTACCGCCGCCCACGATGACAATCTTCTTGCCCGGGAAAGCCTTGCCGCCCAACAGGTCGTCAGCCGTCATGACCTGCTTAAATCCCTGCATGAAGGCCGGGGCGATGGGCTCGGCGCCATAGGCCAGGACGACCTCGTAGCCGGCGTAGTCACGCTGAATGTCCTCGGCAGTAAGCTCGGTACCAAAGACGCACTTCACGCCCGACTCGGCCAGACGACGATACTGATACTTGATCACGCGGGTGAGTTCCTGCTTTGCCGGCGGAACGGCCGCGATGCGTATCTCGCCGCCCGGCTCGTCCTGCTTATCCACGAGCACCACGTTATGGCCGCGCTTGGCGGCAATGTAGGCTGCCTCCATGCCCGCAGGACCAGCACCCACAACCAGTACATTCTTGGCCTCGGCGGCAGGCTCGTAGCCAGCCTCGTCGCGCTCCACGTCCGGGTTGACGGTGCAGGAGATGCGCTTGCCAAACATAATGCCGTTCAGGCAGCGCAGGCAGCCGATGCAGGGGCGGATGTCGTCGGCGTTGCCGGCAGCGGCCTTGTTGCAGAACTCGGCATCGCACAGATTGGCGCGGCCCATCATGCAGATGTCAGCAGCACCGTCCTCGATCAGCTCCTCGGCAATCCAAGCCTCGTTGATGCGGCCGACGGTGGCGACGGGAATGGTGACATGCTTTTTGATCTCGCGCGAGCAGGCGGCGTGCGAGGCCTGCTGGGTACCGGCGGCGGGAATGGCGGAGCCGCGCTTGATGGTGGTGCCGCCCGAGACATGAATCATGTCGACGCCGGCCTTCTCCAGGCGACGCGAGACGTAGATCATGTCGTTGAGAGTCAGGCCGCCATCGGTGTACTCGTCGCCCGAGATACGGACGTCGATGATAAAGTCCTTGCCGCAGCGCTCGCGAATCTCGGCGATGACCTCGAGTAAGAAGCGCATGCGGGCGTCGAGCGAGCCGCCGTACTCATCGGTACGCTTGTTGTAGAGCGGGGTCAAAAAGCCGCCGAGCATACCGTGGGCGTGCGCCGCATGGACCTCGACGCCGTCGACGCCAGCCTTCTGCATACGCACGGCAGCGTCGCCAAACTGATGCGTGAGCTCGTGAATCTCGTCGACCGTGATGGGGCGCGGTGCCTCGCGGGCGTAAGACGGGCCCACAAAGGACGGAGCGATCAAGCGCGGCGTGCCCGGGATGTTAAAGGCCATGTAGGCGGGGTGGAAGAGCTGCGGCATGATCTTGCAGCCGTACTCGTGGACGGCCGCGGCGAGCTTTTCCCAGCCGGGGATAAACGTGTCGTCGTAGCAGCACATGTCACCCGGCAGATAGGTATAGGTGGGCTCGACCGTCACGACCTCGGTGATGATGAGGCCCACGCCGCCCTTGGCACGGGCACGGTAATGATCGACCAAGTCGTCAGTCACATAGCCATGATCGGCCAGGTTGGTGGACACCGGCGGCATAAAGACGCGGTTCTTGACCTCGGTCGTACCGACCTTGATCGGGCTAAAGAGCATCGGGTAGGCGGATGACTCCATACAGGCTTCCTTTCGTTTAAGCCGCTCGGCGGCAGTTGCTAACGTACTTATCGTATCAGCAACCGCCGCGTCCGTACCCGCTCGCACTCCCCCGCCTTTAATCCGATCCCCACAAAAAGTTGCGGTGGAATACGGAGTAGATGAGACTTTTGCCAGCCAAAACAGTCCGTATTTCACCGCAACTGATGGGCGGAGTGGAATTGAGGGCTCAGATAGTCAGTCATGCCCTCATCCGCCGCTCCTTCACCTACAGCACGCCGTCCAGCATAAGGTTCACCTTGAGCACGTTGACCGTGGGCTCGCCGAACACGCCGAGGAAACGACCCTTGGTGCACGCGGCGATGATGTCGTGCACCTCGTCCTCACTTTTGCCCGTGGCTTTGGCAAGGCGCGGGACCTGGTACTCGGCGGCATCCGGAGAGATCTCCGGGTCGAGGCCGGACCCCGAACACGTCACCAGGTCGACGGGCACAGCGTCCATATCGGCATCGGGATTGGCGGCGCGAATCTTCTTCACGCGCGCATCTATCAGCTGCCGATACTCCTCACTCGCCGGGGACAGGTTGGACGGGGCACCATACGCCATGAGTTCGCCGTCTTCGCCTTCGACAATTGACACGTTCTGGATACGACCCCACATGTGGGCTTCATCATCGAAGTTCTGGCCGATGAGCTCGGAACCCACAACCTTGCCGTCGACCGTAATAAGCGATCCGTTCGCCTGGTACGGAAACGCAAGCTGCGCGACGCCGGTCACCACGAGCGTGTATCCCAGGCCGCAGACGATGGTAAACAGCGCGAACACGCCAAGTGCGCGCGATGCGATACCTTTGAACATACAAACCTCCGTCTACATCATGCCAATGCCGAACAAGGCCAGCAGCATGTCGATAATCTTGATGAATACGAACGGCGCCACGATACCGCCCAGACCCCACACCAGCAGGTTGTGGGTCAGCAGCTGGCCGGACGAAAGCTCGCGGTACTTCACGCCTTTCAGGGCGGCAGGAATCAGCGCGACGATGACCAGCGCGTTGTAGATAATGGCGGACAGCACGGCAGTCAACGGGCTGGTGAGCCCCAGGATGTTGAGGGCGTCCAACCCGGGGTAGATCGGCGAGAATAGCGCCGGGATAATGGCGAAATACTTGGCGACGTCGTTGGCGACCGAGAAGGTCGTGAGCGAGCCGCGGGTCATGAGCAGTTGCTTGCCGATACGCACGATATCGATGAGCTTGGTGGGGCTGGAGTCGAGGTCGACCATGTTGCCGGCCTCCTTGGCAGCCTGGGTTCCCGTGTTCATGGCCACGGCGACATCCGCCTGCGCCAGCGCCGGCGCGTCGTTGGTGCCGTCGCCGGTCATCGCGACCAGATGGCCCTCATGCTGGAACGCGCGGATCTTCTCGAGCTTGCCCTCGGGGGTGGCCTCGGCCAGGAAGTCGTCCACGCCCGCCTCGGCTGCGATGGCGGCGGCCGTCAGCGGATTATCACCCGTCACCATGATGGTCTTGATACCCATGCGGCGCAGGTCGGCGAACTTCTCCTTCACGCCGGACTTGATGATGTCCCTAAGGTAGACGACGCCCAGCACACGTCGGTCCTTTGCCACGACCAACGGGGTGCCGCCCACCTTCGCAATGCGTTCGACGGCCTCGTCGCACTCCTTCGAAAACACTCCTCCGGCAGCCTCCACATAAGCGCGAACGGAATCGGCCGCACCCTTGCGAATCTCGCTGTCGGCGTAGTTCACACCGGACATGCGGGTCGCCGCGGTGAAGGGGATGAACTCCATGCCCTTATCCTCGAGTGTGCGGCCGCGCAGCCCAAACTGCTCCTTGGCGAGCACGACGATGGAGCGGCCCTCGGGGGTCTCATCCGCCAGAGAGGACAGCTGCGCGGCATCGGCGAGTTCTGCCGGATCGACACCGTCGACCGGAATGAACTCAGCGGCCTGGCGGTTGCCCAAGGTGATGGTACCGGTCTTATCGAGCATGAGGATGTCGACGTCGCCGGCGGCCTCGATGGCGCGGCCGGACATGGCCAGCACGTTGGCCTCGTTCAGTCGGCTCATGCCGGCGATGCCAATGGCGGACAGCAGCGCACCAATGGTGGTGGGCGCCAGACAGACGAGCAAGGCAACGAGCGTGGTCACAGCGGTGGGATTCGCCATACCGTTGAGCCCTGCAGAGAAACTCGAGTAGCAATACAGTGCGATCGTCACGAGGATGAAGATGACGGACAGAGCAACCAGAAAGATCTCGAGCGCGACCTCGTTGGGGGTCTTCTTGCGGGCGGCGCCCTCGACCATGGCGATCATCTTATCCAGGAAGCTCTGGCCAGGCTCGCTGGTAATTTTCACCACAATCCAATCGGAAAGCACGGTAGTGCCGCCAGTGACGGCAGAACGGTCGCCGCCAGCCTCACGAACCACGGGCGCAGACTCGCCGGTGATGGCCGACTCATCAACCGAGGCGGCACCCTCGATGACATCGCCGTCTCCCGGAATCTGCTCGCAGGCGCGCACGACCACCAGATCCCCGCGTGAGAGCTCGGTACCGGGAACGACCGTGAAGCGGTCCTTATCCTCGACGGACTCGATGCGATGGGCCTCGACGTCCTTTTTCGCCGCGCGCAGGGAATCTGCCTGCGCCTTACCGCGGCCCTCGGCAAGCGCCTCGGCAAAATTTGAAAAGAGGTCGGTCAGCCAGAGAATGACGGCAATGGCGATCACATAGTACGTGGGGACGTCGGCGTCCTGTACCCCAATAATTGAGGCGATAGCCAGAATGGAGGTCATGGCGGCCGACAGCCACACCAGGAACATGACCGGGTTTTGGACCTGGACACGGGGGTCAAGCTTGGCAAATGAATCGCGCACCGCACGGCTCATCATGTCTTTTTGCATAGCCATAAATCTGCGACTCCTTTACGCAACCATCTGGAAGAATTCGGCAACGGGACCAAGCGCCAACGCCGGGAAGAAGCTCAGGGCGCCAATCAGCAGAACGACGAATACCAGCAGGAACACGAACATGGCATTGGTGGTGGAAAGCGTGCCGGCGCCCTCGGCGACCTTGCCCTTCCCGGCCAGCGAGCCCGCGATGGCGAGCGTGCCCGCAATCGGCAGGAACCGCGCGAACAGCATCTCGATACCCAGCAGCACGTTGATCCACGGGATGTTGCAGTTCATGCCGGCGAATGAGGAGCCGTTGTTGCCGCCAGCCGAAGTAAGGGTGTACAGGACCTCGGAGAAGCCATGCGCCCCGCCGTTGTTGAGTTGGTCGACAAGACCGGGCACCATGCAGGCGATAGTGGAGCTCACCAGAATGGCGAACGGGGTGGCGAGACACAGAACCACCGCCCAGCGCATCTCGGTCGGCTCGATCTTCTTGCCCAAGAACTCGGGCGTGCGGCCGACCATAAGGCCGGCGATAAATACCGTGAGGATGGCGAAGCCGATCATGCCGTACAGGCCGCAGCCCACGCCGCCGAACACCACCTCGCCCAGCGCTATCTGGAGC
>CABUBY010000040.1 GCA_902489955.1 uncultured Collinsella sp. | reverse complement strand
AGCAATGCCCCAAACCGCGTCCCCCAGTAAACCTTACGAAAAGTCAGCAACCTGAGCAGTCAGCGCCGCCAGGATCTCCTTGAGCTCAGCTGCACGGTCCCTCTTCTTCTGGACCACCGCGGGCGCGGCCTTAGCCACAAAGCCCTCGTTGGCGAGCGTCTTCTCGCAGCCGGCGAGCTCCTTCTGGGCCGCGGCGATCTCCTTCTCCAGGCGCGCCTTCTCGGCCGAAAGATCAACCTTGCCCTCGAGCACCACAAAGACCTCGACACCGCTATCGACCACGGCGATGCTCGCAGCTGGCTTCTCGACGTCGGTACCCATGACCAGCGAGGCGGTGTTGGCCAGCGGCTCGATGGTCGAGCGCAGGCTCTCGAGCTTCTCGATGTCCTCGGCACCGGCGCGCACGACCACGTCGAGCTCGGCCTTGGGGCTCAAGCGATAACGCGAACGCGTGGCGCGAGCGGCAGACACGACGGTACGGCACAGCTCAAACGCGCGCTCGGCGTCCTCGTCAACATACTTGGCGTAGTCGGCGGGCTCGGGCCACTTGGCGATCATGAGCGCCTCGGCGCGGTTCACGTTGCCCTCGGCGTCCAGGTCGAGCACGCTCGCCGGCATGTTGTCCCAGATCTCCTCGGTGACAAACGGCATAAGCGGGTGCATCAGGCGAATGGAGGTGTCGAGCACAAAGATCAGGTTGCGCTGCGCCTGCAGACGGCCCTCGCCCTTCAGACGGGCCTTGGTGACCTCGACGTACCAGTCGCAGACCTCGTTCCAGAAGAACTGCTGCACGCCGCGGGCCATATCGCCAAAGGTGTAGTTCTCAATACCCTCGGTGACCATCTTGACGGCCTTGGCCAGGCGGCTGAACATCCAGGCGTCGGCCGGCGTCTCCACGACGGGCTCGCCGAGCGTGTAGCCCTCCATGTTCATAAGCAAAAAGCGGCTGGCGTTCCAGATCTTGGTCACAAACGACTTGGCCTGGTCGGTACGCGGGCTGTCGATGAGCTTCTTGGTCTTCTTGTCGATGTTCGCGTCGAACTTAACATCCTGGTTGTTGGTGCAGAGCGTCAGCAGGTTGTAGCGCATAGCGTCGGCACCGTACATGCCAATGAGGTCCATGGGGTCAACGCCGTTGCCCTTGGACTTGGACATGCGGCTGCCGTCCTTGGCAAGGATCGTCGGGTAGATGACGACATCCTTAAACGGCACCTCGTCCAGGAAGTACAGCGAGCTCATGACCATGCGGGCGACCCACAGCGCGATGATGTCGCGCGCGGTGACGAGCGCCGTCGTGGGATGATGGCCCTCGAGCAGCTCCGGCTTTTGCGGCCAGCCCTGCGTGGCGAAGGTCCACAGCTGCGAGCTGAACCAGGTGTCCAGCACGTTCTCGTCCTGATGCACGTGATGGCCTCCGCACTTAGGGCACACGTCGGTGTCCTCGGTCAGGGCGTCCTCCCAGCCGCAGTCCTCGCAGTAGAACACGGGGATGCGGTGACCCCACCACAGCTGGCGGCTGATGCACCAGTCCTTGAGGTTCTCCATCCAGGTGGTGTAGGTCTGCGTCCAGCGCGCGGGGTGGAAGGTGACCTTGCCGGAGTTGACGGCGTCGAGCGCCGGCCCCTTGAGCTTGTCGACGGCCACAAACCACTGCTCTGACAGCCACGGCTCCAGCGCGGAGTCGCAACGGTAGCAGTGCATGACGGAGTGGTCGAGCTCTTCGACGTGGTCGAGCAGGTCGTGCTCCTCGAACCACCTGATGACGGCCTCGCGGCACTCCTCGCGGGTCATGCCGGTGAACTCGCCATAGCCCTCGACGA
The DNA here is from genome assembly GCA_902489955.1 of uncultured Collinsella sp. Lineage (GTDB taxonomy): Bacteria > Actinomycetota > Coriobacteriia > Coriobacteriales > Coriobacteriaceae > Collinsella. Next base: position 12,713 of record CABUBY010000040.1, on the reverse strand, counting down.
CCACCGCGTGCTCGTCGAAGATGTTGATCTGCGGCAGGTCGTGGGCCTGACCCATGGCGTAGTCGTTGGGGTCGTGGGCCGGGGTGACCTTGACAAAGCCGGAACCGAAGTTGGCGTCGACGTGCCAATCCTCAAAGATGGGGATCTCACGGTTGACGATCGGCAGCATGACGGTCTTGCCCACAAAGGCGGCCTTCTCGGGGTCCTTCGGGGAGACGGCGACGCCCGTGTCGCCGAGCATGGTCTCGGGGCGCGTGGTGGCGACGACGATGTAGTCCTGGCCGTTGACCGGCTCGGTCAGCGGGTAGCGCAGGTGCCACAGGTGGCCCTTCTCGTCCTTGTACTCAGCCTCGTCGTCCGAGATGGCAGTGGTGCAGTTGGGGCACCAGTTGACGATGCGCTTGCCACGGTAAATCAGGCCGTCGTGGTACCAGTCGCAGAACACCTTGCGCACGGCCTGGGCGTAGTCCTCGTCCATAGTAAAGCGCTCGTTGTCGAAGTCGACGGAGCAGCCCATGCGCTTGATCTGCTCGACGATGATGCCGCCGTACTCGTGGGTCCAGTCCCAGCAAGCGTCGACAAACTTGTCACGGCCGATCTCCAGGCGGCTGATGCCCTCGCTCTTGAGTTTCTTGTCGACCTTGGTCTGCGTAGCGATACCGGCGTGGTCGGTGCCCAGGACCCAACGCGTAGACTTGCCGCGCATGCGGGCCATACGGATGATGGCGTCCTGGATGGAGTCGTCGGTGGCGTGGCCCATATGGAGCTTGCCAGTCACGTTGGGAGGCGGAATGGTGACGGTGCAGTCGCCCACGCCCTCACGGCGCTTATAGTAGCCGCCGTCGAGCCACTTCTGCAGGATCGCCGGCTCGTTGGTCGACGGATCGTAGTTCTTGGGCATTTCTTCCATATATCTCTCCCTTGCCCATCGGGGAGGAATGTAGGCCCGATTTTCGCTCGGTCAGGTCCTGGGCTCGCTCGAAGACCACATTAAGTGGTCTTCGGCTCGTGCGGAATCCACGAAAATCGGGCCTACATTCCTCCCCTTAGGTATCGATTACTTCAGTCTGAATTGACTTTGCCGAGGCTTAAACAAACACACAGAATAGCACAGGTAGTTGGGGTTATTGCGTATATATAAAATAGCCTCCGGCCGCGGGTGGTCGGAGGCTATTTGCAAGCACGTTTTTGGCTGGTTTAGCCGTAGATGCGCTGGGGCTGCTCTTCGCCCTTTACGGAGGCTTCGGTCACGATGACCTTAGTGACGCCTTCCTCACTGGGCAGATCGAACATTGTCTGCTGCAGCACGTCCTCGCAGATAGAACGCAGGCCGCGGGCGCCGGTCTTGCGGGCGAGCGCCATGCGGGCGATCTCATGCAGGGCCGCATCCTCAAACTCAAGCTCAACGTCCTCGAGCTGGAACATCTTACGATACTGGCGCACCACGGCGTTCTTGGGCTCGGTCAGAATCGACACCAGGTCGTCCTCGTCGAGCGCCTGCGTCTGGGTGACGACGGGCGTACGTCCCACAAACTCGGGGATCATGCCAAAGGCGTTGAGGTCCTGCGGGAGCACCTGACGCAGCAGGTCGTTCTCGTCGACCGAGGTGGGGCCGGCGATCTCGGAGTTAAAGCCCACGCCCTTGTTTCCCACGCGATCGGCGATGATCTTGTCCAGACCCACGAAGGCACCACCGCAGATGAACAGGATGTTGGTCGTGTCGATCTGCAGCAGCTCCTGCTGGGGATGCTTGCGGCCGCCGGTGGGCGGAACGCTGGCCACCGTGCCCTCAAGGATCTTAAGCAGCGCCTGCTGAACGCCCTCGCCCGAAACGTCGCGGGTGATGGAGAGGTTCTCGGCCTTGCGGGCGATCTTGTCGATCTCGTCAACGTAGACAATGCCCACCTGAGCGCGCTCAATGTCGCCATCGGCAGCATTGATAAGCTTGAGCAGAATGTTCTCCACGTCCTCGCCCACGTAACCAGCCTCGGTGAGCGCGGTAGCGTCGGCGATGGCAAACGGCACCTCGAGGATGCGCGCGAGCGTCTGGGCGAGCAGGGTCTTGCCGGTACCGGTGGGGCCGAGCAGCAGGATGTTGGACTTGGCGAGCTCTACCTCGTCCATATCGTCGTTGAACTGCGAGCCCATGCCGTCGTCAAAGGCAGACACCGCGGCGCCGCCCTCGATCACGCGGCGATAGTGGTTGTACACGGCAACCGACATGGCGCGCTTGGCGTCCTCCTGACCCATAACATAGGCCGAAAGCTCGTCATAGATCTCGTGCGGCGTCGGCACGTGCGTGATGACCTGACGGTCGTCCTCGAGCTCAAAGCCCTCGGCCTCGGGATCCACGGCGGGCTGGGATGCAGCCTGGCCGTGGTCGTTGAGGAAGCCTGGCAGCTTGCCGTTGCGGGCAGCGTCCATAAAGTCCGAAGCCAGCGACTCCTCCAAGATCTCGGAGCAGGCGGCGACGCACTCGTCACAGATAAAGATGTTGGTCGGACCCTTTACGAGGCGACGGACCTGGCCCTGCTCTTTTCCGCAGAAGGAGCAGCGGATGGGGTTGCCGTTCTCGTCAAAGTTGTCCTGCATGTTACCTGCCATCCTAGGCGTCCTTCGCGGCGAGGTCGCGCGAGGTGACGATACGGTCGATCAAGCCGTAGTCGAGGGCCTCGGCAGCGGTCAGGTAATTGTCGCGCTCGGTATCGGCCTGAACCTTCTCGATCGGCTGGCCCGAGGCGTCGGACAGGATCTGGTTGAGCTCGCGACGGGTCTTCTTAATCTCCTCGGCCACGATCTCGATCTCGGTCTGCTGGCCCTGGGCACCACCGCTGGGCTGGTGAATCATGACCTTGGAATGCGGCAGGCAGAAGCGCTTGCCCTTGGCGCCGGCCGAAAGGAGCACTGCGGCCATGGACGCGGCCATACCGACGCAGATGGTGGAGACCTGTGGCTTGATGAAGTTCATGGTGTCCAGAATCGCCAGGCCGGAGTAGACCTCGCCGCCAGGCGAATTGATGTAGAGCGAGATATCCTTCTCGGCATCCTGGCTCTCAAGATGCAGCAGCTGGGCAACGACCAGGTTGGCGCTGACGGAGTTGATCTCCTCGCCCAAGAAGATGATGCGGTCGTTGAGCAGGCGCGAATAGATATCGTAGCTGCGCTCGCCGCGCGGCGTCTGCTCGATAACGTATGGCACGAGGGCGGAATCGAACTTAGCGATCATACGCATCTCCATTTCTCTTACGGACCAAATTGGTTCTAGATAAACGTACGGTGCCCGCATGCTATGCATTGGCTGGCACCGTACGAAGCAACCGGATAACCGGCTTATAACTTTACCCCATCACGGGCGCATGCATGCGCTCGCGGGCAAGGTGGCGAGAATTACTCGGCGTCCTTGGCGGTCTCGTCGACCTCGGTCACCTTGGCGTTCTCGACCAGGTGATCGACGGCCTTGGAGCGACGGATGGACTCGCGGACGGCAGGCATGCGGCCATCGGCGATGAACTCGGCCTTGGAAGCCTCGACGTCCTTGACGCCGGCCTTCTCGAACTCGGCGTTGATGTCGTCCTCGGTGACCTCAATCTTGAGCTCACGGGCGAGGGCGTCCAGAGCCAGGGACTCACGGGCAACGTCGTTGGCCTGCTTGTGCAGATCGCCGATGAACTGCTCCATGGTCAGACCGGAAGCGGGCAGCCAGGTGTCCAGCGTCATGCCGCGGGCAGCGAGGTTGGACAGGAAGTTCTGGCCAAGCTCCTCAAAGACGGACTGCTCGTAGTCGGCGTCCATCTCGTCGAGCTGCAGACGCTCAGCGAGAGCGGAGACGCAACGGTTCTCCTTCTCGGCCGGCAGGCGGGAAGCCTTGTCCTGCTCGATCTCGATCTTGATGGCGTCGCGCATGGCATCGATGCTGTCGAAGCCGAAGTCGGACTTGACGAGCTCGTCGGTGAGCTCGGGGGTGTTGCGGACCTTGATGCCCTTGACGGTGACCTCGACGGTGTGGGTCTCGGCCTCCTCGCCCTCCTCCACCTCGTCGGTCCAGGTGACGGTCTTGACGTCGTCAACGTTGGCGCCGATCAGGGCCTCGTTGAACTCCTTGGGGTTGCTGTCGCTACCGGCGATGAGCATGCGGCCCTCGGCGGCGAAGTTGTCGGCGTTCTCGACGGCCTTGAGGTCGACGGTGACGTAGTCCTCGGCCTCGACGGCGCGACCCTCGACGTCCTCGAAGGTGGCACGGTAGTTGAGGAGCATCTCGACCTGGTTGTTGATCTCGGACTCGGTGACCTCCGCGGGAGGCATCTCGATCTCGACGGCGTCGAAGGAGGAGAGCTCAGCAGCAGGACGCAGGGAGAACTCGACGGTGTAGGTGTAGTCCTCGTGATCCTTGGCGAGGTCGAGCTCCTTGTAGTCACCGTTCTTGGTGGGGACGATGTCCAGCTCGTTGAGGACGGCGGGCTCGTTGGCGGCGATCAGGTCGTTGGTGGCCTGAGCGAGGGTAGCCTCGGCGCCAAGAGCGGAGTCGATGACCGGACGGGGGGCCTTGCCGGCACGGAAGCCCGGGAAGCGGTACTTCTTGGCGGTGTCCTTGTAGGCCTTCTTGATCGCGGCGTCGACGTCGGCGGCCGGGATGGTGACCGTAGCGGTGAGCTTGGCGTCCTTGACGTCAGAAGCGGTGATGTTCAACACGTTCCTCCTCATACTGCCCAGCTTATCTGAGGTGCTGGTACCTTTATGCAACAAAGAGTCGCGACGGCCGAAGCCGACGCAGATGCGTTGGTGCGGGCGAAAGGACTCGAACCTTCACGGGAATCCCACCAGAACCTAAATCTGGCGCGTCTACCAATTCCGCCACGCCCGCATGAGCGCACAGACTAGGAATGATAGCAGATACGAACGGCAAGCGCACGCACACCTTTTACAAGCTCACGACCTCACCACGAGTGCAAAAGGCGGGACGAGTTGCCCCGCCCCGCCAATTACGACTTGTTCGCTGACCTGTTACTCCCCCAGCAGGGCCTTCTCGGGCGTGATCGGAAGCGAGCGAACCTGATGGCCGGTGGCGTGCGCCACGGCCGAGGCAACGGCGGCGAGCGGCGTGTTGATGACGACCTCGCCGATCGACTTGGCGCCAAACGGGCCCGTCGGCTCGTAGCTCGGCTCAAAGGCCACGCGGATGCTGCCGATATCCAGGCGCGTGGGCAGCTTGTAGCTCATAAAGTTGCCGGTGCGCAGGCGGCCGCGGTCGTCGTGCTCGACAATCTCGTAGAGCGCGTGACCGATGCCCTGGGCAATGCCGCCCTCGGCCTGGACGCGCGCGAGCGCCTCGTTGATCACAGTGCCGCAGTCGACGGCCGCCGCGTAGTCCACCACAGTCACCTTGCCGGTGGCCTTGTCGACCTCGACCTCGGCAATACCGGCCATAAACGGCGGAGGCGAAACGGGCAGGCAGGCAGAGGCGTGCAAGGTCAGCGCGTCGCCGCCGGCGATGTTCTTGACACACAGGTTGGCAAAGTCGCGCAGCGTGAGGTAACGGTTCTGCTCGCGCGCGGCACGCTCGTCGGACAGGCGCACGTACTGGCCATCAAAGACCACATCGACGGCGTCAACGTCCCACATCCGGGCGGCCTTGGCGCAGATCTTCTCGCGCAGCTCAGTCGCGGCGTTCTTGGCGGCAAGGCCCGTCACATACGTGCCCGAGCTCGCGTACGAGCCGGCGTCGAACGGCGACACGTCGGTGTCCACGCCGCGCACCACGATCAGCGAGCTCTCCACGCCCAGCTCCTCGGCGGCAATCTGCGCCAGGATCGTGTCGACACCCATGCCGTTATCGGTGGCGCCGGTGCCGATGGTAATGAAGCCGTCCTCTTCCAGGCGCATGTCGATGCCGGCGATGTCCACGTTGGAGATGCCCGAGCCCTGCATGGTGAGCGCGCAGCCCAGGGCGCGCACGCGATCGCCCAGATCCACAGCCAGCGGCTTGTCGCGCCAGCCGATCATGTCCATCGCGCGCAGCAGGCAGCGGTCGAGTGCGCAGGCGTTGAGCTTCTCGTTGTAGTACTGCGGCATGATCTCGCCCTCGCGCACGATGTTCTTAAGGCGCAGGTCGGCGGGGTCCATGTGCAGCATGTCGGCGAGCTCGTTGACGGCGCTCTCCACGGCAAACTGGCCCTGGGTGGCACCGTAGCCGCGATACGCGCCGCCGCGGTTGGTGTTGGTGTAGACGGCGTCCCAGCTAAAGCGGCTCGCCTTCACATGGTTGTAAATAGGCAGGCTCTTGTGGCCCGAAAGGCCGATCGTCGTGGTGGCATGCTCGCCATACGCGCCGGCGTTGGACAGCGTATGCAAGTCGATGGCCGTGATGGTGCCGTCGTTCATGGCGCCCAGCTTAACGGTCATTTGCATCTGGTGGCGCGAGTTGCCCGCAGTGATGGTCTCCTCACGGGTGTAGCAGCAGTAGCTCGGACGACCGGTCTGCTGGGTCACGAACGCCACAAAGATCTCGCAGCAGCCCGTCTGCTTGGAGCCAAAGCCACCGCCGATGCGAGGCTTAATGACTTGCACCTGCGACTGGGGAATGTCGAGCGACTGCGCGACCATGCGGCGCACGTGGAAAGGCACCTGTGTGGAGGTGGTCACCGAGATGCGGCCAAACGCGTCGGTCGTCGCGAAGGCGCGGAAGGTCTCCATGGGCGCGGTCTGCGTGGCCTGGCTGGTGTAGGTGCGGGTGAAGACGATGTCGCTCTGGGCGAAGGCCTCGTCCAAGTCGCCAAAGTCGCTCGTGCCGCTGCATACCAAGTTGCGCGGGACGTCGCCGCCCTGCGGGAACATAAAGGTCACGTCGCCCTCGGGGTGGACCACGATGTCGTTATCGAGTGCCTGGGTAAAGTCAAGCAGCGGCTCGAGCACCTCATAGTCGACCTTAATGAGTTTGAGCGCCTTGTCGGCAGCCTCCTCGGTCTCGGCGGCGACGATCGCCACCTCCTCGTTTTGGTAACGGACGAGGTTCTCGAGAATCAGGCGGTCGTAGGGACTCGGCTGCGGATAGCTCTGGCCGGCGATGGTAAAGCGGCGCTTGGGCACGTCCTCGTAGGTGTAGACGCCCACCACGCCGGGCACCTTCAGGGCACGCGACGTATCGATGGAGCGGATCTTGGCGCGGGCATACGGGCTGCGCTTGAGCTTGACGATCAGGGCGCCGGCGGGCACCAAGTCGCCCGTGTAGACGGGACGCCCCTCGAGCAGGGCCTTCGAGTCCTTCTTGGGCTGCTTGTGAGTGATCTGCTTGTAGGAGACACCGTCGCAGCTGGTGTCGTTGACCGGCAGCTCGGGCATCTCAAAGCCCACCTGCACGCCGAACTCGTTGAGGAAGCGCACGATGGCGCGCAGCTGGCTCTCGTAGCCGCTGCAACGGCAGAGGTTGCCGGCGAGCTGGCGCGAGAGCTCCTCGCGTGTAGCGACGAGGCTCGGGTCCTCCTTGGCGGCGCGGGCAAGCGCCAGCACGTTCATAATGAGGCCGGGGGCGCAAAAACCGCACTGCTCGGCGCCTTCGGCAGCCATCGCACGGGCCAGTGCCTCAGACTCGGCCTTAAGGCCCTCAAGCGTGGTAATGGTACGACCCTCGACGCGCGCCGCGGGAACCGAGCAACTCAGCACCGGGTCGCCGTCGAGCCACACCGTGCACAGGCCGCAGTTGGTGGTTTCGCAGGCACAGCGCACCGACGCGCAACCCTGCTCGCGCAAAAGCGCAAAGAGCATGGTGTCGGGGGCAATCTGAACCTTGACCTTACGGCCGTTGAGCGTAAAGGAAAGATCGATGAGTTTGGCAGCCATTAGCGCACCTCGCTAGAATCGACGCCGGGCACGCGGCGGCAGGAATACTCGTCCGTGGCAAACTTAGGCACTTGCACGGTCTCGAGCTCGCGGGCAAGCGCGGCCGAAAGCTCGATGCCGGCGGCGCGACGCACAGCCTGAATCGCCAGCGGGGCCGAGATGCGGCGGCGGTAGTCGGCCGAGCCCCACAGGTTGGTGCCATAGCTCAGCGCGCGTACGGACGCGGCCAGGGCACGCAGCTCGTCCTCGGAAGGCCGCTCGTTCACCAGGCCGCATGCCTCGCCCTGCAGCAGGGTCGCGCGCAGCGGGCGGGCACCCACGGTGACGTGCCAGCTGTTGTCCCACCAGGCAGCGGTGACGTTTAAGGAGGGGAAGTCGGTCGCGGCCTTGCGCACGGCCTCATAGCTTGCGCGGTAATCGTGCTTAACGACCACCACGTGCTCGATCACGTCGCGCACGTAGCCCATGTCGACAAACTCGGCGAGCGGCACGCGGCCGGCGCCTGTAAGCTCAACATAGGAATCGAGCGCGAGGAAGACGGAGAGAACGTCCGAGAAGCCAAAGCGGCCGTAGATGCTGCCGCCCACCGTGGCGGTATTGCGCAGCTGCACGCCCACGATATCGTGGACGGCGAACTCAAAGACGTTGTTGACAAGCGCGTTGAGCTCGACATGGCGCTCGAGCTGGCGCAGGGTGCACATGGCGCCGATGCGAAACTCGGTCTCGGTCTCCTCGATCTGATCGAGTCCGCAGGCCGAAAGATCAATCGCCGTCGCCACGCGACGCGAACCCAGGCGCATCCAGATGCCGCCGCCCACAATCTTGTTGTTGCGGTTCTTCTGTAAGAGCTCATAGGCTTCGGCCGCGTTTCCAACACGGACGTAGGTACCGAACTTGAGCACGTTCTCCCCCATCTCTTCACTTGTCCAGTACGTTTAAGTGTACCAAACGAGGGGCCGCACACCGTTTTAGGACAAAATCCACCCACCCATCCATAACTTGCGGTGATATACGGACTGATTAGCCGTTCTGGGGCGCTAAACAGTCCGTATTTCACCGCAAGTTATGAGGAGTCCTCCGGGATAGAAAAGGCTCCCAGCCAGATAGCTGGGAGCCTTATCGCATGCTATGTCGAGCGAAGATTTAGCAGACGCCCTGGGCGAGCATAGCGTCGGCGACCTTCAGGAAGCCGGCGATGTTGGCGCCCATGACGAAGTTGCCCTCCTGGCCGTACTCCTTGGCGGTGTCGTCCACGTTGTGGAACATGCCGCGCATGAGCTGCTCGAGCTTGCCGTCGACCTCCTCGAAGGTCCAGGACAGGTGCTCGGCGTTCTGGCTCATCTCCAGGCCGGACACGAGAACACCGCCGGCGTTGGCAGCCTTACCGGGCATAAAGGCGACGCCGTTCTCCTGGAAGTAGGTCGTGGCCTCGATGGTCGTGGGCATGTTCGCGCCCTCGCCGACCACCTTGCAGCCGTTGGCGACGAGTGCCTGGGCGTCCTCGAGCAGCAGCGTGTTCTCGCGAGCGCAGGGCAGCGCGATATCGCAGGGAAGCTGCCACACGCCGCGGCCGTCGCCCTCGTGCCACACGGCGTTGGGCTTCTCGTCAACGTACATAGCGAGCGTAACGCCCTTGTCGTGGCCAGAGCGCTTCTTGTTGTAGATGTGCTCGAGCACGGTGTAGTCGATGCCGTCGGGATCCTCGACCCAGCCGTGGGTATCGGAGCAGGCGAGCACCTTGCCGCCGAGCTGAGTGACCTTCTGGACCGCGTAGATAGCGACGTTGCCGGAGCCGTGAACGACGACGTTCTTGCCCTCGAAGGAGTCGCCGCGGCTCTTAAGGTACTCGTCCACAAAGTAGGCCAGACCGTAGCCGGTGGCCTCGGTACGGGCAAGCGAGCCGCCAAAGGAGAGGCCCTTGCCGGTGAGGACGCCGGTCCACTCGTTGGTAAGGCGCTTGTACTGACCGAACAGGTAGGCAACCTCGCGGCCGCCAACGCCCAGGTCGCCGGCGGGAACGTCGGTGTTGGGGCCGATGTGGCGATAGAGCTCGGTCATGAAGGACTGGCAGAAGTGCATGATCTCGTTGTTGGACTTGCCCTTGGGGTCAAAGTCGGAGCCGCCCTTGCCGCCGCCCATGGGAAGGGTGGTCAGGCTGTTCTTGAGGATCTGCTCCAGGCCCAGGAACTTGAGCATACCCAGGGTGACCGTCGGGTTAAAGCGCAGGCCGCCCTTGTAGGGTCCAATGGCAGAGTTGAACTCGACACGGTAGCCGCGGTTGACCTGAACCTTGCCCTGGTCGTCGACCCAGGGAACACGGAACATGACGATGCGCTCGGGCTCGACGAGGCGCTCCAGCAGGGCGGCCTCCTCGTACTCGGGGTGGGCGTCGAGCGCCGGCTGGATGGTGCCGAGGATCTCGGTCGCGGCCTGGATGAACTCAGGCTGCTCGGGATAGCGGGCCTTGAGCTCTTCGAGAACTTTCTGCGTGTAGCTCATGCTTCCTCCAATGATGGGAAACGAAAAATGTTGATCGCGGCACCCTATGCGCCGCGAACTTTATCGAGTATGGATAATATCGCACTGTTGCGGGAAAGTTTCGCATAAGCAGACGGGCAGATGTTTCGTTTTGATTACGATGCAGGTAGAAGCGTTTTTGAGTGCCTGACATGCAAAACCCGTGTTTCAAACCTGTTTCGTCCACATGTTCCAAACCACCACATTGGGGACAGGCACCTTTGTGGTGATGTTGGTGGTTAGAGGACGAGCTGATGGTAGTCGGCGGGGGTTATGCGGCCTTCGGTGGCAGCGCGGAAGGCGGCGAGTGCATCGCCCGAGAACGGCATGGCCCAGCACAGCCCGCAGCCGGCGGTGATGGAGCCGGGCAGCGGCATGATGCGCCCGGGCACACCGGCGGCAAGGCACAGCTGCTCGCATTCCATCACATCGAAGGTGCTATCGAACGAAACGATGATCTTGCGTTCGTGATCAGGGGCATCGCCAAACGAGGCCTCGCGGTGCGACTCGCGATACGCCGCGGCGGCCGCTTCCTCTTCCGCAGTATGTCCACAGCCACCGCAACCGCAGGTACAGGGTTCGGACCCGTCGCAAGTGCAAGGTTCTCCCGTGTCGGGACAAATATCGTGAGACATGGCAACTCCAATCGTCTAGGCGAGTAACTCGGCCGCCGCAAACTCCTCGGGCGTATTGACGTTCTCGAAGCAGAGCGTCGAGCCCGCGGCCTTAACGATCTGCGGCTCATCCATATAACCGGCCTGAACGCGATTGATCAGGCAGCGAATGCGCTGTCGGTCGCAGGAGAGCAGCTCTTGGGCAACCGGCGCACACGCGTCACGGCGCCAGACGGCGCAAAGCGGCTCAATTCCCCGCTCCTCGCGCGGCACGCACACGTCGAGCGCCTCGGCCTCAACACAGCCAGCAAGGGCACCGATTAGCTCCGAAGAGACAAACGGCATATCACAGGCGACGATAGCAACGAGAGGCAGCCGGGCCGCAGTCAGCGAACTCGCGATGCCGCGCATGGCGCCCGCCGGCCCCTCAAGGTCCGACACTATTCGCGGCACCAGGCCGCCAAACGCGCGCTCCTCAAGGTAGGCAAGCTCGCTGGGACGCGAAGTCGTCACGACCAACTCGCCGGCAACTGGCGCCAGCCGACCCAGCACGCGTTCGATAAGCGGCTCGCCGCAAAACGCCATGCGAGCCTTATCACAGCCCATGCGCGAGGACAGCCCACCCGCTTGAACGACACAAGAAAGATCGGCACGTCTTACGGTAGTCATACGGCAAAACACCTCCATCGGCATGCTCGAAACCCGGTGCACGAAGCTAAATACAGCCACCGAAATAGCAGCGCTACGAAAAGCTCGTGCAAAAACAAAACAGCGCCTTTGCGGCACGCAGCAAGACCGCGAGCACAAAAGCGCTGGTAGCGTATGGCGGGAACGTATGTGAATCGAACACATCCAAGACGTTTTGCACGCCTCGCAACGGTTTTGAGGACCGCGGAGCCCACCGGAGCCCATCCGTTCCCAAGTGCGGCGGTATTTTACCAAACCGAAACGGCTCCATCCCAAAAAGACGAACAAGAAGTTGCGGTGGAATAGTTCCTGTATTTGCTGCCAAAGCCTCCAAATAGGAACTATTTCACCGCAACTGAGGAGGCGGGAGCGAGTGACCGGCCTAGCGCAGGGACCTCAGGCCGCCGGCGTCCTTGTCGAGCACCGTAAAGCGCACGGCATCCAGGTGCTCCAAGATGCTGATGGCACGTTTGCGCGACACACCCAGGGCCTCGCGCAGTACGCTCGTGGTGGCAGCACCGCCGGCTGCCTCAATGGCGGCGGCAACAAGCTCGCGCGCATGGGCCTCGGCGGCAGCGGACAGGGCAACGTCGCGCTCGACCTTAACGATCGAGCGATTGAGCGAAAGCTCGCGCAGGGCACGCGTCATGGTGTCGCGATCGAGCTGCAACTGCTCGCCCACCTCGGGCAATATCGGTGCATCGAGGCCGGCTTCGTCCAGCAAGGCAACGATACGTTCGCAGGCCTCGCGCACCACACGCGCCGCGGCGGCAGCGGAGTGCGGGTCGAATACCTCGGCACCCTCGGCGGCACACACGCCACGCGAGCAGCCCTCGGCAATCAGAGCCGCGGCAACGCCATCATCAGCGGCAGGCCACGCAGCATGGGCAACGGCGCCGGGCGTAAAGCCCGTCTCCTTGGGAGACGCCGCGTGCATGGCTGACAGGGTCGCCGCCAGTGCATCCATCGCAGCGTCGAGCACCACGGCGTCCGCCAAGTAGTCCGCATCACCCACAGCAAGCTTGCGAACAGAGCCCTGCGACACCAACCCGCGCAGTGCGG
>CABUBY010000039.1 GCA_902489955.1 uncultured Collinsella sp. | reverse complement strand
ATGTCCGCGAAGGTCAGCCCTCAGATCCTGCTACGACTACGTCCTCGGATTGTGTGGGCGGATGAAGGACGTAGTTGGCCGGGTATTCCGTCCCCTTCGCTGTTTCGCGGCTTTGCCGCGAAACCTCGCGCCACTTTGGGGATGGATGGGGGACTTGGCTGTTGCCGCCTTTTCGGAGCCCTTCTTTATTCCTTATGCTGGATGAAAAGCCCCTTGTTTTTGCAGGGGTGCATACTCGACTTATAAGTGCATAGAATCTCGTATAGCGCGAGTAAGATATTGCGCTGTCCGTTTTGTGTTTAGCAGAGATGTAGTTTGCATAATCCGACATAATCCTCGCTGCATTTAAATAAAGTTGCACGTAAATGGCGTAGATATGTCTGAGCTGGTGTTCTGTACGCTGAGCGGACAAAAACGACCGTTCACCGTTCCGCTATTTTCAAAATGAATAAAATGAGCGATAAAGAGAATATAAACCTTAATAAACTCGCGTATCGCACGGACGCGGGTTATTAATGGGTTGTAGGCCTTTTACAGAAAGGATTCCAGCAATGTCTAAGCCTCTTGGCAAGCCCGATCGTATTGTCGTCGCCCTTGGCGGCAACGCCCTCGGCAACAACCCCGTCGAGCAGATCGAGGCCGTGAGCAACACCGCCCACGCTCTCCTCGGTCTCATCGAGCAGGGTAACGAGATCATCATCACCCACGGCAACGGCCCGCAGGTCGGCATGATCCAGAACGCCTTCGCCGCTGCCCACGATGCCATCGGTACCCCCGAGATGCCGCTGCCCGAGTGCGGCGCCATGTCCCAGGGCTACATTGGTTATCACCTGCAGCAGGGCATCGGCCGCGAGATGCACAAGCGCTATAAGCGTTGGCACGCCGCCACCGTCGTCACCCAGATTGAGTGCGACCCGGATGATCCCGCGTTCAAGAACCCGACCAAGCCGATCGGCCCCTTCTACACCGAGGAGCAGGCCAAGGAGTTCATGGCCGAGGATCCCTCCAAGGTCTTCGTCGAGGATTCCGGCCGCGGCTGGCGTCGCGTCGTCGCCTCCCCCGATCCCAAGAAGATCGTCGAGGCCGACTCCATCCTCAACCTGCTCGACAACGAGTTCATCGTCATCGCCTGCGGTGGCGGCGGCATCCCCGTCGTCCGCGACTACGAGAACAAGGGCTGCTACAAGGGCGTTCCCGCCGTCATCGACAAGGACCTGGGCGGCGAGCTGCTGGCCGAGGACTGCGACGCCGACGTTCTGTTCCTGCTGACCGCCGTTGAGCATGTTGCCATCAACTTTGGCAAGCCCAACCAGGAGGAGCTCGAGGACCTCACCGCCGACGAGGCCGAGCGCCTGGCCGACGAGGGCCAGTTCGGCAAGGGTTCCATGGAGCCCAAGGTCCGCGCTGCCATCAAGTTCGCCCGTTCCCGCAAGGGCCGCACCTGCATCATCGGCGCTCTGGACAAGGCCGCCGAGACCATGGCCGGCCTCTCCGGTACCCGCATCCACGAGTAGTCTCTACTCTGTTGCCTCTCTCGTGGGCGCCAGGCAAAGCGCCCACAAACTAGCCTCTCTTCATGAGCCCCGCAGTCCGCTCCGACTGCGGGGCTTCTGCTATTCACCTAGTCATTAGGGACGTTCTTAAACGACTAGTCAAACAAGAGCGTCCCCAATGACCATTCATTTAAGTCTGTCCCCAATGACTAGTAGTAGGCCCACATGGCTTCGACTTCGTTGAGGACCTCTACGACGCCCCAACGGCGGGCGCTGCGGCTGGCCGAGTTGGGGTCGTAGACGCCAATCTGGTTGGCATCGTCGATGCCGTAGAGCACGATGTAGTGGCCTACGTTGGTAAACGTACCGGGGCGCACTGCGGCGATGACGGGCGCACCCGAGCGAAGTGCTTGGGTAATCGATTCGCGATCGTTATAGAGCTGTGTTCCGTTGAGCCCCAGCTGCCACGCACCGCCTGTCATAAACGACCACTCGGTGGCACCAGTGGGGGCGTAGTTGCCGGCTTCGGCCAGTGCGCATATATCGACCGGCGTCTTATCGGCGTGGCCGGTCTTAAAGATATAGACCATGGTGAGGCAAGTGGGACCGCAAGCGTTTTCGCGAATAGTGCCACCGGCATAGGGCAGCTCCGACCATGCGGGGTCAATTTGGTAGATGTGGGGCATGGTGCCGGCCTGCCATTGCGAGCGTGGGGTCGAGAACGCAAAGGAGTAACCGGGCGCGACGGGAGCTTTAAGCAGCCTGTCCTCGGCAGTGGGCTCAAGACCGGCTGATCCGTGGGAGATGCAGGATCCCAAAAACACAAAGACGAGGCAGGCGGCAATGGAGCAAAGCGCAAGGCGTAGGCGGCGGGCCGGAAGCGCATGGCTTGTGGTGCGCGACGCGGAGCGAGGGGCGGAATTGCCGCGATCGCGTTGAGGTCGCGAAAAGGAGCGCTTGACGTAGTAGTCGGTCTTACGACGATCGTAGCGGCGTGGCTGCGATGTGTCGGTCTGGCGTTGGCGTGCGCTCGTGCTCACGCGGTCTGACTGCTGCACGGTACGGCTTTGTTGCCGCGAAGAAGCCCCGGGCTGCCCTTGGGGGCGCTGCGGGTTGTCGTTGTCGGAGGTGCTTCTGGGCGTTGGCGTGGTGCGGCCGGCAAGGCGCACACTTTGTGGCCGTTGGTCGCCGTCATTGTATCCGTATGCCATTCGAATCACCTTGCCTCATGTGTAACTTATCTATCCTACATAAAAAGATGCACGACACATGGGTATGTGCGCCAAAAGCCTGACAAATGGTATGAACGTTGCCGCGCCGCGCGCCAAGCGCCACGGCAACAGGTATTCAAAAGCAGACAAGATGAAAGCGTCCAAGACGAATGACGTCTCCCGCCGTTCGTCCCAAAAACGGTGCCGCTCGTTTTGCAGTTCTGCCTTCGGTCGAGCTGCGAGCGGCGCTGCTGCGCCAAGGCCGTATCTTAAAGCCATGGAATAAAAGCGCGCGGCAAAACGGACCGCGCAAGGGGTGACGCCAAGGGCGTCAAACAGGAAAGGAGGGGAACAATGGCGGACAAGAACGCAGAAGTTGCAGTCGAGGATAACGGCGGCATGAAGAAAACGCTTTCGCTCTGGAACTTCTTCACCATCGGCTTTGGTGCCATCATCGGTACCGGTTGGGTTCTGCAGGTCGGCGACTGGATGGTCGTGGGCGGCGGTCCCGTTCCCGCTATGATCGCATTCCTCTTGGGTGCAATCTTCCTCGTGCCCGTCGGAGCTGTTTTCGGTGAGCTCACGGCTGCTATTCCCATCTCGGGCGGCATCGTCGAGTATGTCGATCGTAGCTTTGGCCGTACGCTGAGCTACATCACCGGATGGCTTTTGGCCCTGGGCAACGGCATCCTGTGCCCATGGGAGGCCATCGCCATTTCGACCCTCGTGTCCGAGATGTTCGGCAGCCTGCCCGGTCTTGAGTGGCTGCGCGCCGTCAAGCTCTACACCATCCTGGGCGCCGACGTTTACCTGTTCCCGACGCTGATCGCGCTCGGCTTTGCAGTCTACGTCATCTTCCTCAACTTCCGCGGCGCCAGCTCGGCTGCCAAGCTCCAGGCCTTCCTGACCAAGGCCCTGCTCTGCGGCATGCTGCTCGCCATGGGTGTCTCACTGTTCACCGGCTCGCCGGACAACGCCATGCCCGTGTTCTCCCAGGTTACCGGCGCTGGCGGCGGCAAGGCCGCTACCGAGAGCACCAGCCTGTTCGCCGGCATCGTGTCGGTCCTGGTACTGACCCCGTTCTTCTACGCCGGCTTCGACACCATTCCTCAGCAGGCTGAGGAAGCAGCCGAGGGCCTCAACTGGAACAAGTTCGGCAAGATCATCTCCCTGGCACTGCTGGCCGCCGGCGGCTTCTACATGGTCTGTATCTACTCGTTTGGCACCATCCTCGACTGGCATGAGTTCGTTAAGAGTCCGGTTCCCGCGCTCGCCTGCCTCAAGGGCATCAACATGCTCCTGTACCTGGCCATGCTCGTCATCGCCACGCTTGGACCCATGGGCCCGATGAACTCCTTCTACGGCGCCACGAGCCGCATCATGCTCGCCATGGGCCGCAAGGGCCAGCTGCCCGAGCAGTTCGCCGAGGTCGACCCCAAGTCCGGCGCCCCCAAGCTCGCCTGCGTCGTCCTGGGTGTCATCACCGTCGTCGGTCCGTTCCTGGGCAAGAACATGCTCATCCCTCTGACCAACGTGTCGGCTCTCGCCTTCATCTTCTCCTGCGGCATGGTCGCCCTCGCTTGCCTGCGCATGCGCTTCACCGAGCCTGACCTGCCTCGTCCCTACGAGGTGCCCGGCGGCAAGTTTGGCATCGGCCTCGCTATCGCTGCCTGCGCTATCATCATCGGCCTGCTCGTGATTCCGTTCTCTCCCGCCTCCCTCAACATGGTGGAGTGGAGCATCGTGATCGGCTGGCTGGCCGTCGGCCTGGCTCTCATGGCCTTCACCAATTCCCGCAAAAAGTAACGCCGAGCCGGGGCGGATCAGGTGCGCGGGCCCCTCTCTTCCGCGCACCGAACCCGGCGCCACTTGGGTAGCTTTGTGAGGCCTTAACCCAACACGGCCTCGCCCACTATATGGATCCATAAGGAGGAACCATGTCCACTAAGTATGCAATCGTTGGCGGCAAGCTCATCGACGGTACCGGTGCCGAGCCGGTCGAGAACTCCCTCGTTCTCGTCGACGACAACGGCAAGATCGAGTACGCCGGCGCCATGCAGGACCTTCCCGAGGGCGTTGAGGTCATCGACGCCGCCGGCAAGACCGTCCTTCCCGGCCTGATCGACACCCACCTGCACTTCTCGGGCAACTTGACCGATGATGACACCGACTGGGTCATGCAGCCGCTCCTCGAGAAGCAGGCCGTCGCCGTCAAGCAAGCCTACGACTGCCTCACCCACGGCCTCACCACCGTCTGCGAGATCGGCCGCTTTGGTATCCAGATCCGTGACTGCATCGACAAGGGCGTCTTTAAGGGCCCGCGCGTTCTGGCCACCGGCCTTGGCTTCTGCCGCGTTGCCGGCCACGGCGACTCCCACCACTGCAGCCAGGAGCTCAACAAGGAATCGCACCCCTGGGGCGATCAGGTCGACGGTCCTTGGGATCTGCGCAAGGCCGTCCGTCGTCGCCTGCGCGAGAACCCCGATGCCATCAAGATCTGGGCTACCGGTGGCGGCATCTGGCGCTGGGACTCCGGCCGCGACCAGCACTATTGCTCCGAGGAGATCCAGGCCGTGGTCGAAGAGGCAAAGATGGTCGGCATCCCCGTGTGGAGCCACTGCTACAACAACCACGCCGCTGCCTACGACTCCGTCCGCTTTGGCTGCGAGCAGCTGATTCACGGCTTCGATATCGATGAGCGCACCATGGACCTCATGGCCGAGCAGGGCACCTTCTTCACCCCGACGATCGCCTTCCTGCCCACCTGGTACGCCACCTATCCGCCCGTCTACGTTCCCGAGCTGCACGACAAGTACGAGGGCACCCTGGTCGAGAAGGAGCTGCAGCGCAACTACGACTGCCTGCGCGAGGCCAAGAAGCGCGGCGTCGTCATGACGATCGGCTCCGACTCCTTCTCCTTCGTCACCCCGTACGGCACCTGCTCCATCGAGGAGATGTACGAGTTCGTCGACAAGATCGGCTTCACCCCGGTCGAGACCATCACCTGTGCCACCCTCAACGGTGCCAAGATGTGCCACATCGAGGACGAGACCGGTTCCATCGAGGCCGGCAAGTGCGCCGACCTGCTGGTCGTCAACGGTGACGTCGCCGCCGACATCCACGTGCTCAACACCGACAACATGGACGTCATCATGAAGGACGGCTGGATTGTCGAGGGCGGCACCTTCGGCGAGGCAAACAAGTACAGCGCCTAAGCTACCGTTCATCGATGGCTTGATGTAAAACACAGTATTTGATTGCATAATGCAATGGAGAGGGTCGCTTGCGGCCCTCTTTATTGCTATGGGGTGCGTCGGTAAGAAGGAGATGACGGTGGATCTCAATAGGCTGATTCTGGGCAAGAGCTACAACTCTACCAAGGTCTTTCGTACCGCTCAGCATGTGGTTCAAGCCATTTTGCTCGGTATTGTCGTTCCGCTGCTTATCCTGCTGCTCATCTGGGATCTAACCGATAATCCCAATCCCGTTCCGGCCGTTGTCGTCATTGCCGGCTTGGTCATGCTGTGCTTCTTCTTCTCGTACGTCTTTGTCGTTCCCGACGACCTCACATCGAGCGCAACCGACCGCACGCTCGCCATCGCTTCAAAAATATTCGCCTACACGTCGCGCGGCCTTACGCCCGAAGCTGCCCTGGGCGCCTCTAAGATCATCCTGTCCGAAACTATCGCCTCTGCCATCTGCTTTACCGACGGCAAGCAGGTGTTGGCAAGCTGGGGCGAGGACTCGGCAAAATGCCCCGCGGGCACCCCGGTGGTGCTGCGGACTACGCTCAACGTGATCAACAGCGGTGAGCAAAGCGTGTTCTCGCGCGATGCCTCGACCGAGACAGGTGGCTATTTTCCCCGCCTGCGCGCCGGCATTGTCGCGCCGCTTACCGTGCGCGGACATTGCGTGGGTACGCTCGAGCTGTACTATCCCCGCCTGAGCAGCATTGATATGCGCCAGACGGCCCTTGCCTCGGGCTTTGCCGACCTCATTTCCACGCAGCTTGCGAGCTTTGAGCTTGAGCGCCAGGACGAGCTTACGGCCCGCGTGGAGCTGCGCGCCTTGCAATCGCAGGTCGATCCTCATTTTCTGTTTAACACCATCAGCACCATCGTGTCACTCGTACGTACCGAGCCGGACAAGGCCAGGTCGCTGCTGATCGACTTCTCCAACTACTATCGTCAGACGCTTTCTGATTCCGATACGCTCACCACGCTCGAGCACGAGGTGGAACAGGGCACTCGCTATATCAATCTTATGCAGGCTCGTTATGGCGACGGCCGTCTGCGCGTCTCGGTCGATATCGACTTTGAGGTGCGCGATTGCATGGTGCCGCCGTTTATCTTGCAGCCGTTGCTCGAAAACTGCATCAAGCATGCGCAGCGCGAGACCGAGCCGCTTTCTATTCATGTTAGGGCTTTCGAGACCGATGACGGTTTGGAGATCATCGTCGAGGACGATGGCATCGGTATGAGCGAAGAGGTCTGCGCGCATCTGTTTGAGCAACATCGCCTGGAGGAGCCCGAGAGCATTACCGCCGACGGCTCCGTCAAGCGAGGTTGCGGCCTGGCGCTCTTCAACGTGCTTCAGCGCATCCATTTCTTTTACGGAGAAGATTCCGGCATGCGCGTGAAGTCCCAGGAGGGCGTGGGAACGCAGGTCATCGTCGAGCTGAACGGCGAGCCGCATGAGCCCGCGCCGTTGACGGCGTAGCACGCGGTTGGATTGAGAGAAAAAGAGGGGAAGCACATATGTCCGAAGGCTGGAACATCTTGGTGGTTGATGACGAACCTCCCATTAGGGCTGAGCTACGCTATCTGTTGGAAAAGGATACGCGTGTGGGCCAGATTGCCGAGGCGGGCAATGTCACCGAAGCCGTGGAGTCGATTCTGTCGAACAAGCCCGACGTGCTGTTTTTAGACATTACCATGCCCGGTCGCTCGGGAATTGAGCTTGCCGAGACGCTGCAGAACCTAAAGACGCCGCCGGTGGTTGTGTTTGTGACGGCGTTTGCCGAGTATGCGGCTGATGCCTATAACCTCGATGCCGTCGATTATGTCGTTAAGCCGGTCGAGGACGCACGCCTGTCAAAGGCACTCGACAAGATCGAGGCAGCCTTGGGTGTCCGTCGTGTTATCCACGCTCCGCGCCAGCCTTTGCGTCTGACGGTGGACCGCGGGGGCAAAAAGGTGTTCATTCCCGCCGCAGACGTCTGCTACTTTGAGGCGCGTGCCGATTTTTGCAATGCCATCTGCGCCGAGGGAACGTACCTGATCAATGAGTCGATCTCTTCGCTCGAGCGTCGCTTGGTCTCCGAGGGCTTTATTCGCGTTCATCGCAGCTATCTGGTCAATTTGGAAGACGTGCACAATGTTGAGATTGGCTCCACGGGGTTGATGGAGCTCAGGCTTGACCGCGTGAGCTCGACGGTGCCGGTGTCCCGTCGTCGTGCCGCCGAGGTTAAAGCACACTTGGGGCTTGCGTAGACGGTCTGCGTGCCGTCGTTTACCATCGCAGGTTTGGCATGGGCGCGCGGTGGGCATAATGGGTGGCATCGAATGAAATCGAAAGGATCATTATGCCCGCGCTTATCACCCATCATCTGTTTGGCGAGGAAAGCATCGACCGTCTTCCGCAGGGCGTCATCACGTCCGATGAAGAGCGCATTGCCTTTATCTTGGGCAACCAAGGCCCCGACCCGTTTTTCTTTCACATTCTGACACCGCGTGTTTCCGACTGCACGCTGCTGGCGCAGGTCATGCATCGGTCGCGCATGTCTCGCCAGTTCGCGTGCCTGCGCGACGGCGTGTCGCATCTGCTGCCGCGCGACGCCAGCTTGGGTCGTGCCTTTGCGCTGGGCCTGCTGTCTCATTACGTGCTCGACCGCAACGCCCATCCCTTTGTCTATGAGCAGCAGTTTGGCATCGTGGAGTCCGATTCAGAGCTTGAGGATTCGAGCAGTCAGGTCCATGCCGTGATCGAGAGCGACCTGGATGTGCTGATGCTGCAGCTTAAACGCGATGGCGCTACGGTTGACGATTACCCGCCGGCGGGCGAGATCGTCACCACCGATCGCATCAATCGCGTGGCTGGCGTGCTGATGAGCTATGTTGCCGGACGCGTGTACGGCATTGACATTCCGGCGGGGGAGTACGGTGCTGCCGTTGCCAATATGCAGCGACTTTACCGCGCGATTGAGCCGGCCGGCTCCGCAAAGACGCGCGCGATCTCGCTGGTTGAGGGCTTGGTGCACGATTACTCGCTGCTCGACGGCCTTGCCCATCGCGTGACGACGGAGCTGCCCGAGCGTACCGGTAACCTGGGCCATCTGACATGGAAGAATCCCTTTACCGACGAGGTCTCGAACGAGAGTTTCCCCGAGGTCTTTGATCGCGCGCTGGTCGATTACGAGTGCACGGTCGCGCGTTTTATCGAGACCGGCGACATGGAGGCCGTGACCAGTCACGTCAACTACAGCGGTCGCGTGCTCAATGCCGATGAGGAGTTCGACCGCGAGGAATAGGGCCCGTGCGTGCCCCTTTGCCGAATCCTTACCGGCGGTTCTGGACAGATTGGGGTACGATGAACTAACTGCATATCGGGCGAATACGAAGGGTCCCTGTCCATGAAATACACCAAGCTCGAGCGTAACTGGGTTATGTATGATGTGGGCAATTCGGCCCTCGTGCTGCTCAATACCTCGGTGGTGCCCATTTACTTTAACGCCATCAATACCGGCGCTTCCTCGGCCGACCTAGTGGTCGCCTGGGGCAATGCGCAGACGATTGCCTCGCTGGTCATCGCCATGCTCATGCCCATTCTGGGCGCGCTTGCCGACTACGCCGGCAACAAGATCAAGTTCTTCTTGGGCTTCTTCCTCACGGGCCTGGTGCTTTGCTTGGCGCAGGCTATCCCAATGTCCGCCATGGCATTTTTGACCGTGTACGTGCTGTGCACCATCGGCCTTAACTCTTCTATGACGTTCTACGACGCCATGCTGCCCGACATTACCACCGACGAGCGCATGGACGCCGTGTCCAGTTCGGGCTATGCCTGGGGCTACATCGGTTCCACCGTGCCGTTCGTCATCTGCCTGGCACTCATCATGGGTGGCCCCGCTCTTGGCGTCCCTACCATGCTGGCAACGCGTCTGTCGTTTATC
This sequence comes from uncultured Collinsella sp., assembly GCA_902489955.1. Classification (GTDB taxonomy): domain Bacteria; phylum Actinomycetota; class Coriobacteriia; order Coriobacteriales; family Coriobacteriaceae; genus Collinsella. The sequence continues at coordinate 4,794 of CABUBY010000039.1, read as the reverse complement.
ATCACTGGTGCCTGGTGGCTCATCTTTACCCTGCCGCTCATTCGCACCTATAAGCAAAAGTACGGTCGCGAGCGCGGTCCCGAGGACACTATCGGCCACATCGTGGGCGGTGTGTTCTCCGAAGTCGGACACACCATGCGCGAGATCGCCCACAACAAGACCGTGCTGGTCTACATGATCGCGTTCTTCTTCTATATCGACGGTGTGCACACGGTCATTTCCATGGCCACCAGTTACGGATCGGCCTTGGGCATCGATTCGACGCAGCTGGTGCTTGCGCTGCTCGTTACGCAGTTCGTGGCCTTTCCATCCGCCATCATCTACGGCAAGCTCGCCGGACGCGTGGGCACGCTCAACATGATCTTGGTGGCCGTCGCCGCCTACATGGGCATTGTGCTGTTTGCCGCGTTCTTCCTAAAGACCGCCTTCGAATTCTGGGTGCTTGCCATTATGGTCGGCCTGTTCCAGGGCGGCGTGCAGGCGCTCAGCCGTAGCTACTTTGGCCGCATTATCCCTAAGGAAAAATCCAACGAGTACTACGGCTTCTTTGACATCTTTGGTCGTTATGCAAGCGTCATGGGCACCTTCCTGGTGTCGGTCGTCACCTCGTTGACCGGCAACCCGTCACTGGGCGTCCTTTCCATTGGCGTGTTGCTGATTGTTGGCTTTATGCTGCTGATCCGCCTGTCCCGCATGACTCGGGCGGCAGAGCATGCCGCATAGGAGCGAGCAGCTATTGTGCCTGTCCACGGTACTCTTTTGGGGTTATCCGCAATAAACATTGAGACTTGCGAGCAATGATTTGCCCAAGTGGGTATGATGGAATCAGCTAGGTCGCGGGGCGTCGCCTGTGTTTGGCGGCGTCCCGTTTTTGTGTTGCAGGGAGGGTAAGGCATGAACGCCACAGCCGTGATTCCAACGTATTGGGCGGGCGATGACGCTTGCGCAAACGCCCCTGGCACCTATGACCATTCGACACGACTCAACGCCGACAATCCCGAACTCGACCGCTGCCTGGCCTCGCTTGAGCAGGTGCGCGACATCCCGCGCATCATCCTTTTGGTGGTCTGTCCCGTTTCTGCCACAGCCGATGTGTCGCTGCGCGTGCACGAGATTGTCGACGCGCATCCCACGCTCAAGGTCACCGTTGTCACCAACACCCAGGCCTCGCATATCGCAGACCGGGTTGCTCAGATCGCGCCCAAGGGTTCGGGCGAGTGCGTGAGCCTGCGAGGCTACGGTGCCATCCGCAATATGGGGCTAGCCTGTGCCGCTGTGCTGGGGCATGACGCGGTTATCTTCTTGGATGACGATGAGACTGTCATCGACGCCGACTTTATGAAGCGCGCGACCTATGCGTTGGGGCAGCAGACGCGTCAGGGCTTGCCGATCTTGGTCAAGAGCGGCTATTTCTACGATCGCGACGGCTCGCCGCTGGCTCCCACGGACAAGGCGGGCATCTGCCATCGTTGGTGGACCAAGCGCATCGAGTTCAACCGTTGGATGAAAAAGGCGCTCTCGGGCACCCGCATCTCGCGCTCCAACTACGTGTGCGGCGGCCTGATGGCCCTGCACGCCCGCGCCTTTACGCGTGTGGCCTTTGACCCGTTTATCACCCGCGGCGAGGACTTGGATTACCTCTTTAACATGCGCATGTTTGGCTACGACGTGTGGTTCGATAACGAGTGGACCGTGCGCCATCTGCCTCCGGAGTCCGAAAAGCGCTCACCGCGCTTTATGCAGGATGTATACCGTTGGTACTACGAACGGGCCAAGTTGACATTCGCCGCGCATCAAAAGGAGCTCATTCCCGTTACGGCGGCATCACTCATGCCCTACCCGGGCCCGTGGATTTCGCGCGAGCTCGACGACCGCGTGCGCAAGACCGCTATGGTCCGCAGTATGTTTACCCGCGAGCATGAGGGCTACCTGCGCATTTGGCGCCATGGTATCGGCGAGGCAAAGGCCTATGCGCGCCAAAACGCTGCAAGCTACCTGCGTTTCCAGAGCTTTTGGCCCAAGATCATGGACGGGCTTTGGCGTGACGCACAACTGATCAGTATCCTGGAGGGGGCCGAATGATCGACCGCCGCGCCCAGCGCGATAGTTCAATATCAATCTTTCGCATCATTGCCGTTGCCTGCGCCATTTGCGTGCTGGTGTACTTTATTTTTGCCTTGGTGACCGGTATCGAGCCGATCGCCACGGTGATTGCCTGCGCGCTGCTGTGCATCTTTCTGTGCATCTTTATCTTTTTGACGCTTAATCCCGATTCGGTGCGCTCCCAGTACACCGAGGAGACGCTCTCGGTGGCCTCGGCCATGCTCGAGGACATTAAGGGCGGTCTGACGCAGGAGTCGGCGCGTTTGGTGTGCCGGCGCATTTTGCCCGAGACGCGCGCCATGACGGTGGCCATCACCGACGAGGGCAACGTGCTTGCCTGCGCGGGAGAGTTTGAGGAAAAACTACTGCCAGATTCTCCCATCCACACGCTTGCCACACGCTACGTTATCGAACATGGCATCGTGCAGTCGTTCAACCGTATGGTGGATGTCGTGGGCTCGGACGGCTCGCACAACCAAGTCCCCGCCGGCATTATCGCCCCCATCAAGGTGGGCGATCGTACCGTCGGCACGCTCAAGTTCTACTACAAGACCCCGCGCGCCGTCGACCGTACCCAGTATGCGCTTGCCTCGGGCTTTGCCGAGATCTTGTCCACGCAGCTCGCCATCCACGAGCTCGAGGTGCAAAAGGAACTCACGGCGCGCGCCGAGGTGCGTGCGCTGCAGGCGCAGATTAACCCGCACTTCCTGTTCAACACGCTGAACACCATTGCATCGTTTACGCGCACCGACCCGCTGCGGGCCCGCGAACTGCTTCGTGAGTTCTCATCGTTCTATCGTGCCACGCTCGACAACTCGGGATCGCTTATTCCGGTCTCGCGCGAGGTCGCACAGACCAAGCGCTACCTTACCTTTGAGAAGGCCCGCTTTGGCGAGGACCGCGTGCTTGCGACGTTCGATGTGTCCGAGGACGTGGAAGACACGCTGGTGCCGGCGTTCGTGATCCAGCCGATTGTCGAGAACGCCGTACGTCATGGTATGGGCGATGACGACGCCCTGAGGATCGACGTGACCGTTCACCAAGACGGCGAGGATGCAATCTTGATTGCCGTGGCCGATAATGGCGTGGGCATGGATGAGGGTACCGCCGCCAGACTGTTTGACGAGCGCTCTGCCCGTCCCGACGCCAGCTCTCCCCAGGGTGGCGGCGCCGGTGTGGCCATGCACAATATTTCGGAGCGCATCCATCGCTTTTATGGGCCGCACTCCTATACGCGTGTTGAATCGGCGCCGGGCAAGGGCACCAAAGTGCTCCTTCATCTTGATTTGTCAGAGAGCATCTTTGATATTCAAGAGTAAAATAAAAGGCTACGGGCTCAACGTCATGCGACGGATGCCCGGCGTAGTTAGTTGACGAAAGGTTTTATCCCTATGCTGCGTGCGATGATTGTGGATGATGAGGCGCCGGCTCGCTCGGAGCTTCGCTTCCTGCTCGAGCAAACGGGCAAGATCGGCACGATCACGGAGGCGTCGAGCGTCCGCTCCGCCATCGAGATGCTTATGGAAAGTCGCGTGGATGTCGTGTTTCTCGATATCTCGATGCCCGGTGCCTCGGGCCTGCAACTTGCCGAGGCGCTGCATAAGCTCAAAAATCCGCCGGCGATCGTGTTTGTGACTGCGTATAGTGACCATGCGGTCGAGGCATTCGACGTGGATGCCGTCGATTATCTGATGAAGCCGGTCGAGGAAGCTCGCTTGGATCGCGCGATCGAGAAGGTCATGCAACGCGCCAAGCCGGTTACGGACAGCAAGGTGACCATCGAGCGTATCCCGGTGGAAAAGGGCGGCCGCAAGGTGCTCATTCCCGTGGACGACATTCGCTTTATCATGGCCAAGGACGATTACTCCTGCATCTATACCGTCGATGATCGCTTTTTGTCGACGACCTCGCTGGCGCAGTTTGAGGCCAAGCTCTGCGACTTTGGCTTCTTCCGTGTTCACCGCCGCTATATCGTCAACTTGGCGTGCGTTACGGATGTGGAGACGGTGCCCTCGGGCGCCATCCAGCTGGGCATTACGGGCGTCGACGAACGCGTGCCGGTTTCGCGCCGCCGCGTCGTGCCGCTTAAGAAGGCCCTGAGTCTCTAGCACACTGGCCCCGCAGCCCTGTAGACCCATCGTCTGCGGAGCCGTGGGGCCTTTTTTGTATGTATCTGCCGAATCGTTTTTTGCGGAAGGGATCCCATGAACAGTGCAAGCGCCAAGCGCATCGACATCATCTCGGACACCCACGGCTATCTTTCGCCTGCGCTCTTGGATGAGCTTGAGGGCGCAGACCTGATTATCCACGCTGGCGACCTCACGTCAGAGATGGACTACGAGCACCTATGCACCATCGCCCCCGTGCGGGCCGTACTGGGCAACAACGATTACTACCGCGACTACGGTCCCGATGTAGACCGTCTTGCACTCTTTACCTACGAAGGCCTCAAATTCGCCGTAGCCCACTACCGCGAAGACCTTCCGGTGGGATCCGTAGACGTAGCCATCAACGGCCACACCCACGTAACCAAAGAAGCCCAAGTGGGCCGCTGCTTAGTCCTCAACCCGGGCAGCGCCAGCTACCCCAGAGGCACCCGAGGCCCCACCATGGCCAGGATGCTAGTAAAAGACGGCAAGATCCTAAGCGCCAAGTTTATTGACCTAGACTAACCGCAACAAAAACGGGGGA
>CABUBY010000038.1 GCA_902489955.1 uncultured Collinsella sp. | reverse complement strand
GGCTTTGTCGTCAGCGCCGGTGAGTGTAGCCATTGCGTCCTTGGCGTTCGATTTCTGCATAGCCGTGAAATCGCTGCTGTTGCTGATGTAGGCCATAAAGCCGAGCATGCCCTTATTGATGACTTCCTGGTCAACGGTCATGTTGGACTTGAGGTCAGCAATCTGCTGCTCAAGAGCCTCAACCTGGACATTAGCAGCGTCATAAGCCTTTTCCGCGGCGTTCGAAGCAGCGCAGGCTGCCTCCCACTCACTGCGCTTCTGCTTGCGAACTTCGACAAGCTTATCGTACGCGGTCTTCTTGTCGGCCTCGGTCTGCTGGGCCTGCTCGTATGCCGTCTTCGCGGCGTCACGCTTACTGGCCGCGTCCTTGTACTCCTTGTTTGCCGCATCGTATGCAGACTGGGCAGATGCTACAGCAGCGTTGGCGGCGTTGGCCTTCTCCTGCGCGGCAGCGACGGCAGCCTGGGCGGCCTGCAGATTTGTCTGTGCGGTGGCGTCGGCATCCGTCGCGGCATTGAGCTCCGCCTGCGCGGTCTTGAGCTCACCAGCAGCAGCTTTCTTGGCGGCCTCAAGCGCACTCAGGTCAACACCCGTACCCGAGACGGCAGCATCGAGCGCGGTCTGCGCCTGGTTGAACTTCTGCTGGGCGTTATCGCGCGCGGTGGTTGCGGCTGCGAGAGCAGCGGCAGTCTCCTGCTTCTTGGCCTGGGCAGTCGTCAAAGCTGCCTCGGTATTCTGCTTTTCCTGCTGGGCGCTGGCCTCGGCAGCCTTGGCCTGGTCCAGATTGTCCTGTGCAGTAGTAACGGCCTTATTGGCGTCATCGAGCTTTGCCCGCGCGTCCTCGACGGCCTTCTTGGCGGCCTCGTACTCGTCCATACCCATGGCCTCGAGCTTGGCCTGGGCATCATCGAGGGCCTTCTTGGCCTCATCCTGCTTTGCCTTGGCGTCCTTGAGCGCCTGGGTCTTATCCTCGACACTCTTGTTGGCCTGTTCGAGCTGATCGTTCAGGTCGCCCAGCTTCTTCCGCTGCTGCTCGGTCTTTTCGACGGCTGCCTTAAGCTCGTCGATCTTCTCCTGAAGCGCGGCTACCTCGGCCTCGTTCTGCTCGGCGGCGTTATCGGTCACGGCCTGCGAGGCCTGATTCTTTTGCTGCTGTGCCTGCTTTTGAGACTGGCCCGCCGCGTCGGCCTTCTTCTGGGCGGCATCGTAGGCGGCCTGAGCGTCCTTGAGCTGCTTTGCCGACTCCTCGGCCAGCTGGGCAGCCGTCTTTACGACCGCTTGGTTACCGGCGGCAACGGTGTTCTCTACAGAACTACCCCCCCCCTGAACAGAATCGCCGTTATCGGTTGACGGTGCAGCGATTGCCGCCAGCGGCGACATGAGCGGCTGAGCGATGAGGCCCGCCGTCAAAACGGTTGCGACGGCGCGGTTGGCAACGCCCTTGACGTTGACGGCCTTGGCCCGAGGCTCAAAGTGTTGTGGACTGTAGTTTGCCATGGCTTTCTCCCTTTGACACGGATGTATCCATACGTATCAAACGGTAGCTGTCGATTTTTGAATTCTGTTGCGCAACATTGGCGACCAGCGTATTTTTGAAATTCACGCTCTCGTGCTTCACAGTTTCGTCACATTTGAAGGAGCTGGTGCATCATATTCTCGCGGGATGGAATTGAGCCTGTGATTTGCATTTGCTCCCGCGTCATCCGCCCTATCGGATTCCGCATCCAACAGACACCCCGCCCGCCACGGTGTAGAGTTATGACAACGGGCGCGTTGCGCGGACCGCGCTGGAACGAGGTGGACATGGAACTCGACAAACAACAGATCAAGCGACTACGCGAACGCCATCACCGGCGCCACGGCATCCGCCCTGCCCATAGCGAAGCCATGGAAAACATCACCCGCTTCCTCAAGCGCGCATTCAACATTCGCGAGGGTCGCGCGCCCTACCACGTGATCCGCAAGCGTTTTGTAAACGGGGCGCGTCTGACTGGCTCCCACCTATGCATCCTCATCATCGCCATGCTGATCGCAAGCATCGGCCTCGATATCGATTCGGACATCGCCATCGTGGGCGCCATGCTCATCTGCCCGCTCATGGGCTCGGTCCTTGCCATGGCATACGGTATTGCCACGCTCGACCGCGAGATTACCGTCGAAGCCGTCGCCAGCCTTGCGCTGCAGATGGCCTTTTGCCTGGTCACGTCCACGCTGTACTTTAAGCTCTCGCCCCTTGGCACCACCACGGCCGCCATCATCGACAACTCGACACCCACCGTCTGGGACCTTACCGTCGCACTCGCAGGCGGCTTTGCAGGCGGGCTGGGCAACTCGCGCGACCAGGAACCCGCCACGCTCATCGCCGGCGTGGCCGTGGCGACCGCGCTCATGCCGCCCCTGTGCGCGGCGGGCTATGGCATCGCCACTGCAAGCGGGTCACTGTTTCTCTCGGCGCTTTATGAGTTTGGCATCAACGTGGTCTTTATCGCGCTGGCGGCCGAAGCCGTATTGCTTCTTTTACGTGTACCGCTCAAGCGCGACCTCAACGGCGACGGCATTGTGACAGCCGAGGAAAATGCCGAGGTCGATGAGCTGTCACGCAAGGTGCGCCGCCGCATTATTGTGGGCACGGTGGTCTTTGCCATCCCCTGCATCGTCATGACGGCGGGTTCCATTGGCTCGGCGCAGGCCGGCGTGCAGGACGGCTACGGTGTCACCGAAACCACGCGCGAGCTTGCCGCGGTGCTGCCGGGCTTTAAGGATTACACCGTCGCCGTCGAGACCTCGGCCACCGAAGGCGACGAGGAGGGCATCGTCGAGCGCGAGATTGTCGCCCATGTGACGACAAGCGAGGCACTTGGGGCACACGACCGTCACGTCGCCCGCAAGCTCATTGACCTCAACGTGCCCGAACTCGATCGCGTGGAGTTTGATGTGGAGTAATGCGGAGCATGGGATGGCTCCCGCGCACAGGCGCAAGTCGCGGCGAGGCTCAGACGCGACGCAGGCACAAGCAAAAAGCGGGACGTAGTTCACGTCCGCGCCCCGCTCGCTGTTTTATTGCCGTGAATCAGACGTCCGCATCGACATCGCCAGACCCCACCGTAAACGCTGGATCGGTGCTCACAAGATAAAATCGGGTCACCTTAGTATTTCTAATTAGGTAAATCTGCCCCTGATTGCGTCGGCGCGATATATACGCAACATGAACCGTGCCGAATTCTTCGCCGTTTTCCTTCTTTAATATCAGGATGTTGGGGTCATCCGTACGCTTAAACTGCCCGTCAACGCAGCTGCCGTCTTTGTCGACCAGTTGCCATCGACAGCCATCCTCCTCAAGAAAGGCCAGGATTTCCCGACTCGTTTTGTCATCCCGGTAGTAACCATCAATGGCAAACCCTTCGGAAGCGCATTCCTGCATATAGGACGTTTCTCGGCTTATAGCAAACAACCCTGTAGCGCCCAGGAGCACAGTCAGACAGACCACTGCAAGGGTTACCGAAATAGCACGGCGGTCCATGTTAGCCCAATCGATAGTTGTTTAACGGAGCGCGAAACATACCTGGAGCCTCTGATATCAGGGGGAACGTCGCCAGCAGGCTGGCGACAACTATATGTTTCTGATATCAAAACATATGGCTGCCACTCGCGGAGGGGGCATCGGCGAACGGCGTGTTTTCATACTCCATTGGTCAAACCTAAGCGCGGCCCTACAGCTCGTACTTGTACACGCGGTAGATGTACTTTTCGGCTTCCATCTCGTAGGTGGTGATGGCCAGACCGTAGCGGTCGTCTCGTCGTTTGGCAGATAGGTCACACTGTGCTGGCCTGCGTTGAGCGAAAAATCGCCTTGGGCCTGCAGCAACTTGTCCTCTAAGCCCGAGCCGGCCCAAAAATCGGGCAAGTCCACGGAAGGCTGTAGCAAGGTCATTTACGCAGCATATGTCCAGCAAAAACGGGTGGTAGCCGATACGGCTACCACCCGTTTGTCTCATATCTAGCCCATAGCAGACCAGCTACTTCTTAATGCCGCGCCCCAGGCGCTTGGCGACCGATGCAACGGCCTCCTCACTGGCAGATCCGCAGCTCGCACAGCCGTCGTGGGCACGCATCTGACCGGTGACCTCGTCCATCGCGAGCGGCGCCACCTTCTCGAGCTTAAAGCCTTTACCGGCGCGCATGTTTTCCTTGGCCACGCTGATCATGAGCTTAATGCGGTTGAGCTGGTTGACCTCGGACGCACCGGGGTCGTAGTCCACCGCGACAATGTTGCTCTCGGGGTGCTGACGGCGCAGCTCCTTGATCACGGCCTTGCCCACCACGTGGTTGGGCAGGCACGCGAAGGGCTGCGTGCAGATGATGTTGGGCGCGCCGTGGTCGATCAGGTCGAGCATCTCGGCCGTGAGCAGCCAGCCCTCGCCCATGTTGTTGCATACCGAAAGCACCGTACGGGCCTTGTCGGCCATGGTGCCGATGCGCTCGGGCGCCTCGAAGCGGCGGGACTTCTCGAGCATCTCCTCCACCGGCGTACGCATCCAGTCCACGAGCTTGATAAGCGCCTGCATACCCGCACGCGTAGTGGCAGAGCTTCCCAGCTCGTCCTTCTGCAGCTCGGCGTTGCTCATGGAGTACAGGAAGAAGTCGAGCAGGCCCGGCACCACAGCCTCGCAGCCTTCGCGCTCAATCACATCGACCACGTGGTTGTTGGCCGTGGGATGGAACTTGACCAGAATCTCGCCGACCACGCCCACGCGCGGCTTGGTGCCCTCGCCCACGAGCGGCATGGTGTCGAACGCGCGTATGGCCTCACGCGCAAGCTTGGTGTAGTTGTGCCTGTTGAACTTGGGCGCCAGCTTGCGGGCGCGCGCCATGTACTCCTCGTAGAGCGCGTTGGCGGCACCGGGCGTGGCCTCGTACGGGCGGCAACGGTAGAGCATCTGCATCATCACGTCGCCAAAGAGCACCGCGTAGACTGCCTGTTTAAGCAACGCCGGCGTAATCTTAAAGCCGGGGTTGTCCTCGCCGAGCGCCACGGCCGAAAGCGAGATCACCGGGATCTCGGGGTGGCCGCTCTCGCGCAGCGCCTTGCGAATGAGCGCGATGTAGTTGGTGGCGCGGCAGCCGCCGCCGGTCTGGCTGATAACCACGGCCGTCTTGGACAGGTCATATCGACCGCTCTCGATGGCCTCCATGATCTGGCCCGTCACCAGGATCGACGGGTAGCAAATGTCGTTGTTCACGTAGCGCAGGCCGGCCTCGACGGCGTCGTGATCGGTCGAGGGCAGCAGCTCCAAGTTGTAGCCAGCACCGCGGAACACCTCTTTGACCAGGTCAAAGTGGATCGGCGCCATCTGCGGGCACAGGATGGTGTAGCCCTCCTCGCGCATCTGCTCGGTAAAGGGCACCTTGGGCCACGCGGTCGAGGCACTCTCGCGCTGCGCCTCGAACGTATACTTGCGGCTCGCGAACGCGGGAGCGTCCGTGGAGGGCGCCACCGGCGCGGCATCGCCCTGCTCGTAGGCCTCGCCCGCGGCCATGGCCTCTGCCAGGCGCTCGGCCTCCTGGTCCTTGAGCGCGGCCATGAGCGAGCGAATGCGGATGCGCGCGGCGCCCAGGTTGGATACCTCGTCGATCTTGAGCACGGTATAGATCTTGCCGCTGGCTTCCAGAATCTCCTGCACCTGGTCGGTGGTCAGGGCGTCCAAGCCGCAGCCGAAGGAGTTGAGCTGAATCAGGTCCAGGTCGTTGCGCATCGTCACAAAACGGGCGACGGCGTACAGGCGGCTGTGGTACATCCACTGGTCGACGACGCGGATGGGACGCTCGGGCTTCACCAGGTGCGCAAGCGAATCCTCGGTAAAGACCGCAAAGCCAAAACTCGAGATAAGCTCGGGCAGGGCGTGGTTGATCTCGGGGTCGTTATGGTAGGGGCGACCGGCGAGTACGATGCCGTGGCCGCCGTGGTCCTCGACCCACTTAAGAGCCTCCTCGCCCATGGTCTGGATATCCTCGTGGAAGCGCGCATCGGCCTCGTAGGCGGCGTTGACGGCGGCATCGACCTCGGAGCGCGTGATCTTGGGTCCACGCACGCGACCGCGACCGGCTTGCGCATCGGCCACACGGTCGACGGCGAGCACCTGGTACAGACGGCGCTTGAGCTCGGTCTTATCGTGATAGGGCACAAACGGATACAGGAACTCGATGTTCTGCTCGCGGATCTCGTCGATGTTGAGTGCCAACGCCGTGGGGTAGCTCATGACGATGGGGCAGTTATAGCAGTTGCCGGCGGTCGGATCCTCCTTGCGCTCCCAGCGCACGCACGGCATCCAGATAAAGTCGACATCGCGGTCGATGAGGTTCATCACGTGGCCGTGGCTCATCTTTGCCGGGTAGCACACGCTCTCGGACGGCATGGACTCGATGCCCGCCTGGTAGGTCTTTTTGCTCGACTGGTCGGACAGCTGCACGCTAAAGCCCAGGCGCGTAAAGAACGCGTGCCAGAAGGGGTAGTTCTCGTACATGTTGAGTGCGCGCGGGATGCCCACGGTGCCGCGCGGAGCCTCGTCGGGGCCCAGCACCTCGCGGTTAAAGAGCAGCTCGTTTTTCTTTTTGAAGAGGTTGGGGGCCTCGGTCTTCTGCTTTTTGTGGCCGGCGCCCTTCTCGCAGCGGTTGCCGGTAATGAAGCGCCTGCCGCCGCCAAAGTCGTTGACGGTGAGCTGGCAGTTGTTGGAGCAACGGCCGCAGCGGACATGCTTTTGCGTCACGGTGAGGTGCGCGATGTCCTCGGCAGAAAGGATGGTCGAGGTGCCGTCGGCGCCGGCGCGATCGCGGGCGAGCAGGGCCGCACCGTAGGCGCCCATGCAGCCGGCGATGTCGGGGCGCACGGCATGAACGCCGGTGAGCTGCTCAAACGCGCGCAGTGTGGCATCGGACATAAAGGTGCCGCCCTGAACGATCACCTGGCTGCCGATCTCCTTGGGATCGCGCAGCTTAATGACCTTGAACAGGGCATTCTTGATGACGGAATAGGACAGGCCGGCCGCAATGTCGCCCACCGTGGCGCCTTCCTTTTGCGCCTGCTTGACGCGCGAGTTCATAAAGACCGTGCAGCGGCTGCCCAGGTCGACCGGGGCCTTGGCATGGATCGCAGCGTTGGCGAACGCGCGCACGTCCATGTTCATAGACACGGCGAAGCTCTCGATAAAGCTACCGCAACCCGACGAGCAGGCCTCGTTGAGCATGATGTGCTCGATCACGCCGTCCTTGACGCGCAGGCACTTCATGTCCTGGCCGCCGATGTCGAGGATGAACTCGACACCCGGCAGGAACGCCTTGGCGCCGCGCAGGTGCGCGACGGTCTCGATCTCGCCGGAGTCGGCCTTGAGGGCCTCGATGAGCAGCGCCTCGCCGTAGCCCGTGGTAGTCACGTGGCCGATGGTACAGCCAGCGGGGATGTGGTTGTAGAAATCGGCCATGATGACCTTGGCCGTGCCTAGGATGTCGCCGTTGTTGTTGCCGTACCAGGTGTGCAGCAGCTGACCGTCCTCGCCCACGAGCGCGGCCTTCATGGTGGTGGAACCAGCATCGATGCCGATGAACACGCGGCCGGTATAGCCGTCGAGCTTGCCCTTGGGGACGACTTCCTGGTCGTGGCGGGTCTTGAACTCGGCAAAGTCCTCGTCGGTGGCAAAGAGCGGATCCAGGCGCTCGACCTCGGCACCCTGTGTGTCACCCAGGGCATCGATAGCCTCGATGAGCTGCGGGAACGTGCTGAGCTTGTTGGACTCATGCGCCATGGCGGCGCCGCTCGCCACAAACAGGTGAGCGTTTTGGGGCACAATGCGGTGCTCCTCGTCCAGGTTGAGCGTAAGGTAGAAGCGGTGGCGCAGCTCGGAGAGGTACTGCAGCGGGCCGCCCAGGAAGGCGACGTTGCCGCGGATGGGACGGCCGCACGCCAGGCCCGAGATAGTCTGGGTCACGACAGCCTGGAAGATGGAGGCCGCCACGTCCTCGGGGCGGGCGCCTTCGTTGAGCAGCGGCTGGACGTCGGTCTTGGCAAAGACGCCGCAGCGGCTGGCGATTGGATAGATGGTGGTGGCGTTGGCCGCGAGCTCGTTGAGGCCGCTGGCGTCGGTGTGCAGCAGAGTGGCCATCTGGTCGATGAACGCGCCCGTACCGCCGGCGCAGGTGCCGTTCATGCGCTGCTCGATGCCGTTGTCGAAGTAGATGATTTTGGCGTCCTCGCCGCCCAGCTCGATGGCAACATCGGTGGCCGGGATGAGGGTCTCGACGGCACGCTTGCTGGCGATGACCTCCTGGACAAACTCCAGGTCGAGCCACTGGGACAGCAGCAGGCCGCCCGAGCCGGTAATGGCGCAGGTCATCTGGGCCGTCGGCAGCACGGTCGCAGCGCCCTCGAACAAGTCGCGGGCGCAAGCGCGGACGTCGGTGTGGTGGCGCTGGTACTTGGCATAGACGATCTGGTTGTCGTCGTTGAGCACGGCGAGCTTGACGGTGGTGGAACCCACGTCGATGCCCAAGTGCAGGTTGCCACGAGCGTTCTCGGGGTTGAAGATCGCGCCTTCGGGGGCCTGGGCGGCGGCTACGGGCTCAGCGGCGGTGGCGGGCTCGCTGACGACGGACGTCTCCCCTGCCACGTTCTTGGCATCGGCAACTGCCTCAGCGACTTTCTCGGCAGCAGCGGCCGCAGCCTTCTGCGCGGCATCCGCCACGGCGGGCGCGGCCTCGCGTGCGGCAGCGACCACACGGTCTTTAATGCCCTCGACGAGTTTGCTCATTGTCTCTCCTCTTAGTTGTTGGACTCGACGGTTGCGGTGGTGTCGACCGCGTCCTCGAGCTGCAGATTCAATAGCTTCATGCCGTATTCCGGCACGTTGATATCGATGGGTTGGCCATACAGGTCGCCGGGGCGCACAAAGGCGATAACCGTCATGATGCGCGCCATGGTCTCGGGCGATTCGGTAAGCCCACGCTCAAACCAGCGCTGAATCAGGCCGACCTCGGCACTCACGACGTAGGTAACGTAGTAGTCGAAGAACGTGCCCAGCGCCAAGCCCAAAATGCCCGTCTGTGCACGCGGCACCACGGCCTCGCGGGCGGTGTCGATGATCCTTTTAATGAAGGCCTGGTCGCCGCCCGGGCCCAGCAGCGCACCGATTAATTCGCGGTTGGCCGCAAGATAGCGAAGCAGCTCAACCGAACCGGGTGCCGGCTCGAGCTCATCGATGTTGTGATAGAGATCGGGCAGCTGAGCTGCGGTGATGAGCTCAATGCGCTCACGGATCTCGGCCAGTAAGCCGTCCTCGATTTGATTGATAAAGTCGGGGATATCACGGTAGTGCGAATAGAACGTGCGGCGCGTAAGGCCAGCGCGCTCGGTGAGCGACGCGACATTAATGCGCGAAAGGTCGCCGCTTTCGGCAAGCTCGCTGGCAAGTGCCTGGCGAAGGGCACGCTGCGAGCGAAGGGACCGGCGGTCGCATTTTTCGAGCTGGGACAAGCGTCCTCCTTGTTACTCAACCTGTGCGCTATTGCACAGTGCGAGTATTATTGCACACCGTGTGCATCAACACGTAAAGGCAATATTTAGGATGTGACGAAGGGCAGTCCCTTTGTCACATTCAGCGACCGCCTAGGTTGTGCCAGTTGTGCCCGGCTTTTGGAGTGGCATTGCCGATTGTTCAAAATGTCATTCGTGGGTAGAATAGTGTCGACGGCAGCCCAAGTTCTGGAAAGCTGGGCAGCGCCGTTGTTTGCATTAGGGGGTCAACGCCTTAGCGGCGGCGACCCCTTCTGTTGCGCTTCGAACGCTGCTTGAGTGCCTCGGAAAGGCCGACAAGCGCCGTGAAGAACGAGACCAAAGCGGTCAGAAGTCTCACGAAATCAATCAAATCGGTCATGGGCATCACCTCCCATCAGATGGAGGGCGCTGCCCGACACATGGAGCTGCCGTCAACGATACCGATTCTATCAAAACTTAGTTATATATACGAATATATGTTCGCATGCCAAAGGTGCAGGGTTCTCATGAAAAAGGGGCTATCCCTTTTTCACATTATTCGATGACGGTGCGGGAGTTTTGCTTGCGCATGGTGGCGAGCATATGCTTGGGGACGGCATGGACCATGCAACTGCCGATGGTCACGCTCGCGGCGGCCTTGGCCGCGTCACTGCCGTTTTTGGTCGCGTAGCTGTGACGGAAACGCTTGAGCATGGCGATATCGTTGCCGCCGTCTCCGTAAACCGCGACCTCGTCCTCGGCAATGCCGTAGTAGCCCGCCAGCCAGGCCACACTATCGCCCTTGTTGCACGCCACGTCCGTGATCTCAAACATCACCGGATCGAACGGCGCGTTGACCACGCGGTCCGAGCGCTCGGCCAAATACGCCTTAAGGTCGCGCTCCAGCTCGGGCGAGGTCACGCGACAGTTGATCTTGCACACATCGTGGCGCAGGATGTCACCGATCGACTGGTCGAAGTACTGTTCCTCGTGGTACCCGCCACGCGCACGCATGCCGCGCATCACGATGCGCTTGATAGGGCTGTCCTTTTTAAAGCCCGCCTGGTGCATCTCGAACGATCCGCTCGAAAACATGCCGTCGGGCGTGGAGCAGTCAAAACAGATATCCGGAAACTCCTTGAGCAGCTCCTCGGTGATCTGTGGGTCGATGGTCCAGGTCTTGAGCACCTCGCCATGGCTGTCGCGCACGATGGATCCGTTGGAGCAGCAGGCGTCAAGCGCCAGGCCCGTAAAGCCATGCTCGCCAATCGGCAGCGTCGAGCGTCCGGTCGCGGGAACCACATGCAGGCCAGCCTTGGTCAGCTCGCGGATGGCACGGCGGATGGTCCCATCCGCCTCGTGCAGGGCGTTCAGCAGCGTTCCATCTAAGTCACTCGCAAACATCTTGATCATGGGCGTGCCTCTCCTTCGTCTGCACGATATTGTAGACGAAGGAGAGGCATGCCCAAACAATGCCGTCCCGGCGCGACGTGCCACTGCCTCCACAAATTCACGGTCCCCCAGCGCCTTAAGACATTCGCCATAAGCGACTTTTCAGCCGATTAAACAGCGCCGTCGTCAACGTCAGCACCGCCAACATGCCTGCGAATACAATCGCCGGTGTCCATCGATCATATGCGAGCCCGTAAACCAATTGGCCAATAGGCGTTGCACAGGAAAGCGTCATATAAACGAGTGCCAGCACTTTTCCGCAGAGTTCCTTTGGCGCTGACCGCTGAACGAATGAAACGATTTCGACCGATGTAATGCTTGCCCACGCCATAACCCATGCCGAGCCGGCCGCAAGCGCGGCAAACGCTAATTCATCAGGACCGCTCAGTAGTGCGACAATAATCGGTACGACTCCAAAACTAATCATCGCAACATATCGACATATGCCCTTGAAGGAAAAACGATGCGGCCAAATACCGACCAAACCACTGCCGACAAGACCACCCAAGCCCATAGCCACCTCAATAATCCCAACAAAGGATGATTGCATCCCGAGATGCTTTGCAACAATAACGGGAGCACCAATCGTTAACCCAACTAACGCAAGGTTCAAAATAGCCGCAAGCAGAAACACAACGAGCAATGATGCGTTTTGAAACAGGTACCGAATCGACTCCCGAAAATCGCTTCGGCATGTCGAGCAAGTCGTACTGTCCCCTGTCATTCCAGATGAGGCATTTTGCTTGAGTGCGCCCCCGAACAGTAGGGCTGACATCGCAAACGTCAACGCCGCGGTTTCGCATAGAGCATCGATACCAAAGCACCCATAGACTGCCGTCCCGACTACAGGCCCCAAGATATTGCTCGCCATGGTTATCTGCGAGACCAACGCAGTGGCACGCTCAACCTTTTCTGGGCCCGTCATGCGCACCGTCTCAATTTGAAGCATCGGCTTCAGCAGCGATTGGACGCCATATTGGACGCAAAGCATTGCTGCCACGACAATCGCAAGAGGCAGCGACCGCTTCATGGGGATAAACAGCAGCGATGCAGCCATCAGAACAATGCCGAGCACCACAAGAACCCCGCGATGTCTTCCCCGATCCGCCAAGATTCCGCCAACCGGAGTCGCGAGCACGCCCGGTATGAACGCTATCGCCGCGACGGCGCCATATAACGTTGACGAGCCGCTGCAATCGAACAAGTAAAGCGGGCACGCAAAGCACAGTGCCGACAACATCGAATACGCGCACAGCTGTGCAACAAGAAGACCAAAAAGCCTGATAGATCGCACTGTTTTTTGCACCAACGAGACGCTACTCCTCCGCATTCCAGCCATAAGCCCGCCCCCTATACATACCATTAGTATGTATTTAATGACTTGAAAAGGGCAGCCGTGGCTACCCTTACAAATCAATTACATACCGTCAGTATCTATATTACCACCCAGCACGGTTCCATACGTCCCAAATCTGAGCCGTTGTCTGAAGCACTTCATTACCCAAATCGAGCCCCACCGCGGCCGCCATCTGCGCCAAACATTGCGCGCGAGCGAGCATTCGATCTTTGGTCTCGAGCGGACGGAACAGCGGCAGCAGCCAAAGATTCGCCAACAACGATACGGCCTCAGCCGCTTCGCGCGGGCATTTGCACGCAATGGAGCCGTCGGCGATGCCCTCCTCGATCACTGGCAAGAGACAGCCATCGGCCGACTCGTCGAACGAGCCCTGGTACTGCATCGCCAGTAGACGCGAGCTTTTTACCGGATCTGCCGCAGGATGCATGCGTGCCCATAGCTCAATTTGCGGAACGACAGACTCGGGCGCGTACAGTCGCTTGAGCTTTTGGGCTCCGGTCATATTGCCGATACCAAGCGTTGAGCGACGTTGCTCAACAATCGGAGCCATTGCCCGATCAAACGCGGCGTTGAAAATCTCCTCTTTGCTCTTAAAGTGATGATAGACAGCGCCCTTGGTCATGCCATCGAGGCGGTCGACGATATCTTGAATGCTCGTCCCCTCATAACCCTGTGCGCAGAATAGCTCCAGCGCCGCGTCGAGAATCTTCGCGACCGTCTCCTCGGGATATTTATTACGCCCCATAATCTGTCCATCCGCAACGCAAGTCTTGTGCCTCATTGCAGTATTTTAACGTTGCGGATGGCAGGCGGTCGATGCTACACCGCGGCGGGGCCGTGTTCGCCGGTGCGGATGCGGATAACTTCCTCGACCGGCTCGACCCAGATTTTGCCATCGCCGACGGCTCCGGTGCGAGCGGCGTTGCAGATGATGTCGACAATGCCATCGACGTGCTCATCGGCGCAGATAAGGGTGAACTGCACCTTAGGAATCGTGTTGACAAGTAACTCGTTGCCGCGCACGTATTCCTTCCAGCCATGCTGCGCGCCGCAGCCCTGCACCTGGTTGATAGTCATGCCACGAACATCGGCAGCAAACAGCGCGTCTTTAAGAACCTCAAGCTTTTCCTGGCGCACGATAGCCGTGATCTTCTTCATAGTGAATTCCTCTCTTTAATAAAGAAATGAACCGCTCATTCATGTGGCACGGGTTTTCCAGGTGCCCGAGATTGCCCCGAAAGAGGAGCGCCGCGTACTTCGGTACGCAAGCGACGGTTTGAGGGGCAAGGTCGGGTGCCTGGGAAAGCCGTGCCGCTAGTCGAGTCCGGAGAACGAGGGGTATGCGCTCTCGCCGTGCTGACTCGCATCCAAGCCCAGCGCCTCGTCGGCCTCGTCCACACGCAGGCTGCCGTGGAACAGCACCTTCACCACTGCGGCGATCACCAAATCGAGCACCAGCACAATAGCGACCGTCGCCATAATGCCCAAAATCTGTGAGATGAGCAGTGAAACGTCGCCCGTGTAGAACAGGCCGCCCTTACCGGTCCACGAAAGCTCCGGCACGCAGAACAGGCCCGTGAGCACGCCGCCCAAGATGCCACCGATACCATGGCAACCAAACGCGTCGAGCGCGTCATCGTAGCCAAACTTGGTCTTAAGATGGCTGATGGCCAAGTAGCAGACAGGTGAGACGATCAGGCCCATGACCAGCGCCGCCCACGGCTCGACAAAGCCTGCGCCGGGCGTGACCACCACAAGGCCCGCAACCAGACCGGTGCTGGCACCCACCAGCGTGGGGCGACCGGTGTGCACGCGCTCGACGGCAAGCCACGAGACCATGCCCGCCGCGCTGGCCGTCACGGTGTTGAGGATGGCAAGCGCCGCCACGGCATCGGCCTTAAACTCGCTGCCGCCGTTAAAGCCGAACCAACCAAACCAAAGCAGGCCGGAGCCCAGCGCCACAAACGGCACGTTATGCGGGCGATAGCTCACCATGCCAAAGCCGCGACGACGGCCGAGCATTAAGCAGAGGATCAGGCCGGTAAGACCGGACGAGATGTGCACCACGTCGCCGCCCGCAAAGTCGAGCGCGCCGATGATGTCGCCGATAAAGGAGCCCTCGCCGCCCCAAACCATGTGGGCAAGCGGCGCATAGACCACGAGCAGCCAAATGCCCAGGAAGGCCGCCATAGCACCAAACTTAACGCGGCCGGCCAGGCTGCCCGTGACGATAGCAGCAGTGATCATGGCAAACGCCATCTGAAAGGCGATGTTGATGATCTGAGGGTAGACGGCGCCGTCAGCGGCATTGCCCTCGGCCGCCTGCAGCACCTGGCCGAGCACCGGCAGGCACAGCAGCTGGTCAAGGCCTCCAATAAACGGGCTGGAGCCGTCGCCGCCGTAGGCCAGCGACCAGCCGGCAACAATCCACAGCACACCAACCAGGCCAATGGCGCTAAAGCACATGAGCATGGTGTTGATAACATTTTTGCGCCTGGACAGGCCGCCATAGAAAAACGCCAGACCCGGTGTCATTAAAAACACGAGCATGGTGCAGATGAGCATAAACGTTGTCGATCCCGTATCGTACATTCGCTCCCCCTTGATCGCATGAACGTTGTCGGCGCCCATGATGCGGCCGAGGGGCAACTGGTGTAGACCAGATACGGCGTTGTTAAACGCTGCGTTGTCGAATGGAAACGGTGCCGCAATCTTGGAAACGGCGCGGCAACGGACGCGAAACGAACGGGAAATACGCGAGCAA
>CABUBY010000037.1 GCA_902489955.1 uncultured Collinsella sp. | reverse complement strand
CGCTCCCCCGCCATCTCCGGGACGACGGCGCGTGACCTTGACCTCACCATCCGAGACCTGATCGGCAACGGAGGGCACTGAGGGCTTCTGTTGCGTGCCCGAGGAATGGCGACGGCGCGGACGCGGCGCGCGCTCATCCTCGCCACGTGACTTGCCGCCCTTGTCGGCAGGCGCATCGGAGGCCGAGGGACCCTTGGAAGCGGCACCGGCCTCGCGAGCAGCTGCGGCGCGGAAGGCATCCTCGCGCTCCTCGCTCGACAGATGACGGCGGCGACGACGCGTGGGGTTCATACCACCGCCGCGATTCTGCTGCTGGGGCTGCTGAACCTCGCGCTCGCGAGAGGCGTTCTTGCCTGCAGCTGCAGCCTCGCCGACATCGCCCGAGCCCGCGCGCTTGCGACGACGACGGCCACCGGCGGCCTCCTCGGCCTCGGGTGTCTCGGCCTTACCACGGCCCTTTCCGCGGCCACGGCCCTCGCCCTGGCCCTGACCGGCACAAGCATCGGATTCGGCATCGCGACGACGGCGCTTGGGCATCGACGTGCCGGCCAGACGGTCGGCACTCGACAGGCCATCGCCCACGTCGACGCCGTTCTCGCGATCGAGCTCCATGAGCGCCAGGCGCATCTCGGGCGACTCGATGCGCTCGAGCACATCGCGCGTCACGCAGTCGGGGCGGCAGCTGCAGCCCTGCTCGGCGGCCTTCTTTTTGCAGCCCTCCGAGCACGTCATATCGGCCAGGTTGACCTTAAAGACTTTACCGTTCTCCAGGCGCAGCACCAGCTGCTCACGCGGCGTGTCATATTCCTGGATACGCGCCTTGCCGAGCGGCGTATCGATGAGCGTCTTCTTTTTGGGCGCACGGCTCTTAAAGTCCTTGTACGCCTCGAACTCATAGCGCAGGCAGCACATCAGGCGGCCGCACACGCCGCTAATCTTAGACGAATTGAGCGGCAGGTCCTGCTCTTTTGCCATGCGAATCGAGACGGGCTCAAACTGTCCGCCAAAGCGCGTGCAGCAGAGCTCCTGTCCGCATTGGGCATAGCCGCCCACCAAGCGAGTCTCGTCACGCACGCCAATCTGGCGCATGTCAACGCGAATGTGCAGCGTCGAGGACAGGTCCTTGACGAGCTGACGAAAATCGACGCGCTCCTCGGCCGCAAAGTAGAACACGGCTTTCTCGCCGCCAAACAGGTATTCGACACCCACCGGCTTCATCTCGAGGTCGAGATCTTTGACCAGACGTCGGAAATCGACCATGGCCTCATCGCCCTGGATGGCCAGGTCGTCGGCAAGCTGCAGGTCGATATCGCTCGCCACACGCAGCACGGGCTTGAGCGGCTGACCGATCTCGTCTTGCGGCACCTCGAAGGGATCGGCCGTGACCAGGCCGATCTCGGTTCCGCGCTCGGTGGAGCAAATGGCATAATCGGCCTCGAGGATATCCAGATCCTGCGGGTCAAACCACAGGTCGCGCGAGGCGTAGGTAAACTTAACGGGTACGACTAACGGCATTTCAGTGCCTTCCTGATATCGAACAGCATGACCTCGATGGCCAGCTGGGGAGTAACGTTTCTGGCAATGTTGCGCTCGGCGGTCGCGACCGCCTCGAGCGCCCGGGTGGCACCCGCAACATTCGTCGCGGCGGCAAGCCGCCCGATCGTGTCGCGCACATCCTCGTTCACAATGTCTGCCGCCTCATCCTGAAGCGTCAGCAGCACGTCGCGCATGAGCGTCCGCGCGCTCGCCAGCGCTTCCATGATACCCGAACGCTCGCGCGCATTGAGTTCGCGCTTGTTGCGGTCCTCAAGCTGCTTCAATGCTCCACGCGACAGATAATCGGCGTTTTGCTCGAGCACCTTTTCCTGCGTGGACTTGACCTCGGCGAGCGGAGCCTTAACGGCGACGATGAGCGACTTGGCGCGGCTGAGTACATCGGCCTCGTCGGCGGCGATGAGCGAATCGATGGCGCGGATCATCTGGCGGCGAGCATCCTGACGCTCGGCGCTCTTAAGGAACTCGATGCCGCGCGTGGGGCTCCCCGCCACGGCGACCGCCATGCGACAGCGTGCGAGATCCTGGCCCGTCGCGCGGCTCACGGCCTTCGTGGCCACGGCGGGCGACACCAGCCGAAACGGCACGCACTGGCAGCGGCTCACGATGGTGGGCAACATCACGTCTGCCGAGGTGCCCAGCAAGATAAACATAACGCCCTCGGGCGGCTCCTCGAGCGTCTTGAGCAGTGCGTTGGCGGTGTTGGCGCGCAGCTGCTCGGCACGGTCGATGATGTAGACCTTGGCCTTGGCACGGATGGGCGCCAGCGGCACGTCGTCGAGCAGCTCGCGGGTCTGGGCGATGAGGTAGCCCGTGGCGCTCTCGGGCGTGTAATAGTGCACGTCGGGGTGCGTATGGCGGGCGACACGCACACAGCTATCGCATGAGCCGCAGCCGTCCTGCTCGCACAGGAAGGCTTGGGCGAGCGCCCAGGCGGCATCGAGCTTGCCGGCACCGGGAGCGCCCAAAAACAGGTAGGCGTGCGATGCGCGGCCGCTGGCGACGGCGTTGGTCAAAAAATCGCGTACGCGCTCTTGGGTGTCGAGCTTGGCCAGCAGGCTTGCCTGAGCGGGGGCCATGTTACTCGGCCTCCTGGGCAAGCGCGGCGGTGACGGCGTCTTGCGGAATGTCGAGACCGTATGCGCGAATCTGCTCGACCGTCTTCTCGAAGACTTCCTCGACGGTCGCAGTGGCGTCGATGAGTTTTACGCGGTTTGGTTCCTCGGCGGCAATGGCGCAAAATCCCTGGTAGACGCGCTCTTGGAAGGCCATGCCCTTGGCCTCCATGCGGTCGGCCGCACCACGGGATGCCATGCGCAGCGCCGCCTGCTCGGGCGTGATGTGATAGACGAGCGTGAGCGCCGGGTGCGTCCCCGCGACGGCCAGGTTGTTGGCATCGCGCACTATCTGGCGATCGAGGCCATCGGCAAACGCCTGATAGCAAGTTGTGGAATCGTAGAAGCGGTCGCACAGGACCACCTTGCCGGCAGCAAGAGCAGGCGCGATGACCTCGTGCACCAACTGGGCGCGCGCGGCCTCGTAGAGCAACAACTCGCAGGTGTCGCCCATCGCCGTATTGGCGGGGTCGAGCAGCAGAGCACGGATCTTTTCGCTGATGGCGGTGCCGCCCGGCTCGCGCAGGCTCACAACCTGGTAGCCAGCGAGTTCGAGCGCGCGGGCAAGCAGGCGCGCCTGCGTGGACTTGCCGGCACCGTCGACGCCCTCGAGCGTGATAAAGCTATGTTGAGCGGGCTCAAAAGCCATGAGCGCAGCCCCTTCCTACAAGGCGCGTAAATGCAGATATATCAACCAAGCCATGATACCCCAGCGTCCGGCGCGCCCCCAATGGCTAATGGTGCCTTTCCAAAGTTGCGGTGAAACAGGGACTGATTGAAGCTCTGAGACCGCCAAACAGTCCCTATTTCACCGCAACTTATGATGGGGAATTTTGGACGCTGGGTATAATCGTCGTATTGCATTGAAATGTGGCGAAAGGAGTGGCAATGTCTCGGTATTGCGCCTCGTGCGGCAAGCTTCTTGCAGATGATGCCAAGTTCTGCACCTCGTGCGGTGCACCCGTTGAGCAAACAGCCGCGAGCGATAGCCAGCCCGCTTTTGAGCAGACCGGCTCCCTTGATACGCCGCAAGCCAAGGCGGACGACCCCCTCGCCTATAGCCCCGACCCCGCCGCAGGGACCGAGGCCGTCGAGACCACGCAGCGCATACCCGTCGCGAGCGGCTCGCCCCAACAGCAGCCGGCTCCCGCATACGCGCCCGCTTCGCCACAGACCCCCGCTCCCAAAAAGAGCGGCACCGGGCCGCTTATCGCCGTTATTGTTGTGCTGGTGGCGATCATCATCGCCCTGGTCGTTTTCTTTGTGATCAAGCCTTTCGACAACGCCGCCACGCAGACGACTGCCGCGGTAGCTAAGCTGCACCATGACGTCGACGACGATGACCTAAAGCCTCTCGGCGATCCCAACAGCCTGTACGACGATGATGACGATGACGACGAGGATGGCGGCGAAGCAACGCTCTCCGAGCAGAACCTCTACCGTCGCCTGAGCGAATACTACGACCTGCTCGAAGATCTCGACAGCCAGGTCCGTGGCTGCGCGCAGAACTTCAACGGCAACTATCTGGAAGAGGATCGAACCACCCGTCAAAATCTCGCCGACGTCGCCGAGCGCACGGAGGACACCATCGAGCAGTATTACGACATCGTCGAGGACCTGGACGTCCCGACGAGCTCCAAGAACTACAGCTCCTGGAAGGACATCATCGCCCTGTACGACGACCTGGATCACCGCATTGACGCAATCTGTGATGCCTGGGAGATCAGCCTGAAATACGCCAAGCCTGCGGACCACAAGAATGAGATCGTGGCACCGCTGTCGCGCGACAACGTGGCGGGTACCAATGACAATAAGTACCGCCTAGACTTTGAGGAGCGCTATCCCGGCGCCAAACCCGTCGAGGTGAACTAGCGCTTTGTCGTTCCCGAGCCGGCAGTTAGAGACGTTCCTAAACTGCCGGCAGAAAAGGAACGTCCCTAACTGCCGGTCAAAAAAACGAGCGAGGATCATGGGACCCTCGCTCGTTTTTTGGGCACTGTTTCGACTGCGCCGTTACTTGTCGGCGGCTGCTTTCTTGGCAGTCGACTTCTTCGCGGTCGTCTTCTTGGCGGCAGTGGCTTTCTTAGCCGTGGTCTTCTTGGCCGCCGTCGTCTTCTTTGCCGAGCTCGCCTTGGTTGTGGTCTTGCGGCCGCGGGCGGGCTTCTTCTCCTTGGTCGGGCAGTCCATGTTCACGCAGATGCGCCACGGGCCGCGCGCCGTGTTGACCACCACGATGGGAGCGCCGCACTCGGGGCAGGTCTCACCCGTCGCCTCGAGCTTACCGCGCGCCGGTAGAGGATAGCTCACGCCACAGTCATCGTAGTTGGTGCAGCGGATAAAGCGCTTGCCGCTCTTCTCGCTCTTGTGCGCGATCAGGTCGCCATGGCGTCCGGCCTCGGCGCACACCTTGCACTCGCCCACTTTAAGGTCGGGCTCGTAGTTGGTGGGGCACCTCGGGTTCACGCAGATCTCGAAAGCCTTCTGGCGGAACGGCTGGCACTTGATGCGCGGCGCACCGCACTCGGGGCACACGGCGGCCTCGCCCTCGAGCGGGCTCACCTTGACGCCGCTCGGCACCGGATAGGTCACGTCGCAGTCGGGCCAGCCCATGCAGCCAATGAAGCTGCCGCGGGTCTTGGCGCTCGTCTTCATAACCAGATCCTTGCCGCACTTGGGGCAGGCGCCCACGCGCGCATCGGCCGTGACGGCGTCGCTGATGGCGTCGCCGAGCTCCTGCGTATGCTTGAGCAGCTCGTCGAGCACGCCGGCCAGCAGCGCACGCGAGTGCGTCACGACATGCTCTTCGGTGTCCTCGCCGCGCTCGACGCGAGTCATGTCGCCGTCGAGCTCGCTGGTCATATCGGGGCTCGTGATGCGCGGGGCAAACTGCGTCAGCGCGTCGATGATGGCGATGCCCAGCTGGCTCGGCTCAACGGGATCGTTTTTGAGGTAGCGCACGGCGTACAGGCGCTCGATGATGCTCGCGCGCGTGGACTTGGTGCCCAGGCCGCGCTTCTCCATCTCCTGCACGAGCTTGCCCTGGCTGTAGCGCGCGGGCGGCTCGGTCTGCTTGGCCTCAAGCTTAATGTCGAACACGTCGACCGTGTCGCCCTGCTCAAGCGGCGGCATCTGCTCGTCGCGCTTGAGCCCGTACGGGTACGCCTCGCGGAAGCCCGGGGTCACGAGCACGTCGCCCGAGGCCACGAACGGCTCGCCGCTCACGTCGAGCTCGAGCTTGGTGTTCTCGATGGTCGCGGGACCCATAAGCGTCGCCAGGAAGCGGCGGGCGATGAGGTCGTAGAGCTTGCGCTGGCCACCGTCGAGCGCGGACGGATCGCCCTCGCCCGTGGGATAGATAGGCGGGTGGTCGGTGGTTTCGACTTTGCCGCGCGTGGGCTTCATGGGGCCGGCGAGCACCTTTTTGCACACGGGCGCCAGCGCCGGGTTGATCTTTGCAAGGTCGCTCACCACGGCGCCCAGATCGAGCGTCGCAGGGTACACGGTATTGTCGACACGCGGGTAGCTGATGAGACCGGCCATGTAGAGGGACTCGGCGATGCGCATGGTACGCGCAGGTGAGATGCCCTCGGCTGCGGCGGCAGCCTGCAGCGAGGTGGTCGCAAACGGTGTGGGCGGCTGCTGCTTGCGCGAACGCTTGGTCACCGCGGCGACGGTTGCCGTCGCAACGCCGTCAACGTGGCCGTACGCCGCCTCAGCAGCATCCTTGTCGGTAAAGCGCGCCGTCTTGTGCGCAATCTTAAAGCGGTCGTCCTCGGCAGCACCCTGTGCGGCGCCCATGCCGCGGATCTGCCAATAGTCCTCGGGCACAAACGCCATGCGCTCGCGCTCGCGCTCGACCACCAGGGCAAGCGTCGGCGTCTGCACACGGCCGGCAGAGCGCACGTTACCAAAGCCGCCAAACTTGGCGAGCGTCAGGTAGCGCGTGAGCACCGCACCCCAAATGAGGTCGATGTGCTGGCGGCTCTCGCCGGCGTCGGCCAGATTCTGGTCGAGCGAGACGAGATTATCGAAGGCCTGCGTGATCTCGGCCTTGGTAAACGAAGAATACTGGGCGCGGGCGACCGGCAGGTCGGGCGCAACCTCGCGCACCTTGTTGAGGGCGTCCGAACCGATCAGCTCGCCCTCGCGATCGAAGTCCGTGGCGATGATGACACTGTCGGACTTCTTGGCGAGGTTCTTGAGCGAACGAATGAGTTCCTTCTCGGCCGGTAGCTTAATGACGGGCGCCCAGGTGAGGTAAGGCAGGCTCTCGAGTTTCCAGCCCTTGATTGAGATGCCATCGGCAAGAAACGGCTTGCGCTTGGTGTCGTAGGGCGGACGCGCCAGGCCATCGGGTATGTCGGCCGGCAGTATCTCGCCGTCCTCGGTGACCGAATACCAGCCCAGCTTTTTATCGAACAGCACGCTGTCGCAAAAATCGGGCGCTAGGATGTGACCGGCAAGGCCGATGGTCACGCACTCCTCGCCCTTCCACTCAAAACGGTAGATGGCGGTGTTGTACACCTTGTCCTTTTTGGGCTTGCCCGTGGACAGACGCTCGGCAATCTGACGCGCGGCGTCGTTTTTCTCGGCGATGATGAGCTTCAAAAGAGGCTCCTATCTCGTATCTCTGCGGCTACGCCCGCCCGTATGGCGGCCGACTTACGCCCTTGCTTGCTCAATCTGCCCGATGAGCCAATCGCACCAGGCATCCATGCCCTCGCCCTTGCGCGCGCTCACGGCAAACCGCGGCGCCTGCGGATTGAGGTCATCGAGTGTCTTAGTATACCTATCCATGTCAAAATCGAAAGCCGGAGCCACGTCGACCTTGTTGAGCAGCTGCGCGCCAGCGTGCTGGAAGATGCCCGGGTACTTGATGGGCTTGTCGTCGCCCTCGGGCACCGAGAGGATCATGATGGACAGGTTCTCACCCAGGTCAAAGTCGACTGGGCAGACCAGGTTACCCACGTTTTCGATAAAGATGACATCGATGTTATCGAGCCCAACGGCCTGGTCGAACGCGTCAACGGCCTCCATGATCATATTGCCCTCAAGGTGGCACAGGCCGCCCGTGTTGATCTGGATGGCGGGCATGCCGGCTTCCTTCATGGTAATGGCATCGACATCCGAGGCGATGTCGCCCTCGATGACGGCGCAGCGCAAGCCGGCCTTGTCGCGCAGGCGCTCGTTGGTGCCCAGAATCGTAGTGGTCTTGCCCGAGCCAGGGCTCGACAACACATTGATCACATAGGTGCCTGTCTCATCAAATCGCTGACGTAGCTGATTTGCCAGGCGCTCGTTGCGCGACAGAATCGGCGATGCAATATCAATCGTTTTCTCGGCCATACTTAGCGCTCCTTACTTTGGCCCCTTTATACCCCATCACCAGATGGCTAGCGGGCTAATCGTCGGTGGTTTCGATTTCGATACTTGCGATATCGAGCTCGCGGCCGTGCAGTAGGCGCACGTTGGCACCACCACACTGGGGACAGCGACAGTGGAAGCGATCGTGGTCGAAAACCTCGCCGCAGTCCAGACACTCGCTTTGTGGATGGACCTCCTCCACGGCAAGCTCGCAGCCGCGCGTGAGCGGGTCCTCGTCGCGAAACGTCTCCCACGCAAAGTCGAGCGCCTCGCGCACGACCTCGGTCATATCCCCGATACGCAGCGTTACCAAAACGGCGCGCGAGGCCCCCGCCCCACGCGCCGCGCGAATCACTGTATCGAGTATGCCGTTGACAATGCCAACCTCGTGCATACCGATTTACTCCTCGTCGTCCTCGTCGTCCGAGAACAGGTCCAGACGGCTCACGAACAGGCCCTCCTTGCCCTCGCGCGCGGTAATGACCACGCGAGCGATGGCGAGCGAAATCTCGTAGAGCGAGAGCAGGGCGCCATACATGAGACCCAGCGTAACGGGCGAGCCGTCGGGCGTAATCACAGCCGAACCCACGAGC
Source organism: uncultured Collinsella sp. (assembly GCA_902489955.1). Taxonomy (GTDB): domain Bacteria; phylum Actinomycetota; class Coriobacteriia; order Coriobacteriales; family Coriobacteriaceae; genus Collinsella. Next base: position 6,470 of record CABUBY010000037.1, on the reverse strand, counting down.
AGGCCTACGTACACGTAGCGCCAGGCGCTGCGGAAGGCCGCATAGGACACGATGTGGAAAACGGACAGGTAGAAGATGATGAGCGGCAGCTCAAACGCCACACCAAAGCCGATCATAAAGAGCAGCTCCATGTTGACGTAGTTCTCCAGATCGGGCAGCGCCGTAGCGACAGCCGAGGTCTCGCCGATGAGCCACTCAAAGCCCGCCGGGATGATGATGAAGTAGCAGAAGATGGCACCCAGGAAGAACAGCACCGTCGAGGCGAGCACCGTGGGCACAACCCACTTGCGCTCGTTGGGGCGCAGTGCCGGCAGGAAAAATGCCAGAATCTGCCAGATGATCATGGGCGTGCACATGACCACGGCCATCTTGATGGCAAGCGAGAAGCGCAGGCCAAAGCCGCCGAGCGTGGTGGTGATGTAGAACTTACCGTCCGGCACAAAGGAGCGGATGGGGTCTTCCAGGATGTCGAGCACCACGGGCGTGGCGAAATACAGCACGATGGCGGCGGCAAACACCGACACGACCACGATGGTCAGGCGGCGACGGAGCTCTCCCAGGTGATCGAAGAGCGGCATACGCGCAGGTCCGATAGGCATTACTCATCGCCTCCCTTCGGGGCGTCGGCGACAGCGGCGTCGTCCTCGGCCTCGAGCTCGCGAGCGAGCTGGTCGACGACGGCCTTGCGCTTGCGGGGACGACGGGCGTAGAGGTCGGCCGTCGTGGGCTCTGCCGGCTCGGGCTCTGCAGCAGGCTCGGGCTCGACGGTGGCAGCGGCAGGCTCGGCACCCTCGGCCTCCTCAGCAGCACCCTCGCCCTCGGCGGCAGCCTCACTCGCGGCCTTCTCGGCAGCAAGACGGGCGCGACGCTCGGCAAAGGTCTCCTTCTTGGCGGGCGCTGCCGCCTCGGCGGCATCCTCGTCCGCATCGGAATCGTCATCGACGGCAGTCTTCTTGGGCTTGACCGGTGCCGAAGCGGCCTCACTTACCGGATCGATAATCTCGGACTGAACAACGGCCGTCATCTTTTCCTGCGTCTCGCGGAACTGACGGATGGCACGGCCAATCGTGCGGCCCATCTGTGGGAGCTTATCCGGGCCAAACAGCAAAAAGCCGAAGACCACGATGATCGCGAGCTCACCCTCTCCAATACCAAACACACATACCTCCAAGGCTCGATGTGAGTCGAGCCCGCACCGCGCCATTCGGCCGGAACTCGTCTATTCATTCGGTCAAGTATAGCGCCCGGACGCCAAAACGTCCGAGCGCATCACAAACATATGCCAAACGGCACGCCCTTTTGGGGGCAAAGATTATGCAGCGGTGATCAAAATCTCCTGGTCGACACCCAACAGCTGAACCACGCGCATTACCGGGGGCTGCACATTGGTGCAGCTAAAGCGCTTGCCGTGGTCGGCCGCGTGGTGCGCGGCGCCCACGAGCACGCCAATGCCCGTCGAATCGATGTAGCTCACCTGGGCAAAATCGAGCTCAACGGCCTCGGTGGGCTGCTCGAGCGCCAGGTCGATGGCGTTGCGCAGGCTATCGGCGTTAGAGATATCGATCTCGCCGGTCACCTTAATGGTGTAGAGCTCTGGCGTGGGGTTGGTGGAAATACCCAAATCCATGTATACGCTCCTTTACGTATCGAAAGTGCGGATAGTACGGGAAGCCGCGCGTTAGGCGCGCTCGGCACGCGCAAGCTCGGCAGCGACAAGCTTAACGGCCAGCACCAGCACATCGAGCGCGGCCTCCAGGTCCTCGACCGTGGGATAGCTCGGCGCGATGCGGATGTTGGTGTCGCGCGGGTCCTTGCCATAGGGCCAAGTGGCACCGGCCGGCGTGAGCTTGACGCCCAGGTCGGCGCAGAGCGCGGCGACCTTCTGGGCCGAGCCCTCGGGACCATCGAAGCTTACAAAGTAGCCGCCGCGGGGGTGCGTCCAGGTGGCGCAGCCCGTCTCGCCCAGACCCTCGGTGAGCTTGCGCTCGACGGCCTCAAAGCGCGGGCGCAGGAACTCGGCATGCTTTTTCATGTGCTCCTTGACCGCCTCGATGGTGGGAAGGAAGCGCACGTGACGCAGCTGGTTGAGCTTGTCGGCGCTGATGAGGCCGGCCTTCAGGCGCTTGGAGAACTCCGCGATAACCGCGGGGCTCGCACCGATAAAGCCGATACCGGCACCCGGGAAGGTGATCTTGGACGTCGAGGCGAATGCCACCACGCGGTCCTCGGTGCCCGCCGCGCGGGCAAGATCGAAGATGTTGGCGAGCTCGTCGGTCTCGTCGTACAGGTCGTGCACACAGTAGGCGTTGTCCCAGAAGATGCGGAAATCGGGCGCGGCCGTGGGCATCTCGACCAGGCGACGCACGGTGTCCTCGCTAAAGGTGATGCCCGTGGGGTTGGAATACTTGGGCACGCACCAGATGCCCTTGATGGAATCGTCGGCGGCGACGAGGCGCTCGACCTCGTCCATGTCGGGGCCGTTGTCGGTCATCGCGACGGGGACGTTCTCGATACCCAGATCGGCGGTGATGCCAAAGTGGCGGTCGTAGCCGGGAACCGGGCACAGGAACTTGACCTTCTTGCCGTCGTGCGCGGCCTCGTAAGCCTCCCAAGGGTCGCTACCACATGAGCCGCAACGCCAGAACATACCGGCGATATCGTGCTCGATCAGCAAGCTCGACGAGCCCAGCACGAGCGTCTGCTCGGCGGGGCAACCCAGGAACTCCCCCGCTAGCTTGCGTGCCGAGGGAATGCCCTCAAAGCAGCCGTAGTTGGAGCAGTCGACGTTGCCGTCGTGCAGATCGGCATCGGCATTGAGGATATCGAGCATGGGGCGCGAGATGTCCACCTGGGCGGGCGATGGCTTGCCGCGGGCCATATCGAGCGCCAGGCCCTTGGCCTTGACCTCGGAGACCTCGGCTTTGAGCGCCTCGATGGCGGCATCGAGTTCGGTGGTTTCCATCTTCTGGTAGATCGTCTGCATGGGTGCGACCTTTCGCGAAGCGGTACGTTGCAGTTCGTCTAAGTATAGACCGCCACCGCCGCAACGTTATGAAGCCGTGATAGATTAAGTCCATCGCAATAAATTACGAATCGCCGCGCATGCCTGCGTGGGGCGCCCAAGGAGGCACTATGGAGTATGGATCGTTCCAGGCCGAGGAATTCGGCGACCTGCAGCGCCTGGTCGACGGACTGTTTTACGACCGCCACGCCATCGACCGCCTGGATCTGATCGTACAGGCCGAAATCTTGGACCTGGCGCCCGATCTCATGGAAATCGTCAACCTGCTACCGCCCGGCTATTACGACCGCCAATCGCTTTGCGACCAGCTCAACTCCGCCCTTGCCGCCCACGGCTGGGGCGCCGTCTACGGAACGGTGGAATAAACCTAGTCGTTTAAGAACGTCCCCAATGACTAAAACGCCGCTTGTGATGGTGTTCACAGGCGGCGTTTTCAAACTTGTATGTGCTCTTACTCGTCCTTGGGCGCGGGGTGTTTGCAGACCACGCTCATATAGATCATGCCAAGCACGGCAGCGGTAACCGAACCGGCAAGGATGGCGGCCTTGGCAGCCAGAACCTCAAACTGGGCCGTCGGGAAGGCAAGGCCGCTGATGAGAATCGACATGGTAAAGCCGATGCCGCCCAGAATGCCCACGCCGGCAATCATGTGCCAGTTGACGTTGCGCGGTAGCTCGCAGGCCTTGAGTTTGACCAAGGCGAACGTCATGCCAAAGATGCCGATCGGCTTGCCCAGCAGCATGCCAAAGTACACGCCGAGCGTCACCGGGTCGGTGAGCAGCGTGCTCATGTCCACGCCCACTAGGCGAACCTGTGCGTTGACGAACGCAAAGATCGGCAGGATCACAAAGTTGACCGGTGTGGAGATCAGGCGCTCCATGCGGATGAGCGGCGGGGTCACGCGGTGCATAACACGCTCGACCTTGGTGGTCGAGACGGTAAAGTCATGCTGGCCCAGGATGTGCGCCTCGTCGTCGTAGCGGTCATCGAGCAGCGGCAGGCACTCGCCCAACCAATCGGTGAGGCTATCGAGCTTGACGCCGCACTTGGCCGGGATGGTAAAGGCCAAGATAACGCCAGCAAGCGTGGCGTGCACGCCGCTCTTGAACATACAGAACCACAACAGCAGACCCAGTACCGAATACGGGGCAAGGCGGTAATGCTGCGTCTTGTTGAGCCACACGAGCGCGCAGGTCACAAGCGCGGCGGCGCCCAACCAAAACGGATTGGGGCTCTGACCGTAGAAGATGGCGATGGCGGCGATGGAGATGAGGTCGTCGGCGATGGCGAGCGTCGAGAAGAACACGCGCACGCCGTTGGGAACGCGATTGCCCAAAAGCGATAGCACGCCCAGCGCAAAGGCAATATCGGTTGCCATGGGGATGGCCCAACCGTTGCGGGCGCCGGCATGGTTGAAGATCAGGTAGATACAGGCGGGAACGACGACGCCGCCCACGGCCGCCAGCATGGGAAGCATGGCCTGACGCGGATTCTTGAGCTCGCCGACCGTCATCTCGTACTTAAGCTCAATGCCCACCAACAAAAAGAAAATCGCCATGAGGAAGTCGTTGACGAAAAGTTCAACGGTAAGACCGGCCGTAAGGTTGCCCAGACCCACATACAGCGGGGTCTCCAAAAAGTGATGGATGGCCTCGTAGGCATCGGTATTGGCGCAAATGACGGCGGCGATGGCGGCGATGACCATAACCGCGGCGGAAATCGTGCCGTTCTCGGCGATGCGCTCCCAAATGTCGTGGCGTTCAAAGCGCTTGCGCTCACGGACGTTGAACAGCTGCTCGGTTGCTGCCATGGGCGGCTCCTTTCACGGGAAAGCTCCCGTCTTAAAAAAGCACGGCCCGCCCAAGTGGCGGCGCCGCGCTCTAACGTATTACGCTTGCATCTAGCCTACCCTGCACGACAAGCACGCAGGCGTGGCCGAAAAGCGGAACCACAGGTTGAACATTATTTGCTCAACGGCACGGGCACGCCTGTCCAAGAGACGACGCGGCGCATGCACAAAAAACGACCGGAGCGCGGGGCGTCCGCGATCCGGTCGTGGCGTTTGGTCAACTAAACCTAGCAGGCGGCCATGATGGGGGCAGCGACCTGCTTCTTACGGGAGAGGACGCCCGGCATCCAGACGCCGTCGTGCTCGTCGGCAATGCCCAGGCCCTTCTGAGCAGCCTCGGTCTCGCCCTCGAGCAGGACCTGCGAGCCCTCCTCCATGATGTCGGTGATGCACAGGACAATGCCGTCGGCACCCTTCTCGGCGGCGTAGGCGCGCATGGCCTCGCGGATCTCGTCAATCATGCCAAGCGCACGGCTCTTGTCGACGGTCTCGTACTGGCCGATGAGCAGCTTCTTGCCGGCGGGCTCGAACATCTTGATGTCGTTGCCGACCATCTCGGCAGCGGTGAAGGAGCCGGACGGGCGGGTAAGGAAGACCTCCATGCCAAACTTGACCGGGTCGACGCCCACCTGCTCGCCGAGCTTGGCGGCGACGGCGCGGTCGACATCGGTGGTGGTGGGGCTCTTGAGCATGAGCGTGTCGGTCATCATGGCCGAAAGCAGCAGCTTGGCCTGGACGTCGGAAAGCTCAACGCCGAGCACGCCGGCGAGCTTGGTGACGATGGTGCAGCTGGAGCCCCAGGGCAGGCAGATGTAGTGCAGCGGGCCGGCGGTCTCGAAGTCGCCGATGCGGTGATGGTCGACAACACCAAAGACCGTGGCGTCCTTAAGGCCGGCGACGGATTGGGCGGACTCGTTGTGGTCGGTGAGGACGACGAGCTGACCGGCCTCGACGGACTCGATCACGCGGGGCTCGGCAATGCCGGCATCGGCGAGCAGCTTGGCGGACTCGGCCGGAAGCTGGCCCAGAGCGCAAGCCTCGTAGGTGTTGCCGGCATACTCAACCTGGTTAAGCAGCTGGGACAGGACGACGGCGCTCATGATGGCGTCGTTATCGGGGTTCTGGTGACCAAAGACAAGAACGTTTGCCATGGATATCCTCCACTTGATATGTGTACTTGGACGTAGCTATGGTAGCACGCCGATGCCGAGCCTTCGCAGACGGAAGGGCCACGGCATATTTTGTGGCAGGTATGGGGGCCAAGGCTGTCCCTTTTGCACCATGTTGGTGCAAAGTAACCTGACCCCCTTGCACCAGCTATTTACCGGCGGCGCGCAGGGCTACGTAGGCGGCACCGATGATGCCGGCGTCGTTTCCGAGCGAAGCGACCTTAATGGGCGTCTCGCGCGAGGCGGAAAGCGCGTAGCGCTGGAAGTGCTCGCGAACCTTATCGAGGTAGACATCGGCCGAAGCGGACGCGCCGCCACCGATCAGGAACATCTCGGGGTCGACCACGTTGGCAATAAGCGCCAGGGCACGGCCGAGATAGTCGGCCATGGTGTCGGCCGCGGCCAGCGCGAGCTTATCACCCTCGCGGCA
>CABUBY010000036.1 GCA_902489955.1 uncultured Collinsella sp. | reverse complement strand
TGGCCGCGGGCGCTTTTCGTTTGAAAAACCATCCCGCCAATGCCTTATCTGTATAGCCCAAATGAGACGAGCTGCTAGAATAACGAACTGTATGGATAACTATCATTCAACCGTTATGGGAGGATACGTGAACCGCACCAAAATCGCGCAGCTCTATGCCGATGCCGAGTCGCTCGGCGGCCAAACCGTCACCGTCGCCGGCTGGGTCAAGTCCGTCCGCGACATGAAGAACTTTGGCTTTGTTACGCTCAACGACGGCAGCTGCTTCCGCGACCTGCAGGTCGTCATGAACCGCGAGGCACTCGACAACTACGACGAGATCGCTCATCAAAACGTCTCGGCCGCACTCATTTGCACCGGCACCGTCAAGCTGACCCCCGATGCGCCCCAGCCTTTCGAGCTTTCTGCCACCTCCATCGAGGTCGAGGGCACGAGCGCCCCGGATTACCCGCTGCAGAAGAAGCGCGCAACCGTCGAGTTCCTGCGCACCCAGCAGCACCTGCGTCCGCGCACCAACCTGTTCCGCGCCGTGTTCCGCATCCGCTCTGTCGCGGCTGCCGCCATCCACCGCTTCTTCCAGGAGCAGGGCTTTGTCTACGTCAACACCCCCATCATCACCACGAGTGACTGCGAGGGCGCCGGCGAGATGTTCCGCGTGACCACGCTCGACCCCAAAAATCCGCCCCTCACCGAGTCCGGCGAGGTCGACTGGAGCCAGGACTTCTTTGGCAAGCATGCGAGCCTCACCGTGTCCGGCCAGCTCAATGCCGAGAACTTTGCCATGGCCTTTGGCGACGTGTACACCTTTGGCCCGACCTTCCGTGCCGAGAACTCCAACACCACGCGCCACGCCGCCGAGTTTTGGATGATCGAGCCCGAGATGGCCTTTGCCGACCTTAACGACTACATGGACAACGCCGAGGCCATGCTCAAGTACGTCCTTAAGGACGTTATGGCCACCTGCCCCGACGAGCTCAATATGCTCAACAAGTTTGTGGACAAGGGTCTGCTCGAGCGCCTAGACCATGTCGCCAACTCCGACTTCGCCCGCGTTACCTACACCGAGGCCGTCGAGATCCTGGAGCAGGCCGTCGCCGCCGGTCACAAGTTTGACTACCCCGTGAGCTGGGGCATCGACCTGCAGACCGAGCACGAGCGCTTCCTGACCGAGGAGCACTTTAAGCGCCCGACCTTCGTAACCGACTACCCGGCCGAGATCAAGGCCTTCTACATGCGCATGAACGAGGACGGCAAGACCGTCGCCGCCGCCGACTGCCTGGTTCCCGGTATCGGCGAGATCATCGGTGGCTCCCAGCGCGAGGAGCGCCTGGATCTGCTCGAGGCCCGCATCAAGGACCTGGGTATGAATCCCGAGCAGTACAAGTACTACCTTGACCTGCGCCGCTACGGTTCCTGCAAGCACGCCGGCTACGGCCTGGGCTTCGAGCGCTTGGTCATGTATCTGACCGGCGTGGGCAACATCCGCGACGTCCTGCCGCACCCGCGCACCGTGGGCAACGCCGACTTCTAATCGTCGGACGCTAGCTCGCGTCGCCACACGCCAACGCTCATCGCACAAGCGCCTCTCGACATCGGTCGAGAGACGCTTTTTTTCAACAGCATCCGTCAAGCTTTTGGCAAGTTTTTGGTCAGTTGAGCAGGGCTGTTGAAAACTCGACCTGCCGTTTGCCGACGACTACCGACCGCCCAGAGCGCCCTGCGCCCCTGGGAAAGCCCCACGTCCTAGGCTCCATACCGTCGCCACCCAAAACGGAAAGGACGTGGGCACCATGACCGAAGCCGCTGTTGAAACCTACGACACCACGACTAGAGGCGCCGCCTCGATGGCAGCCTATCGCGCCGTTCGCATCCTGCAACTATTAAGCGAAAACACCGGCGAGGACAAGGCCATGCTTTCCGATGAGTTGATCCGGCGCCTCGCCCATCCCGACGACCCCGCCCGCATGCCCATCTCGGCGGCGCGGCGCAGCATCTACACCGCCATCTCCGCGCTTCGCCATGCCGGATACGAAATTGAGTACAAACGCGGCGTGGGCTACAAACTTCTTACCCGCCCGCTCACCGATGAAGAGATCATCCGGCTCCACGGTATGGTCATGCGCAACCGCTCCACGCCTATCGCTATCCGCAAGAGCATGGCGCAGCACTTAGTTGCCATGGCGAGCGCCGACGTTCGCGGCTACCTCGATACACCCGAACCCGCTCCAAGCGCAGGCAGCAAGGCTACCAAGGCAACACGCACGCCCATCAAGCGCATCGACACGTGCGAGCTCGTCGAGCAGGCCATCGACCACGGAACCACGGTGAGTTTTGATATTTCGAGCGTCACGACGCATGGCGAAACCGAAGCAGCACGGATGACACTCCGTCCCTTTGCCATCAAGCAACGAGACGGCATCTCGTATTTGCTGGGAACGGTCTATGACGCCCGAGGCGCCGATGACACGTTGCGTACCGTAGAGATTGGCCGAATGAGAAACGTCACCACACGTCTCCTCGACGGCAAGAAGCTCTTCGCCGCCCTCGACGAGGAGGAGGACGCCTCCTCCGCCGCCCATTCGACTACCCGTACCGCCCATCCGATTCTGTATTAAAAACCCGCCAGGCTGTTGTAAAAATGGACATCAGCGCTACTATAGTTCCACTTGCACTTTGTCCCAGTGCAGTGTTTCCAGCCATTTTTATACTGGGGGTAATGATATGAAGGACATCACCATCAGCCGCAGGAGCCTTCTGGTCTCCGCCGGCCTGCTCGCGCTCGCCCCGCTCGCCGGATGCGGCGGCAACTCTGGTTCCGGCTCTGCTGCCGCCGGTTCCGACTACACCATCGGCGTTCTGCAGCTCACCGAGCACTCCGCACTCGATGCCGCCAACGACGGCTTTGTCAAGGCCATCAAGGAGAGCGGCCTTAAGGTCAAGATCGACCAGAAGAACGCCCAGAACGACCAGTCCACGTGTAAGTCCATTGCCGACAAGTTTGTGGGCGACAACGTCAACCTGATTTATGCCATCGCCACACCCGCCGCACAGGCTGCCGCCGGCGCCACGGCCGATATCCCCATCGTGGGCTGTGCCATCACCGACTACGCCGCCTCCGGCCTGGTCCAGGACAACGACAAGCCCGGCACCAACGTCACGGGCGCCTCCGACCTCACCCCGGTCGCCGAGCAGCTCGAGATGATGCAGAAGGTCCTGCCCGACGTTAAAAAGGTCGGCCTGCTCTACTGCACCGCCGAGTCCAACTCCGACGTCCAGATCAAGGCCGCCAAGAAGGAGCTCGACAAGCTGGGCCTCGAGTACACTGACTTCACCGTCTCGAGCTCCAACGAGATTCAGTCCGTCGTCGAGTCTGCCGTGGGCAAGGTCGACGCGCTGTACTCCCCCACCGACAACACCATCGCCGCGGGTGCCTCGCAGGTCGGCCAGATCTGCAAGGAAAACAAGCTCCCCTTCGTGACTGGCGAGGAGGGTATGTGCATGGCCGGCGGCCTGTTCACCCTCTCCATCAATTACGAGGACCTGGGCTACGCCGCGGGCGAGATGGCCGTTAAGATCCTGAAGGGCGAGGCCAAGCCCGAAGACATGCCGATCAAGCACCTCTCGAGCAAGGACCTGGTCGTCGTCAAGAACGACGAGATGGCCGAGGCCCTGGGCATCGACCTTTCCGCTCTGGACGCGTAATGCCATACGCGGCATGCGTCTAGAGCCCGTGCTCGCGCTTTAGCCGCGTTATTCAATATCTGAGCCACAGGGGCGGGCGCTGTAGACCGGCGTCCGCCCTGCTTGTTTCAGGTAAAACAAAACGTCTGTCCGCAGCTCTTCTATGCATTGTTACCGCTATTATGGAAAATCACGTGTCCACCCTATCCTAGGAGGTATGAAGCATGCTCATTGCATTGCAGGGCGCCGTTTCGCAGGGCGTCCTCTGGGGCATTATGGTGCTTGGCGTGTTTATCACGTTCCGCCTGCTCGACATTCCCGATATGACCTGCGACGGCAGCTTTGCCCTCGGCGGCTGCGTCTGCGCTGTGCTCATCGTCAATAACAACGTCGACCCGCTGCTCGCCGTGCTGGCCGGTATGTGCGCCGGCGCCATCGCGGGTGCCGTCACGGGCATTTTGACCACCGTCTTTGAGATTCCCGCGATCCTCGCCGGAATCCTCACCCAGATCAGTCTGTGGTCAATCAACCTGCGCATCATGGGCAAGTCCAATACGCCCATTCTTGCCAAGGGCACCGTGTTCTCGGCCGTCAGCAATATGACCGGCCTGCCGCAGTCCACCGTTGCCATCATCTTGGGCATCCTGCTCGCCGTGGCTATCGTTGCCATCCTGTATTGGTTCTTTGGCACCGAGATTGGCTCGGCGCTGCGCGCCACCGGCAACAACGAGTACATGATCCGCGCCCTGGGCGTCAACACCAACTCCACCAAGATGATCGCCCTTGTGCTCTCCAACGCCCTCATCGGCCTTTCGGGCGCGCTCATCTGCCAGAGCCAAAAGTATGCCGACATTGGTATGGGCACCGGTGCCATCGTTATCGGTCTTGCCGCCATTGTTATCGGTGAGGTGCTCGGCCGTCTGCTGCCCGGCGGCCTCACGCAGTTTAGCGTCCGTCTTGCCTCCGCCGTCTTTGGCTCCGTGGTCTACTTCCTTATCCGCGCCATCGTGCTGCAAATGGGCATGGACGCCAACGACATGAAACTGCTCTCCGCCGTGATCGTCGCCGTGGCCCTGTGCGTGCCCGTGGTTTGGGAGCGCTATAAGCTCCGCAGCTCCTACACGAAGGGGGATGAGGCAGATGCTTAAGCTCTCGCACGTCAAAAAGACCTTTAACAAGGGCACCGTCACCGAGAAGCGCGCGCTCACCGGCGTCGACCTCACCCTGAATGACAGCGACTTTGTAACCGTGATTGGCGGCAACGGCGCCGGCAAGTCCACGCTGCTCAACATGATCGCCGGCGTATATCCGCTCGATTCGGGCGTTATCGAGCTCGACGGCAACGATATCTCGCGTCTGAGCGAGTCGCAGCGTGCCAAGTACCTGGGCCGCGTGTTCCAGGACCCCATGCGCGGCACCGCAGCCGACATGCAGATTGCCGAGAACCTGGCCCTCGCCAAGCGTCGCGGCCAGCGTCGCGGCCTTTCGTGGGGCGTCACCAAGGCCGAGAAAGATGAGTACGTTGAGCTGCTCAAGCGCCTGGACCTTGGTCTGGACACGCGTCTCAACGCCAAGGTCGGCCTGCTCTCGGGCGGACAGCGCCAGGCACTCACCCTGTTGATGGCCACGCTCACCAGGCCGCGCCTGCTGCTGCTCGACGAGCACACCGCGGCCCTCGACCCCAAGACGGCCTCTAAGGTGCTCAACCTGACCGAGGAGATCGTCGACGAGAACCACCTGACCACGCTCATGGTCACGCACAACATGAACGACGCCATCCGTCTGGGCAACCGTCTGATCATGATGCACGAAGGCCACGTGATCTACGACGTGGCGGGCGATGAGAAGAAGTCGCTCACCGTAGCCGACCTGCTGCAGAAATTCGAGGAGGTCTCGGGCGGCGAGCTCGCCAACGACCGCATGCTGCTAAGCTAAACCTACCAAAAAGGGACAGGTTTATTTTGGCAGGTTTTATCTGCGCAAACGTCAAAACCGCCGCTAAGGGACAGGCGCCCTTGCGGCGGTTTTCGCATATTATGTCGATAATCCGATATTCAACCAGACATTCTGGCTAAGGACTAAGGAAACTGCCATGAAAAGACTCCCCCGCCTTGCGTTAGCCACCGCGTTGTTTGCCGGCGCGCTCGCAGGCATCCCAAGCCTCGCTTTCGCGGGGAACCTGCCCGCCGCTATTGACGGCTCCGTGGCCGTCATGCACACCAACGACATCCACGGCAGCTACAAGTACAGCTACAACGCAAGCAAGGGCACCGGCACTGTGGGCTTTGATGGGCTGGCGGTTCTCTATAGCGCCCAAAACAGCGCCCCCGATCTTTTGCTCGATGCGGGCGACACCTTCCACGGGCAGTCCTTCGCCACCATGAGCGAGGGCAAGAGCATCGCCGAGCTCATGGACACCTTCTATGTAGACGGCTACGACGCGACCACGCCGGGCAACCACGACTGGAGCTACGGCGCGAACAAACTCCGCACCATGACCGGCTACAGCACCACCGGCACGCCCTTCGCCATGCTCTGCGCGAACGCGAAGTCTACGAGCGGCGTATGGAGCTCGAGCATCACGAAGACGCTCGATCGCACCTGGGAGGATAGCGAGGATCACTCCACATTCGACTACAAAATCAAGGTCGGCGTCGTGGGTGCCATGGATGAGTCGCTGGGATCCTCGCTGCGCGCGGACCTAGTCGCGGGTACGTCGTTCTCGAGTGCCGCGAACGCCATCAATGCCGAGGCAGAGCAGCTGCGCAAGGAGGGCTGCGATGTTGTTGTGTGTATCGCGCACACGCTCGACGCCAAGACCTTTGCCACGCGACTCCGTGGCGTCGATGCCCTTATCGCAGGCCACGAGCACATCAACCTTAACGAGAAGGTGACGGGAGCCGACGGCAAGACGATCCACGTTGTCGAGGCAGGCAGCGCCTTTGCCGAGGTGGGGCTGCTTTCCATTCCGTACAAGTACAACACGAATGACACCGAGACGACCGACGATGACACGGTCACGGTCCCTGCAGACGGTAGCGACGAGAAGCTCTACACCGCCAAGAACGTCAACGACCTTTTGGCAGACCCCGACAAGGGCTCCGACTACCAAAGCCGCCTTGAAGCCGTCCGCAACAAGATCAAGCCGCTCGACGAGGACTTTGAAAACGAATCGAACAAGGTGCTCGGCACATCCACCACCAACTATTTCTACGGCGAGGACGCCGCAGGCACGCATGGTTGGGAAATGGTGCGCACCACCGATTTCCGCCCCAGCAACCCGGGCGACACCGCCAAGGCCCAGACCATCGGCCACGTGATTTGCGGCTCCTATCTTGCCCTGACGGGCGCGGACTTCGCTATCGAAAACGCTGGCGGCATCCGCGGCGGCATCGCGGCGGGCAACGTGACCGCCGGCAACGTCATCGCCATCTCGCCCTACGGCAACACCGTGGAGACCTGGACCATGACCGGCGCGGACTTCCTCGCAGCGCTCGAGCACTCGCTACAAATCAGCGACGATTGCAACGACAGCTACGAGCTTCAGCAGGCTTATGTGGCGGCCGGTCACACCGAGCAGGAGGCGCAAAACAAGTACAAGTGGCGCGATGACTCTGGCAGCGTTCTCTCCTTTGGCGGCATCAACGTGACGATTGATTGGACGCAGCCCGAAGGCAAGCGCATTGTGAGTGCCACACTCACCAAAGACGGCAGCACGTTCGATCCCACCAAGACCTATACCGTCGCCACCAACAACTACATCATTACCAACACGACCGACTTCCCCACCTTCGCAAACGCCACCAAGCACACCGAGTGGGGTACCTGCGAGTCAGCGCTAAGGGCGCTGATCGGGCAGAACGGCTGGGAGAGCAAGATGGCCGGGCTCGCCGGCACCATCGGCTTCGGCTCCGCAGCCGTGGACCCCACGCCCTCACCGGCCCCGACGCCTAAGCCCTCGTCTAAGACGGACACGGCGACCACGAAGGTCATCACCAAGAAGACGACCGGTAAGCTTGCCGCAACGGGAGACCGCACGCTGGCAGTAGTTGGCGCGTGCCTTATCGGCGGCATCATCGTCATCATGCTCGGCATTATCTGGAAGCGTCGACGCTAAGCTACACCGCCGGGCCTTACAGCCCCGCCGCGTAAACCTTATATCGAGCACAGAAGCCCGTCCGATGTGATCGGACGGGCTTCTTGGTGGGTATCATGGTTGGACAATCATTAGGAGGTTTTCCCTACATGGAATTGTTTGAGCCGATTCTTCATTTCTTTGAGCAACGGTGGGTCCACAACATCATCTGGGCCGTCATCTTGGCGATAGGCACCGCCGTCGCCGCCAAGGTCGTATCCAAGACCCTGAACCATCTGCTTAACCGAGACGATAACCCGCTTCCGGCATCGAGTATCTTCATCAACATCGCGCGCGCCGTCATCTGGATGATCGGCGGCAGCTTTATCCTCGACAACTGCTTTGGCATTAACGCAAACGCCCTCGTTGCCGCTCTTGGCGTCGGCGGCATCGCCATTTCGCTCGGCTTTCAGGACACGCTGTCAAACCTTATCGGCGGCATGCAGGTGACCTTTATGGGCATCATCAAGCCCGGCGACAATATCGAGGTCGGCGGCGTATCCGGCGTGGTCCAAGACATCACTTGGCGCCATACAACGATTGAGGATGCCTGTGGACAGACCATCATTGTGCCCAACTCCAACATTTCCAAGAACACACTCGTGCATTTGATGCCCTTTGGGCGCGTGGCCGTGCCCGTTGCCGTAAAGGACACGTCCAAGTGGGCTTCCCTTGACGTGCTGGCAGACGAGCTGACCAGCGCCACCAAGGCCGCCGTGCTTCCCATCTCGGGCTTTGACAAGGAGCCCTACGTACTCTTTAGCGAAATCGGCGACTTTGGCATCAAAGGAAAGATCATCTTTATCGTCAGCGACGACAGCACTACTTTCACGGCAGCCGACGCCTGCATCCGTGCCATCGCCCCCATCATCGCCTAACCCGCCAAAAAGGGACAGGCACCTTTGTGGTGGTTTTCATTCGTGGTACCATGGTTCATATAGTTGTTTAAACGACTAAGGGAGCAACATCATGGAAGAGGCCTATCGTCAAGCACGCAAGCGCGGCGAGCAGGGACGCCGTCGCGCCATCAGCCAAAGCGAGCACCCGTACCTTACGGACCTCGACAGCCTCGTTGCCCAGCTCCCCTTAGGTCAGCGAGAGAATGTCGGCCTAAGGGATATTCCGCTCGAAATGGTCGTCGGCACAGTCACCAAAGGCCGTCAGTCCGCCTTTTCATGCAACTTTATGCCCCTGCTGCCGTTTAACACTGAGTTCGCCCGCAAGTGGTCCAACCTCTACGACATCCAGGTAACCGAGGGCTATCGCGATCCCATCATCGTCACCGAGTTCATGCATCGGTTCTATGTCCAGGAAGGCAACAAACGCGTCAGTGTCCTCAAATTCCTGGACGCTCCAACGGTTTCGGCCAGGGTCACCCGTCTCTACCCCGGCACATGGGATTCCGTCGAAAGCCGCCTGTACGGTGAATTCTGCGCGTTTTGGCGCGTCTGCCCCCTATACGAAATCGAGTTCTCGCGTGAGGGAAGCTACGAGACGCTCGCCAAGATGCTCGGTCGGAACCTTATCGAAAAATGGCCGCAGAAAAAGGTCGACTACCTGCGCCACACCTTCCTGCTCTTTAAGCGCGCCTACCTTCGCGCAGGCGGCGACCACCTGGACATTACGCCCGCCGACGCCATGCTCGTCTACCTCAATGTGTACAACCAGGACCGCCTGCTGGATACGCCGACGGATATCGTCGTAAACCGCCTGTGCAAGATTTGGCGCGAGCTGGTCATTGCCGGCAAAAACGACGAGGACAAGGTCGATCTTGTCGAAGCGCCGAGCGTCGATGAGGAGGAGTCGCCCGCCAAGTCCACCTCCGGCGTGCTCAACTTCTTTATGGGCAAGACTGTCTATTCGGCGGCCAACCCCCTGCGTATCGCCTTTATCCATGAGTTCCCCTGTGCGGCGTCGAGCTGGGACAGTCTGCACGACCAAGGACGTCAGTATCTCGATGAGCACTTTGACGGTATCGTGCGCACCGAGGCGTTCGAAGACTGTCACGATCCGGACGTGTTCTACGCCGCCGTGGAAACGGCTGTCAAACATGGAGACAACGTCATCTTCTCGACCTCGCACCGCCTGATGGAATACACGCTCAGAGCTGCCGTTGAGTATCCCCAGGTTCGGTTCCTTAACTGCTCTATCGGCCTTCCCCACCAAAGCGTCCGTTCGTACTTTGGCAAGATGTACGAGGCCAAGTTCCTCCTGGGCGCCCTTGCCGCCAGCATGGCGGACAACCATCGCATCGGCTACCACGCGTCGGTCTTCGCATCCGGCGCGCTCAGCGAGATCAATGCCTTTGCCATCGGTGCCTCGCTGCTCGACCCCCGCGCGCAAATTATCCTCACCTGGGGCGATGTGCCCGCCGGCGGTCTCGCCGAGGCCATGTGCCGCGAAGGCGTGAGCGTCATGACCGGCGCTGACATGTCAAAGTCGCTCGAAGACCCTACGGCCTACGGACTCCACCGCCTGGTCGATGGCAAGGTTACCGGCATCGCCATGCCGGTATGGAACTGGGGCCGTTACTACGAGCTCATCGTTCGCAGCCTTCTGCACGGCACGTGGGACGAGACCAGCGATGACAACCAAGTGCGCGCCGTCAACTACTGGTACGGCATGAGCTCCGGCGTTATCGACATCCGTTACGCTCCGGGCCTACCCTACCAGACGCGCAAACTCGTGCAGTTGCTCCGCAACGGCATTGTCGAGGGATCCATCAACCCCTTTGGCGGCGAGCTCCACAGTCAGAACGGCGTGGTACAGATCGAAGGCTTCCCTCCGCTGCCGAGCACGCAGATTGTCGAGATGAATTGGCTGGCGGATAACGTGGTAGGCACCATTCCGCAGCTCGACGATGAGCCGAAAGTCCCTGCCCTATGAAAATCCTTGCCATAGCCGATACCGAAGAACGATGCCTTTGGGAGTGCTTTCGCAAGGAACGCTTTGAGGGCGTCGACCTGATTTTGTCCGCCGGCGATCTGGACCCGGACTATCTTGAGTTTTTGGTTACGGTCATCAACAAACCGCTCATCTACGTGCGCGGCAATCACGATGACCGCTACGCACGTCATGCACCGGGTGGATGTATCTGCGTAGAGGACAGCGTGTACACGTACCGAGGGATTCGCATTGCGGGCCTTGGCGGGTCCATGCGTTATCGCGACGGCGCCAACATGTACACCGAACGCGAGATGTCCAAGCGCATGCGTAAGCTGTCGCGTAAGGTTAGGATGGTCGGCGGGTGCGACATTCTGCTTACCCATGCACCCGCCGCCGGTATGGGTGATCTGGACGATCTGCCGCATCGAGGATTCGAGTGTTTTAACACAGCACTCGAATCCTGGAATCCCGACTACATGGTGCACGGGCATGTGCACCAAAGCTACGGTTGCGATTTTCAGCGCGAGCGTCAGCATGTGTGTGGAACGACGATCATCAACGCCTGCGGCTATACGCAGTTTGAGCTCGACCAGACGCACTACCCCATCCGCGGCTGGCAAGCAGCTTGGCTCAACTCACAAACCATGCGCCGCGAGCTCAAACGCCACGAAGCCATCGAGTCTTCAACAGCCAGAACACCCTGGTAACCACCATAAAGGGGACACTGTCCCCTTTATGGTGCTTTTGACGCGATAGCAAGAAACCCGGTCCTGCACAAGGCAGAACCGGGTTTCTTTAGCAATGCTTGCTGTACTCAGGCAGTAACTAGCAGTTACTCAGCCAGGAAGTCACGCTGGACAGCGGGATCGACCTTGACGCCAGGGCCCATGGTGGAAGACACGGAGATGGACTTGACGTACTTGCCCTTAGCAGAAGAGGGCTTGACGCGCAGAATCTCGGTGTACAGGGCAGCGTAGTTCTCGACGAGCTGCTGCTCAGAGAAGGACTTCTTGCCCAGGGGCACGTGGCAGATGCCGTAGCGGTCGGCGCGGTACTCAACGCGGCCAGCCTTGAGCTCGGAGACCATCTTGGCGACGTCCATGGTCACGGTGCCGAGCTTGGGGTTCGGCATGAGGCCACGGGGACCAAGGATCTTACCGATGCGGCCAACCTTGGCCATCATGTTCGGCGTAGCGATAGCGGCGTCGAAGTTGATCTCGCCCTTCTGAATCTGGGCGACGAGCTCGTCGGAACCGATGATGTCGGCGCCGGCAGCCTCAGCCTCACGGGCCTTCTCGCCCTCGGCGAAGACGGCAACACGAACGGTCTTGCCGGTGCCGTGGGGCAGGGAGATGGAACCACGGATGTTCTGGTCAGCCTTACGAGTATCGATGCCCAGACGGAAGTGAGCCTCGACGGTCTCGTCGAACTTGGCGGTGTCGAGCTCCTTGATGAGCTTGGCAGCCTGAAGGGGGGTGTAGAGCGTGGCGCGGTCGATCTTCTCGGCAGCGGCGTTATAGCTCTTACCATGCTTAGCCATATGCATTACCTCCTGTGGTTAAACGGGCGTGAGCCCTCCCACATCGTATCGTGTGCCCTATTGCACACATTTAACGGGCGCCCCGGTCGGAGCACCCGCCGTTACCATAAGAAATCGCTACTCAGCGATGGTGACGCCCATGGAACGGGCGGTACCGGCGATGATCTTCTTGGCGGCGTCAATGTCGTTGGCATTGAGGTCCGGCATCTTGATCTCGGCGATCTTGGTGAGCTGCTCCTGGGAGAGCTGACCAACCTTGTCAGCCTGGGGCTTAGCGGAACCAGACTTGAGGTTCAGCTCCTTCTTGATAAGGTGAGCCGCCGGCGGGGTCTTGGTGATGAAGGAGAAGGACTTGTCCTCGTAGACAGAGATCTCAACGGGGATGATGTCACCCTTCTTGTCCTGCGTCTCGGCGTTAAAGGCCTGGCAGAACTGCATGATGTTCACGCCAGCAGCGCCCAGGGCGGGGCCGACGGGAGGAGCGGGGTTTGCTGCACCAGCAGGAATCTGGAGCTTAATGACGTTGGCAACCTTCTTCTCAGCCATGGTCATTCCTTTCGAATCACGAGTGTGAAGTACTTGCTATATCGTAAGCACGCACGTGTTAGAAGCACTCCTGAGATGAGCAGTCACAGAAGAAGCACGCTCGCGCGAACGGACGAAAACTTAAGCGATGACAGCGACCTGGTTAAAGTCGAGCTCGACCGGCGTCTCGCGGCCAAAGATCATCAGCGTGACCTTGAGCTTGCCAGCCTCGGTGTTAACCTCGGAGACCTTGCCATCAAAGTCGGTAAGCGGGCCATCGGTGACGCGGACGGACGTACCGACCTCAATATCAACCGAGGTGCGCTTGGGCGAATCGCCCTTACCGGGACGACGAGTCATCTTGTTGTACTCGTCGCGGGAAAGCGGAGCGGGCTTGCCGTTGCCGCCTAGGAAACCGGTGACGCCAGGCGTGTTACGAACACACGTCCAAGCATCGTCATCCATCTCCATGCGGACCAGGACATAACCCGGGAAGATCTTGGAATCCTTGGTCTCACGCTTGCCACCCTCTTTAATCTCGGTGACGCGCTCCATAGGAATCTCGATATCAAAGATACGGTCCTGCATGCCCATAGTCTCGATGCGATGCTCGAGATCGGACTTAACGCGGTTCTCGTATCCAGAGTAAGTGTGAACGACGTACCAACGCTTAGACATGGTTTAGCCCCTCAATCCAGAGAACAGAGCAAGAGCCTCGCCAAAGCCAGCATCGAGCAGAGCGATGACGACGCCGACGACGATCAGAGAAGCGCAAACAACAACCGAGTAGTTCACGAGCTCCTTCTTATCGGGCCACGTGACACGCTTCATCTCGGACTTGACCGAAGCGAAATACTTCTTGGTGCGGGCGAAGAAACCAGGCTTCTCGTTCTTCTTGGACTTCGCAGCCTTCTCGTTCTTCTTGGCAACGGCCTTCTTGGCCTCAACCTTGGAGTTGGCGGCAGCTTTGTTGGCAGGTGCCGGCTGCTGAGCCTTCTTCTTGTTCTTCTTGTTGGCCATTTGGGTTACCTCCGCGCAATGCGCTTATACATGAGTAAACCGTAAGCCCCCAAGTGGGAGCTTACGGAATAATGACTGGCACGCCAGGAAGGACTCGAACCCTCAACACTCGGTTTTGGAGACCGATGCTCTACCAATTGAACTACTGGCGTATGTGACTAGAGACTAGCGAGTCTCTTTGTGCAGCGTGTGGTGACGGCACCAGGGGCAATACTTCTTGATCTCCATACGATCAGGCATGGTCGACTTGTTCTTGGTGGTCGTATAGTTGCGGCGCTTGCACTCAGTGCACGCAAGAGTAACTAGAGTACGCATGTATCCTGAACCTTTCATTTCCGCCCCGTACGGGCACGAGTTGTTACTTTATCAGCTCCACGTAAGTGCTGTCAATGAAAACCTCGAGTCAATTGGTTCTCGGTGGATCCATTCATATTTGGAACACATCAATGAAGCCATCGAAAGCTAATCGACGGTGCATCCAGGACCATTATCGATCCTCTCGACACCAGCAACGGCTCAATATCCATTGCAGAAAAGAACCCGGCACCCATATAAGTGCCGGGTTCTCTAAGTCAGCTATATCAAAGAGCTAATTTACTCAATGATCGTGGAGACGATGCCCGAACCGACGGTGTGGCCACCCTCGCGGATAGCGAAGCGCAGGCCCTCCTCCATGGCGATCGGGTGGATGAGGTCGCCCTCGATGGTGATGTGGTCACCAGGCATAGCCATCTCGGTGCCCTCGGGGAGCTTGACCGTACCGGTAACGTCGGTGGTACGGAAGTAGAACTGAGGACGATAACCATCGAAGAACGGGGTGTGACGGCCGCCCTCCTCCTTGGTCAGAACGTAGATCTCGCCGGTGAACTTGGTGTGCGGGGTAACCGAACCGGGCTTGCAGAGAACCTGGCCGCGCTCGATGTCCTCACGCTTGATGCCGCGGAGCAGCAGACCGACGTTGTCGCCAGCCTCGCAGAAGTCCATGGACTTACGGAACATCTCGATACCGGTAACGACGGTGTTCTGGGTATCCTTGATGCCGACGATCTCGACGGGCTCGTTGAGCTTGAGCTCACCACGCTCGACACGGCCAGTAGCAACGGTACCACGGCCGGAGATGGTCATAACGTCCTCAACGGCCATCAGGAACGGGAGGTCGTTGTTACGAGCAGGCGTCGGGATGTACTCGTCGACGGCCTTCATGAGCTCGCGAATGGCGTCCATCCACTTGGCGTCGCCCTCGAGAGCGCCCAGAGCGGAGCCACGGATGACGGGGATGTCGTCGCCGGGGAAATCGTACTCGGAGAGGAGCTCACGGGTCTCCATCTCGACGAGGTCGATGAGCTCGTCATCGTCGACCATGTCGCACTTGTTCAGGAAGACGACGATGTAGGGAACGCCGACCTGACGGGCGAGCAGGATGTGCTCACGGGTCTGAGCCATGGGGCCGTCGGTAGCAGCGATGACCAGGATAGCGCCGTCCATCTGAGCAGCGCCGGTGATCATGTTCTTGA
>CABUBY010000035.1 GCA_902489955.1 uncultured Collinsella sp. | reverse complement strand
CACGCTCGACGCGGTCGGCAACGACCGACATGCCCGGGATAATGAGTGGGTCGGCCCAGTCGCGATCGAGCGAAGGCGTCAAAAACAATTGGCCCTCTTTGATGGAGCCGATGCCGTGCGCGACCATAATGCGCGCCACCAGTCCGGGAATGCCCAGACCAGCCGAAAGCTCCTTTTCGAGCCCGGGGTTTTGCTGAGCGACCGCCCAGCGATGCGTCGTCTTAAGCGATGACATAGGCGCCCACCCCCGATAGGGGCAGGTCGCCGCGATACCTCTCACGGTTCATAGCGATGAGTCCTCTGCGTATGCCCGCTTCGGCAGGCAGATCTGTTGAACGGATTTATTATACCGTGCGGCACGGACGCAGAACCTCGCAGCGCGCCGCGGTTTCGGTAAACGATGACGGTAATAGCCTCGAAATAATCGAGCGTTTCAGCCGCACGGACACATACGAGCGTCTAGCATATCCATACAAACAAACAAGTTCGCGGATAAAGGGAGTCACGGGGCATATGAAGCAATGGGCTGGACTGGGAAAGTTCCTCGCAGGGCATATGCAGATCATCGTTCCGATTTGCGTGGCGCTCGGCGTGCTCTTTCCCCAGCAGATCGGCGTACTCAAGCCCATTGTTCCCGCCCTCTTCGCCTTTATGACGTTTCAGGGCGCGCTCAGCAACACCTTTCACCAGGTAGCCGAGGTGTTCCACCGTCCGCTGCACCTGATTCTGGCGTTGCTGGTCTCGGCAGTGCTTATTCCCATCGCGGCGTATGCCATGGGGTCACTCTTCTTTGGCTCCAACCCCAACCTTGTCTGCGGCATCGTGCTCGAGTACAGCGTGCCCGTGGCCGTCACCGCTTTTATGTGGATCAGCATGTTCGGCGGCAACGGCCCGCTCGCGCTCACCATCATCCTGACGTCCTCGGTTATCTCCCCTGTGACGATTCCGCTCACGCTTAAGCTCTTGCTGGGTGCCACCGTCTCGATCGATGTGCCGAGCATGATGCAAGACATGGCCTTTATGATCGCCATCCCCGCCGTGCTCGGCATCGTGATCAACGAGCTCACGCGTGGATGGGGACACGAGAAGCTCTCCCCCGCGCTCTCGCCCGCCTGCAAATTCATGATGATGGGCGTTATCGCCTCCAACTCCACCGCCATGAGCGAGTACGTGCTACACATGAACGCGGTGCGCCTGGAAGTCGCCCTCTTTATTTTGACCTTCGCCATCAGCGGCTTTGTCGTCGGTTTTCTGGTCGCCCGTGCGCTGCATCTGCCATATAGCGAGACGACTACCATGTGCTTTACCTGCGGCATGCGTAACATCTCTTCGGGCGCCGTCATCGCCACGCAATACTTTCCGGGCGAAGTCGTGTTTCCCGTCATGTGTGGAACGTTGTTTCAGCAGGTGCTCGCCTCGCTTATCGGGCATCTCTTTGAGCGTCTGACCGACGAGGAGCGCGCCGCCCAGCGCAAGCGGGTCGAGGCCGGCCGCGATGCAATGGCGCGCTAAACCGTCCGCAGTGTGCGGGCGCTCACTTTACGATGCGAGCGCCTCCAGATGTGCGCGGAGTCGCTCCGCATCGACATCGAGCGTGGTCTCAGCATTGACCTGGGCCAAACGATAGCCGACAAAGTAGGGCGAAACCACCCAACGCGGCAGCGCCTTGGCAATGGTCCGACCGCCCAGGTGATAGAAGAACAGGTTGTACGACTCTGCGCGACCACCGTGGTGCTCGTTCAGGATATAGCGCAGAGCTACCTGGATCGCATCGGCGAAGAGATCCGCCTCGGCTTGGTCTCTCGTGTCATCGCTGGCGGCGATTCCCTGCGGGGCTGAAACATTGACCTCAAAGAACCCCATAATCGGTTCGGTTGAGATGTTGACCGAGATTCTCCCCTGTTGCCAGACATTGATGCCTTCGAAATTGGCAGAAGTCAGCGAAGTGTAGCCGTCTTCCTGCTCCAAACCCACAATCTGCATGTGCGGATGAACGAGACTACCGCCCGAGAGCGGACCCTTGTTCTTGTACATGAGCACACTGCGATACTGCTGTGAATCGATCATCTGCTGCCAGCAACCCAGGGCAAACCGCATCACATGGTGGAGTTCATCCGGCTCATAGGTCACCAGGTCGGCATCGTGATCGGCCGACTCGATCAGCACGGTTTGACGGGTGGCGCGCAGGGTCTTGAACTTATTCTCGAGCCAAATGCAATCGCCATCACGGCGAATGATGTCGGTGAGCCCCTCCGTGTTGCAAAAGGGGCACGCGGTACCGGGGCGACGGTTGTCGTCGGGCTTGCCGCTCGCCTGCTGAACATCGAATACAAGCGCCACGGGCTACACCTCCAGCGGTACGATCCTTGTGCCATGGAGCTCGGAGACGCCCAGTGCCGCCGCCACGGTATCGCGGTTGGCCGTGGAAATGCCGCCGCCGGGAAGGATGGTCAAGCGGTCGCCCGCACACTCGATAAGACGCGACAGATGCTCCAGGTTGTCCTCGATCGGCGTGCCGGCGGCACCGCCGTGCGTCAGGATGCGTGTGATGCCGCAGTCGGCGAGTGTGTCAATCGCGTCGAGCTGAGCCTCGGGCGAGAGCTGGTCAAACGCCATGTGGAAGGTGATGTCGATGGGCTCACGCTTGCATTCCTCGGTCGCGCAGCCCGCGGCCATCACGAGGGCGCCCAACGTAAGCTCGTCGAGCGCCCATCCGCCAGCGCAGGGCTTGCAGCAGCCAAAGACCAAGCCGTCAACGCCGGCGCTCACGGCAAGGCCCAGGTCCATCTCCATCATACGCAACTCGTCCTGGTTGTAGTGAAAGTCGCCGCCACGCGGGCGAATCATGCACATCACCCGCGCATCGTGCTCGTGTGCATAGTTGGTCGTAGCGCTGATAACGCCGGCCGAAGGCGTGGTGCCACCAACGGCAAGGTTGTCGCACAGCTCGATACGCCTTGCACCGGCATCGATAGCCGCCGGCACCCGCTCAAAGTTCTCGGCACAAAACTCGTACAGCATAGATAGACCCCCAAAGACAGCAGATGTTTTCCGACGGGCATTGTCACACATCCCCATGAAGTTGCGGTGGAATAGGGACTCATTTGGCCTCTGGAGCCCGTATTCAGTCCCTATTTCACCGCAACTTAAAAAGGGGCGCTGACTGAGATAGTCAGCGCCCCTTTTGTTAGGTGGGTTAGCCTCCGAGGTAGGCTTTGCGGACGTTATCGTCGTGCAGGAGCTCTTGGCCGGTGCCGGTCATGGTAATCTTGCCGGTCTCGAGCACGTAGCCGCGTGTGGCGATGGAAAGAGCCATCTGTGCGTTTTGCTCGACCAGAAGCACCGTGGTGCCGGCCTTATGCAGTTCCTCGACAATCTGGAAGATCTGCTCGATCAGAATCGGCGCCAGGCCCATGGAAGGCTCGTCGAGCATGAGCAGCTTGGGGTTACTCATAAGGGCGCGGCCCATAACGAGCATCTGCTGCTCGCCACCTGAAAGGGTGCCGGCGACCTGGCGACGACGTTCCTTCAGGCGCGGGAACTGCTCGTAGACGCGCTCCAGGCCCGGAGCAATTGTGGACTTGGGCTGTGTATAGGCGCCCATCTCCAGGTTCTCCTCGACCGTCATCTGCAAAAAGGCGCGACGACCCTCGGGAACCTGAGCCAGGCCCTTACCAACCAGCTTATCAGCGGGCGTATGGGTAATGTCCTCGCCCATAAACTTGATGGAGCCGGTCTTGGAGCGCAGCAGGCCCGAGACGGTCTTGAGCGTTGTGGACTTGCCGGCACCGTTGGCACCAATCAAGGCCACGATCTCGCCCTCGTTAACGTTAAAGGAGATGTCCTTGATGGCGTGGATGGCGCCGTACCAGACGTTGATGTTGTAGACGGAAAGCATCGGCTCTGCCATTTAGTTCTCCCCCTTATCCTGCTTACCCAGATACGCCTCGATAACGGCGTCGTTGTTCTGGATTTCCTCCGCCGTACCCTTGGCGATAACCTTGCCAAAGTTAAGCACGCAGATGCCCTCGCAAATGTTCATGACGAGCGACATATCATGCTCGATAAGCATGATGGCGATGCCGAAGGTGTCGCGAATCTTGACGATGTTCGCCATGAGCTCTGCGGTCTCGGACGGGTTCATGCCGGCGGCAGGCTCGTCGAGCAGCAGTAGCTTGGGGTTGGTGGCAAGCGCGCGGACGATTTCCAGACGACGCTGAGCGCCGTAAGGAAGCGAGCCGGCCTGTTCATTTGCCAGGTGCTCCATGTCAAAAATGGACAGCAGCTCCATGGCGCGCTCGTGGGCGGCCTTCTCGTGCTTCCAATACGTCGGCAGGCGCAACACGCCCTCAAAGCCGGAGTAGCGCTCCTGGTTGTGCAGGCCGACCTTAACGTTGTCCTCCACCGTCATGGTGTTGAACAGACGGATGTTCTGGAACGTACGGGCAATACCCATGCGGTTGACCTGGTAGACCGACTTGCCCGAAGTGTCCTCACCGTCGAGCAGGATGGTGCCGTGCGTAGGCTGGTACACCTTGGTGAGCAGGTTGAAGACCGTGGTCTTGCCGGCACCGTTGGGGCCGATGAGACCGGCAATCTCGGTCTTGCCGATGGTTAGGCTAAAGTCGTCGACCGCCTTAAGGCCGCCGAATTCAATGCCCAGGTGAATGCACTCGAGCGCCGGGCGCTGGCCCAGGTCGCGGTCGGGAACGATGGCGCCAGAAGGATACGGGACCATCTTGCCCTTGTTGAACTCAAACTTACTGGGCATCGGCTGCCACCTCCTTCTTGGAAGCAAAGCGGTCCTTAATGCGTGCGAAGAACGCCTTGAGCTGTGGGTTGTTAGTAAAGACCATGACCAGAATCAACACGATGGCGTAGATGAGCATGCGGTAGTCCGAGAACTGACGGAGCAGCTCGGGGAGCACCGTGAGCAGCGCCGCGGCGATAACGGAGCCGCGCATGTTGCCCAGGCCGCCCAGGACCACGAACACCAGAATGAGAATGGACGTATTGAAGTCGAACTTAGTGGCGGAAAGCTGCGAGAAGTTACCGCCGAACAGAGCTCCGGCAGCACCGGCGAGGGCAGCGGAAACCACGAAGGCGATCATACGGTACTGGGTGACGGAGATGCCCACAGACTCGGCAGCGATCTTGTTGTCGCGCACGGCAATAATGGCACGACCGGTACGGCTGCGAACCAGGTTGAGCACAATCACGAGCGCGACCATAACCAGGATTGCGCCGGCAAGGAAGGTCGAATAGGTCGACACGCCCGATGCGCCCTGCGCGCCCTTGATGATGGCGGTGCCGTCCTCGAGCAGGTGCAGGTCGTCGATCGTAGAGTTGCCCGTGATGTTAAAGATCACGTGCAGGCCACGGGAGTCGACGCCCACAATGAGGCAGGTGACGATCTCTTTGATGATCTCGCCAAAAGCCAGGGTCACGATGGCCAGATAGTCGCCGCTCAGGCGCAGGACCGGGATACCGATCAAGAAGCCCAAGATGGCAGCAGCGATAGCGCCGACCACGATGCTGATGATAAGGCGCACCGGATCGGAGGGAACGGCGCTCTCCAGCGCGACGGCGGTGACGATGCCCGTATAGGCGCCGACGCTCATAAAGCCCGCGTGGCCCAGCGACAAGTCGCCCGCAATACCGACGACGAGGTTAAGCGAGATGGCCATAACAATGTAGGCCGTGATGGGGACCAGCTGACCGGCAATCATGCGCGGAATCATGTGGTTCGACTGCATAAAGAACACGATGGCGAAGGCCACGATGCACATGGCGTACGTAACAAAGTCGTGACGCGTCTGCTTATCTTTAAGAAACTTCATAACGCTCACCTACACCTTCTCGGGGACGTACTTGCCCAAGAGGCCGGCAGGCTTGACGAGCAGGACGATGATCAAAACACCAAAGACGATGGAGTTGGCAAGGCTCGTGGAAATGTAAGCCTGTGCCATCGCCTCGATGATGCCGATGAGAATGCCACCGACAAAGGCGCCGGGGATGGAGCCGATGCCACCGAAGACGGCGGCGTCGAAGGCTTTGATGCCAGGCATGGCACCCGTCGTGGGCTGCAGCACCGGCGAGTAGGAGCACAGGAGCACACCGGCAATGGCGGCAAGGGCAGAGCCGATGGCGAACGTCATCGAGATGGTGCGGTTGACGTTGATGCCCATGAGCTGAGCGGCGGCCTTGTCCTCGGATACGGCGCGCATGGCTTTGCCCATCTTGGTCTTACCTGTAAAGAACATCAGGCCGGCCATGATAACCAGGCAGGCGACGATGGTGACGAGCGAGACGGCGCTTACGTTGAACTTGGCCAAGAACTCCGGCACCTGAAAGGTGACGAGCGAAGTGAAGTTCTTGGGCGTGGCGCCCCACAGAAGCTGCGCGGCGTTCTGCAGGAAGTAAGACACGCCGATAGCCGTGATCAGAACGGCCAGCGGGCCTGCTTGACGCAGCGGCTTATAGGCCAGACCCTCAATGAGAACACCGAGAACGGTACAGACCACACAAGAGAGAACTACAGATGCCCAGCCCGGGAGGCCGAGATACGACGTGGCGCAGAACGAGACATAGGCACCGACCATGATGACATCGCCGTGAGCGAAGTTCAGCATCTTGGCGATACCGTAGACCATGGTGTAGCCCAACGCGATGATGGCGTAGACGCTGCCCATGGACAGGCCGTTGACCAGGTATTGGATAAAGACCGTCATGTTCCACATCCCCCTTTCGAATAGGTTTCCAGTTGATGTATGAAACAGGGACGTTACATCGTCCCTAGATACCAAGCAAGCAGGGAAGGCCAAAACCTCCCCTGCTTGGGATCAAAACCGCTCTATGTAAGGCGGCCAATTAGGCCTGTACGTACTTGCCGTCGGTGATGACGTACGCCGTGGGCTCCTTCTGGACCTGGCCCTTATCGTTCCAGGTAAGCTTGCCGGTCAGACCGTCAACGGTAATCTTGAGCATAGCCTTGGACAGCTTCTCGGCGGCCTCGGTCGGGTCGGCGTCGACACCAAGACCGGCCTCCTTGAGGGCCTCGGCCACCGCGTGCACGCCGTCGTAGGCGTCGGCGGCAAACTGGTCGGGGGTATCGCCGTACTTATCCTTGTAAGCGTTGACGAAGTCGGCGTTCTTCTCGTCGTCGGCGGAGAACGGGGTCATGAGCAGCAGACCCTCGGCCAGAGAGGTGTCGAAGCCCTCAACGCCCAGGATGCCGTCCATGCCGTCGCAGCCCATCATCTTGACGTCGTAGCCCATGTCCTTGGCGTTCTTGAGCAGGACGGACGCCGGCGTGTAGTAGATCGGCGCAAAGATCATGGTGGCGCCGGCCTGCTTGGCCTTGGTCAGCTGGTTGGTAAAGCTCGTGGCGGAGTCGTCCTTAAAGGTCTCCTCGTCAACAATCTCGAGCTTGGACTCAGCGGCCTGGGCCTTAAAGGAATCTGCGATGCCCGAAGAATAGGCGTCGCCGGAGTTATAGAACAGCACGAACTTCTCGTCCGCATACTTCTGCGCCAGGAACTTGGCAGCGTTGACACCCTGGTTGGGGTCGGTGAAGCAAACCTGGAAGACGCAATCCTTGCCGTCGGTGACGTCCTCGGAGGACGCGGACGGGGTGATCATGAACGTCTTGGGGTCGTTACCGCACTCTGCGGCAACGGCAACCGACGCACCCGTGGTGGTCGGACCGACGAGGGCCTGCATGCCCCAGTCGAGCAGGGTGTTGAAGGCGTTGACGGCCTTCTCGCCATCGGCCTGGTCGTCCTCGGCCTTGCTGGCAAGCGGCAGCTCCTTGGTCGAGAAATCCTTGCAGCCAAGCTCGACACCCTGGGTAACGGACTTGCCGTAGGACGCGTTGGCGCCGGTCAGCGGGCCGATGGTGCCGATCTTAAACGAAGCGTCGCTCGAAGCGGAACCGCTGTCGCCGCCGTTGGAGGAGCAGCCAGCTAGAATGGACATCGCCCCCAGACCTGCTGCGCTCGCGATAACGCTCCTGCGATTCATAACAGGGTTCAATGACTTACCGGTGAGGCTCGACATGCGGCTCTCCTCTCAAATCTCGTCGGGTTTCGGTTACCCGACAGGCCATCCTTCGCCGTGTTCGGCGTTCGCAAAATAGTAGACGCTTTAGTTGAGAAAAGTGGCGATTATTTCAACTTTTCTTTTGTTTTGCCCATTTATCCATAATTCTGCGTATTCCTGTCGGTTTATGCAGTTTAGCCACTTTATTGTGTGAAAGTAATGTTTCCGTTCTGTTACAGGCGTCCTTGCCCTGAATAAAACGGCCCCACCGGTGTCGTTATATGCACTTAGGCGGCGATGTACTTGCCATCCTGAATCACATAGGCCGTAGCGGGCTTTTCGACCTGGCCCTCGTCGTTCCACGCCGACGAGCGCCTGCATGCCCCAGTCGCACAGGGCAAACCTTATGGTGCAAACGTTGACAGTTTGTTACGGAGTTTCGTTTGTAGCGAGCATGTTTCCAATGTTTCCGCAGCGTTTCGGGGGTGCCGTTTTGTGCGACTCCTGTTGCTTGGCGAGCACGCGCCCTCGGTTCACGCTAGAATGCACTCAACCTTTAAGCGGTTAATCCATCCATAAGATGCACGAAGGAGCTATCTATGAGCGAACCCCTGCGCACCGTGAACGTCGGTCTGATCGGTCTGGGAACCGTCGGCGGCGGCGTGGCCCGTCTGATTAAGAGCCACCACGATGAGTACCTGGCAGCCTACGGCATCGACCTTAAGCTGACCCGCGCCTGCGCGCTTGCTTGGGAGCAGGCCGAGGCGGCAGGCATTGAGCGCGAGGCCTTTACGAGCGACTGGCACGATGTCGTCACCGACCCCGCCGTCGACATCGTCGTCGAGCTGATCGGCGGCGAGCATCCCGCAACCGAGATCTTTACCACCGCCTTCGAGAACGGCAAGCACGTCGTCTCTGCCAACAAGGCCCTGCTGGGCCGTCATGTCGAGACGCTCGCCGAGAAGGCGCGCGCATGCGGCGTGCAGATTAAGTGCGAGGCCAGCTGCGGCGGCGGCATCCCCATCGTGAGCACGCTCGAGCACGACTTGGTGGGCAACAAGATCCTGACCATCGCCGGCATTCTCAACGGCACCACCAACTACATCCTGTCGCGCATGGACGCCGAGGGCGCCGATTACGCCGACGTGCTTGCCGACGCCCAGGCCAAGGGCTACCCGTCCGCCGACGTCGACGGCTTCGACGCCGCCAGCAAGACGGCCATCCTCGCCTCCATCGGCTTTGGCACCCGCGTGACCACCGACGATGTGTACCAGCAGGGTATTCGCACCATCGGCGCCGAGGACATCGCCCAGGCCCGCGAGCTCGGCTACACCATTAAGCTGCTCGGCATCGCCCGCAACACCGACGTCGGCGTCGACGTCCGCGTGCATCCCACGCTGATCCCCGCCGACCACATGCTTGCCAAGGTCAACGGCGCCATGAACGCTGTCTACGTGGTAGGCGACGCCGTGGGCGAGACCATGTTCTACGGTGCCGGCGCAGGCTCCTTCCCCACCGCGAGCGCCGTCGTGGGCGATATCCTGTCGCTCTCCGAGCAGATCAGCCGCGGCGTGGCTCCGCTGCCCGAGATTGAGCCCTATGGTCACAACCTCGCCTTTAAGCCCATGGACGAGCTCCAGACCAAGTACTATGTGCGCCTGAAGGTCGCCGACCGCGTGGGCGCCCTGTCCGAGACGGTCGATATCTTTGCCAAGCACAACATTTCGATCTCGCTCATCAACCAGGTCGAGGACGGCAAGTCGGGTGTCAGCGATGCCTGCTCGGTCATCTTCCTGACGCACCGCGCGCTCGAGAAGGACGTCCAGGCTGCCGCCGCCGAGCTTGCCAGCGTCGACTGCGTGGCCGAGGTCGCCAACGTCCTGCGTATCGAGGATGTCGAGGCCTGGTCCGAAGGCGTCATGGCGAACTAACCCAACGCTCGCCCAGCAATACGCGCTTTGAGGGCTCCCGTCCGATGTGGGACGGGAGCCCTTTTGTCACCCGCCTTAAGCACAACGGCAGAGCATATTTGCGCGAGCCGCTCATCGGTAACGCGGGCTACCGTTCACCGATATGCAAACGCGACCGATTCCGGCTACCGCTACGCTGTGCTGCGAATGTCCGCCCGCGATGAGAGGAAGCACCATGTTGCTCGAGGGCAAGAAAGCAATCATCACCGGAGGCACGCGCGGCATCGGCTATGCCATCGCCTGCCGTTTTATCGAGGAAGGCGCTGCCGTCACTGTCTTTGGCTCGCGCCAGGAGACTGCCGACGCGGCCGTTGAGAAGCTGGCAGCCGCCTATCCCGACGCCAAGGTCTGGGGCCGCTCCTGCGACATCACCTCGCTCGAAGCCGTGACCGAGGCCTTTACCCAGGCTGCCGCCGACATGGGCGGCTTGGACACGGTCGTCAACAATGCTGGCATCTCCCAGCGCTCGCCGCTCCTTAACTATACGGCCGAGGAGTTCGCAAAGGTCATGGACCTCAACGTCGTCGCCGTCTTTAACGGTCACCAAGCTGCCGCCAAGATCATGACCGAGGCCGGCCACGGCGGCACCATCACTACCACAAGCTCGATGGTCGCCAAGTACGGCCAGCCCTCCGGCGTCGGTTACCCCACGTCCAAGTTTGCCGTCAACGGCATGGTCCAGTCGCTCTCGCGCGAGCTCGCCCCCATGGGCATCCGCGTCAACGCCGTTGCCCCAGGCGTAACCAAGACCGATATGGTCGCCAACCTGCCCGAAGAGGTCATCAAGCCCATCATCGCCACCATTCCGCTGGGTCGCATGGGCGAGCCCGAGGATGTCGCCAACGCCTTTGTTTTCCTGGCGAGCGACATGTCCTCCTACGTCACGGGCGCCGTGCTCCCCGTCGACGGAGCCGCCCGCTCCTAAGGAGCCACAAGCTTTGGCTTCAAGTTTCAACATAGCTCAACCAAAAAGGCGCGCCGTCTGAATCAACTGCAGACAGCGCGCCTTCTCCTGTTATGAAAGGGAAACTATGTCCCAGTATTTCGGATCAGAACGGGGCACGGTTTCCCCCAGGACCTCCTTGCGGAAACTGCATCCCACTCTGAGCGCCCATTCCGGGACACAGTTTCCCAACGGCCCCCGTTTCGGAAACCACATCCCGTTCCGAGCCTTCAAAGCGGGACGCGGCTTCCCCGAGAGAGTATCGACTACTTACCGTCGTCGTCCTCGGCTTCTTCGCGTGCGTAGAGCTCCAGCATGCGGCGGCGGTATTCGCGTACGGCGAGCTTGGCGCGCTCCAAGCGGCGACGCTCACGCTGGGTCAGCTCGGACGGGTCGACCTCGTCTCCATAGGTCTTATCGGCAAGCAGGTGCGCCGCGTCCACGATGCGGGCATCGATGTGGCCGCTCGCCGCCTCGGCAGAAAGACGCTCGGCAATCGTATCGAGCGTAGGCAGGCCCTCAAATACGCGACCATGGCCATGCGAGGTCAGCAGCTCGTGCTCGCGTGCGAGCAGGCTCGCCAAATCGCGATGGGCACGCAGGATATCGAGTGCCTCGGCAGGGCGCTCGGCAACTTCTGCCACGGCGGCGACCGGCGCGGCATCGACCACGTGGTAGAAGAGCTGCGCGAGCAATGGCATCAAGAACACCGTGATGGCACCGGCGGCAACCATGACCGACGCAATATCTTGCGACAGCGCACCCGCGTTGACGGCAACGCTCGTCACGGCAACGATGATCGGCAGCGCCGTGGTGCAGTAGAGCGCCACGGTGATGCGTCCATACGCCGAGACATCGCGCGTCGCAGGACAAATGCTCATAGAGATAAGAATGGGCACGGCACGAATAATCAACAACGCCACGATAAAGCCCGCGAGCAAGCCCGGGCGCGACGCCACGGCCGTCAGGTCGATCTTTGCGCCCGATACGGTAAAGAACACCGGAATCAAAAAGCCGTAGGCCAGGCCGTCAAGCTTGGTCTCGAGCGTATGGTTGCCCTCGGGGATGATATAGCGCAGGACAAAGCCGGCGGCAAAAGAACCCAACACGATATCGAGATCAAAGACGGCCGAGAACGCCACGAGCGTGACCAGGATGAGCACCGTCAGGCGCACGAAGGTCTGCGACGTGGTATCGGCACGTTCCTCGACAAACGCAAAGAAGCGGCTGCCGACGCGCTTGGAGCGGCTTGGAACCACGGCCAGCAACACGCAAACCACCGCAAACAAGCCAAGGATTACGAGCGTTTGGATGCCAGTGCGGGCAGACAACAGCACCGACATGGCGAGCACGGGACCGAGCTCGCCCCAAGTGCCATACGCGAGAATCGAGTCGCCCACGCGCGTGCCGGTGAGCGAGCGCTCACGCATGATGGGCACAAGCGTACCGAGCGCCGTCGAAGTGAGGGCAAGCGTCACGGCGATACCGTCGAAATGACTGACTGAGAACCACGGGGTAAAGCGCACGGCAAGCCAGGCGATACCAAACGTGACGACCCACGTCGCCAAGCCGTAGCGCCCCTCGACGCCCGTGATGCTCTTGGGGTCGATCTCAAAGCCGGCAAGCAGGAACAAAAAGGCCAGACCGAGCTCGGACACAAGCGAGACCTCGGCATCTACATGGATGACGCCGAGCATATGGGGTCCCAGCACCGCGCCGAGCACGAGCAAAAAGACCGTCTCGGGAACGGGTTTTCCGGGAATCGCCGAGGCGATAAAAGGACTCGCAAAGGCCACGAGTGCGATGATGGCGAGCGAAACGAATGCCATGTGATGCCTTTCTCTTGTTTGCGCTTCACTGTAGCACCCTCGCCGTCCTCAACGCGCCGCGAGCTGTCGTATCATAGTGAGGTTTACAAACATGTGGCTCAAGGCGACCGCAGGGCAGACCCCGCAAACCGACCGCTGCCGCATACCGTACCGTACGCCCAACCGATCAGGAAGGCAGGAACCAATGGTCTCTCGTATCTACGTGGAGAAGAAACCCGGGTTCGACGTCGAGGCTCAGCAGCTCAAGGGCGAGCTGACCGAAATTCTCGGCATCAAGGGCATCGAGGCCCTGAGGATCATCAACCGCTACGACGTCGAGGGCATCGACGAGGAGCTTTTCCGCTCCTGCGTGCCGACCGTCTTTAGCGAGCCCCAGGTCGATGTGACCTACGACGAGCTCCCCGCAAGCGATGGCGCCGTCTTTGCCGTCGAATTCCTGCCTGGCCAGTTTGACCAGCGCGCCGACTCCGCCAGCGAGTGCGTGCAGCTCATCAGCCAGGGCGAGCGCCCCGCCGTGCGCTCCGCCAAGGTCTATATGATCTCGGGCGCTCTGGACGAAGCCGCCGTCGAGGCCATCAAGCACTACGTGGTGAACCCCGTCGAGGCGCGCATCGCCTCGCTCGACCTGCCCAAGACACTGTACATGGAGACCCCCGAGCCTGCGCCCGTCGAGGTGCTCGACGGCTTCCGCGAGCTTGACGAGGCAGGCCTTGCCGCCTTCATCGCCGAGCGCGGTCTTGCCATGGACGAGGCGGACATCGCCTTCTGCCAGCAGTACTTCCGCAATGAGGATCGCGACCCCACCATCACCGAGATTCGCGTGATCGACACCTACTGGTCCGACCACTGCCGCCACACCACCTTCGGTACCGTCCTGGACGACGTGACGATCGACGACGCCGTGGTGCAGCAGGCTTTCGACCGCTATATGGAGATGCGCCACGAGCTCGGTCGCGACGCCAAGCCCGTCTGCCTCATGGACATGGGCACTATCGGCGCCAAGTACCTTAAGAAGACCGGCGTCATGACCGATGTCGACGAGTCCGAGGAGATCAACGCCTGCACCGTCAAGGTGAAGGTCGATGTCGACGGTGAGGACCAGGACTGGCTGTTCCTGTTTAAGAACGAGACCCACAACCACCCGACCGAGATCGAGCCCTTCGGCGGTGCGGCCACCTGCGCCATGCGTGTCACCGGCGCCGGCGACCCCACCGTCCCCGTATCCGAGACGCTCGAGGGCAAGCTGCCGCAGCGCAAGCTCGTGACCACTGCTGCCGCCGGCTACTCCAGCTACGGCAACCAGATCGGCCTTGCCACCGGCCAGGTCAACGAGCTCTATCACCCCGGCTACGTGGCCAAGCGCATGGAGGTCGGCGCCGTCGTGGGCGCTACCCCGGCAAACCACGTTCGTCGCGAGTGCCCCGCCCCCACCGACAAGATCATCCTACTGGGTGGCCGCACCGGCCGCGATGGCATCGGTGGCGCCACCGGCTCCTCCAAGACCCAGAACACCGAGTCCATCGAGACCTCGGGTGCCGAGGTCCAGAAGGGCAACGCCCCTGTCGAGCGCAAGCTGCAGCGCCTCTTCCGCCGCGGCGACGCCTGCCGCCTGATCAAGCGCTGCAACGACTTTGGCGCCGGCGGCGTCTCAGTCGCCGTGGGCGAGCTTGCCGACGGTCTGTACGTGGACCTGGACACCGTGACCAAGAAGTACGACGGCCTGGACGGCACCGAGCTCGCCATCTCCGAGTCCCAGGAGCGTATGGCCTGCGCCGTCGCCGACAGTGACGTCGAGGAGTTCATGGGCTACGCCGCCGAAGAGAACCTCGAGGCGACCGTTATCGCCGAGGTTACCGCCGAGCCGCGCATGCGCATGGCCTGGAACGGTGTCGCCATCGTCGACCTATCCCGCGAGTTCCTCAACTCCAACGGCGCGCCCAAGCACCAGGTCGCCCACGTGTGCGCCCGCAGCGTGTGGCAGCCCAGCTGGGCCGGCACCACGCTTGCCGAGCGCATGACCTCGCTTGTCACCGACCTCAACGTTGCCTCCAACAAGGGCCTTTCCGAGCGCTTCGACTCCACCATCGGTGCCGCTACTGTGCTCATGCCCTTTGGCGGCAAGACGCAGCTCACCCCGAGCTCGGCCATGGTCGCCAAGTTCCCCGTGGACGGCGAGACCACCACGGCAAGCGCCATGGCATGGGGCTTCAACCCCTACCTGATGGAAGCCGACCAGTTTGCTGGCGCCTACCTGTCCGTGGTCGAGTCCATCGCCAAGCTCGTGGCTGCCGGTTTTGAGCACAAGCGCGCCTATCTCTCCTTCCAAGAGTACTTCGAGCGTCTGCGCACCGAGGCCGAGCGCTGGGGCAAGCCCACGGCAGCCGTCCTGGGCGCCCTCATGGCCCAAGTCGACCTGGGTGCCGGTGCCATCGGTGGCAAGGATTCCATGAGCGGCTCGTTTGAGGACGAGGCCGGCGAGCTCAACGTTCCGCCGACTCTGATCAGCTTCGCCGTGGCCGTGGGCCGCGCAGCGCGCGCCGTCTCCCCTGAGCT
>CABUBY010000034.1 GCA_902489955.1 uncultured Collinsella sp. | reverse complement strand
TTGCCAGCCGTGGGCTTAAAGGGATTTGGATTCATGTCGGCCTCCTCGGATTGGAAAACCCTGGTAATAGTTATACCAACTTATACCGAGTTATACCAATAGTATGTGACAAAGGAACTGTCCCTTTGTCACATATGGCCGAAAAACTCGGCGTCTGCTGCTCGCCAGGGGCGGAAGGTGGCGGGATCGATCTTTACGTGCGCTGCGGCGGATACGTCGTACCATTTGACCGTGTAACCGGCGCCGTGAGAGCAAAAGACCGAATCGGGGGTGTTGGGCAGATCGGCCTCGGGCTCATAGGCCGCCGTCTCGATTACGCGCTCGGCGTCGTGGCAGGGCGCATAACCAGCGAACTCTAGGTACAGATGCCCGCGACCGCTCGTGTAGGCAGCCACCTCCAGCGCGTAATCCTGCACCTCGGATGCCGGCACGCGGCCCACAAGCTTCGCCCGGTCGCCCGCCATCGTCGGCGGCTCGTACTCGGCACCCATGCGCGTGGCGTCTGACAACGCCCTGCCCACGCACTCCCCCGGCACCTCGAGCTCAAAGTGGTACCACGGCTCCAACAGCACCGCCGCGCCGGCCTCACGCGCCTGCATGAGTCCCTGTCGAATCGCGCGATACGTGGCCTGGCGAAAGTCGCCGCCCTCGGTGTGCTTGGCATGCGCACGGCCGCCCGTGAGCGTAATGCGCACATCGGTGATGGGCGAGCCGGTCAGCACGCCCAGGTGATCACGCTCCAAACGCTGCCAGTTAAGATCGAGTTCGTCGGTCGAGGTCACGGTGCCAAACTGCACGCCCGAACCCGCTGGCAACGGCTCCAGGCGCAGATGTACCTCGGCATAGTGGCGCAGCGGCTCAAAGTGGCCCACGCCCTCGACCGGCTGCGAAATAGTCTCCTTATAGAGAATGCCGCCAGACTCAAACGCAACCGAAAGGCCAAAGCGATCGGCCAACACCCGCTGCACGACCTCGAGTTGCACGGCGCCCATCAGCTGCAAAT
The DNA here is from genome assembly GCA_902489955.1 of uncultured Collinsella sp. Taxonomy (GTDB): domain Bacteria; phylum Actinomycetota; class Coriobacteriia; order Coriobacteriales; family Coriobacteriaceae; genus Collinsella. Next base: position 14,504 of record CABUBY010000034.1, on the reverse strand, counting down.
GAATCTGCTCAAGATGAGTGTTCCAGCTTACGCCGAGCATGGGATCTTCGTCCGCCAACTCTGTCAGTGCTTTGAACACCGCGTGGACATCGTGTTCGCCCGGAAGCACCGTATAGGTGAGGACCGGAGCGATGACAGGCGCATCGCCCACGGGCTCCGCGCCCAAGGCATCCCCTGGGCGAACGTGCGCAAGGCCCGTCACGGCACAAATACCGCCAGCAGCAACTTCTTGGGCAAGCTCATACTTCTCGCCGTTATAGATGCGTACCTGATCGACCTTCTGCTCCCATGCCTCGGCACCGGAACGTCCGCCAATCATCTGCTTGGCATGCAGTGTGCCGCCGGTTACTTTAACCCATGCCAAGCGCTCGCCGCGATCCCCGCGGCTGACACGATAGACGCGCGCGGCAAACTCCGGGAGCCACGCCTGTTCACGCATCAGCGCGCATATGCCATCCAGCAGCTCGTCCACGCCTTGGTCCTTGAGCGCCGACCCGGCAAAACAGGGAAAGAGCTTGCGCTCGGCAACCATGCGCGACAGCGTCGCGACGGAAAGCTCACCCGCCTCAAGAAACTCCTCGAGCGCTTCTTCGTCTAACGCGGCAGCGTCCTCCTGAACGGCCCCGCCCGCCAGCAGTTCGCCGGCATCCAGGCAGCCCTCGGAGAGACGTTGCCCAAGTTGTGCCAGCAAAACATCGCGGCCGGGATTCTCCAAATCGATTTTGTTGATGAAGATGAATGTCGGGATGTCATAACGTGCAAGCAGGCGCCACAGGGTTTCGGTGTGCCCCTGCACGCCGTCGTTGGCGCCCACGACCAAAATCGCATAGTCGAGTGCGCGCAGCGTGCGCTCCGCCTCGGCAGAAAAATCGACATGCCCCGGCGCATCCACGAGCATGACGTGGGTATCGCCATGGTCGAGCACGGCCTGCGACGAGAAAATTGTGATGCCGCGCTCACGCTCGATCGCGTTAGTGTCCAGATGCGAATCGCCATCGTCCACGCGGCCGCGCTTGCGAATGCGACCCGCGTTGAACAGCATGGCCTCGGCCAACGTGGTCTTGCCGGCATCGACATGCGCCAAGATTCCAACGACCGCTTGCTTCGACATGGCTCTCCTCTTATTGCAAGCCCATCGCACGCGGCAACGGGCGTTCACGTTCCACACTGGATGATACAATTTACGGGCCGGCGGGCGAAGCGGGCCCTATCCCCCGACCGAGCTCATCGCCCCGCGTTGCCGTGCGGCGATTTTCGTAGGTTCGCGCCTTGCGAAAGCCGGCACCTCCCCTTTTTGTCTGCCCGGGCTCATCTGGGGCGATAACAACGCGAGCCCCACAACAACGCGTTTTACCAAAAATGGCCCCACTCGGGGCCATTTTCATTTCGGTGAAACGCTGGTATGTGACTCGGCCTTTATGCCTCGCGCAGCCAATCAAACGCGACGCGCGGCGTACCGTCCGACACATATACGATACCGGCGCGCTTAAACCCGGCCTTGGCGATGGCGCCCTGCATAGGCAGGTTGTCCTGATGCGTGTCGATACGCAGGTGATCGGCACGCTCCTTGGCAAAGGCAAACATCGCGACCGCGATACCGTGCGCGGTGCCGTCGGATGCCACACGGTGCAACACGGCGTACGGAGTATCGCTGCGCCATTGCCCGTCCTCAATTACGTCATAGCACTCGTCCGGACCCGGCAAAAAGGCAAACGTCGCCACCACGCGACCGTCGACTTCGCACACATAGCTGCCACCGGCGGCAATATCGGCAGCCAGCTGCTCGGCCGAAGGCGTGCCCTCGGGCCACTGCGTGGCGTTGCCATGCGCGCGCATAAAGGCGCGGGCCGTGTCATAGATAGCCATAACAGCGGGAATGTCGGTATCGAGGGTTTTTCTGATCATCACGCGGCGACCTCACGTTTATTGGTATCACTTTGATTGAGCAATGATACCAACGTTTGGAGAGGGGCGCGATGCAGATGGGGAGCAAAAAGCGAGCCGCCTGGTCAAAGGCCAAAAGCGAGTTTTTGGGCGCTGCCACCGGCGGCGATATGAGCGACCTGTTTGCGCGCGAAGACGAGCGCCGCGACGCCCTGAACGCCGAGCGCGATGAAGCCTGGCGCTACAAGTCGTGCGAACGCAAAAACCGTTACGACACGCGCGCCGAGGCCGAGGCCGTTATGGCCGACTGCGAAAACCGCGGGCGGCGTGGTTTGGCCTGCTACAAATGCGAATACTGCGGCGGCTGGCACCTGACGTCGCACCCTTGGAAATAGACCCCGCATCGGCACGGCACTGACGGAGCGCCAACCATCGCACGCAAGCTACGGGCGCGGCGGCACCAAAACATCGTAACGAACGGCCTTGCCCGCAAGCTGATAGCTCGGCTTAACGCCGGCAAGCAGTGGCCCCTTCACCGGCCGCTTGACAATGACCTTGCGCGGGTGCACCGCAAGCGCAGCTTCGACCAGCGTCTCCTCATCGGCGCACGGCTGTTCCAGATGGTGCAAGAGTTGGAATTTCTTTTTGACCGCCGCACTCTTGGTACGCTCGGGAAACATGGGGTCCAGATACACCACGTCGGGAGCGGCGAACTCGCCCTGCTCGATCAGCTCAGCCGTATGGCGAAGGCCGGCAATGCTATCCTCGCCCGCATGTAAGCGCATGCGCGCCACGGCAGCCGCAAGCGCCGGATCATCCGCCGCGCGATCCAAGGCATCCTTGAGGAGCGCCGCAATCACGCAATCCTGCTCATACAGATCGACGGTAAAGCCCGCGGCCGCCAACAGCAGCGAATCCTCGCCAAAGCCTGCCGTGGCATCAATCGCCCATGGGCTCTCGATGCCTTTTGCGTGCGCAGCCTTTACCAGCAGTTCTTGCTGCAGACGGCCCTGCTTGAGCCGTGGAAGCATGCGGCCAAAATCGGTACGCAGCTCCATCGTGCCGTCGGTGAGCGTGAGGCCCTCGGACTTCCCGATTAGCTCAAGCCCCGCGGACCGAGCAACAGAAAAGGGATCGACGACGCCCATGGGTACTCCTTAACAAGCAAAACGAATACGCGAGCGCCGTTTATGTCGGCACCCAACCGTCCGCTATTGTCCCACATGCGACATGGCCCACAGCATCCCAATGCAAAGCACCGCCATCAATCCCGTGCACACGGCAGCGATCACAGAATCACCCATGCGCCTTCCCAACGACCGCGGCTCATGCACTTGCCCTGCTCCGTACATCATGGCTCCTCCTTGAGACCAGCTCCTTGTTACGGCCTCATCATCTCAGCGCCGCACATGAGCTGCCATCGATTTGGCTTACGTCCAGCTTTCCCTTTTGAAAGGTTGGGTTGGGCCGCGTGGGCTCAAAGCGCTTTCAGGCGCATGCATCGCCGCGTTGAACTACAATGTGCTTCACCATATGTACAGCACATGGGCTACGCCAGACCGGCCGTACCCGTATCGAAAGGACCAGCCATGAGCAACGCCTGCAAATTACTCAAAATCTTATCGTTCTTCTTCTTTGTCGTCGGCATTCTGAGCGCAGGCATGGGTGCCACAGCGCTCTTTGCGGGCAGCGCGGCAGGCGATATCACAAGTGCCATAATCGTCTCTTGCGTCGTCGTCATCGTATTGGGCATCGTCGAAATTGTGACCGCCGTCTTTGGCATCCGCGCGGCAAATAATCCCGCCAAGGCTGGCGTTGTTTGGATTTGGTCCATCGTCTGCCTAGCGTGCTCGGCCATCAGCCTGCTTCTCTCCCTGCCCCTCCTGGGTGGGACCGGCTCAAGCATCCCCGATTTTACCGGCCTGATTGTCAGCATTATCTACTTTGTACTCGCCAGCCGCGTCAAAAAAGAGGGCATGGACCGTTTGAGCTAAGTTACATCCGTGTCAATCGCTCAGCGACTCTGGTATATACGCCAATCAGAACCACCCTTAAAAAGGGTGGTTTGCTCTTAGGGTATAACCCACGGGCCCCGGGCCCGCGTCTAAAGGCGCGGGCCCGGACTTCGTCCAGGCCTAGTGCATCTTGACCCGTGGCGCGCCGGTCGAACCGGCAGGATCACCTCCTCTTGAAGGGGTCCTCGTACTCCTTCACGCTCAGCTTGTCCAGCGCGATGTCGTGGGACTCCTGCTCCCTGATGTACTTGGCGATCGTCGCCTCGTTCAGGCCGACGGTGGACACGTAGTAGCCCTCCGCCCAGAACTTCCTGTTGCCGAACTTGTACTTGAGGTTGGCGTGCCTGTCGAATATCATCAGCGAGCTCTTCCCCTTCAGGTAGCCCATGACGCTCGCGACGCTGTACTTCGGCGGGATCGCCAGCAGCACGTGCGCGTGGTCGGGCATCAGGTGCCCCTCGATTATCTCGATCCCCTTGTACTCGCACAGCTTCCTGAGGATCTCCCCTATGTCGCTCCTGATTTGGTTGTAGATCACTTTGCGCCTATACTTCGGCGTGAACACGATGTGGTACTTGCACATCCACTTCGTGTGGGAAAGGCTGTAGGCCTTCTGGGCCATGGCGACCACCCCTTCGACTCGAATTCTTGACGGCCTGAACAATCGTCAATATCGGTCGGAGGGGTGGCTTTGTAAAGCCGTTTGTCTCCACCCGCGTAGCGGGTGGTTTAAAGCTGGCCGCTGCGCGGCCAGCAGACTAAAGTCTTGAATAAAAAGGGACGATCGCGTAGCACGCGGTCGTCCCTTTACGTTTGCCCAGATAAAACCTGCCAAAATAAACCTGTCCCTTTTTGGCAGGTTGGTTAGCTGTGGCGGTACTCGGCAATGATGAAGTCGATGTCGGTTTTAAGGGTGTCCAGGTTTGCCAGGCGCTCTTTGTCGGTAGGGCGTGTGCGGTAGTAGTACGGCGTCATCTGGAACACCGCCTCGATGTCGGCCTGGGTCTGGAGCGTAATATTCGCAGATACCCGCTGCGTTCCGACTAACTCGAGCTCGGTGGTCTTCGGAAGCTTTTCGTCGTTGAGGTACGGCGTGTCGTAGAGCACCTCCTTGAGCCCAAAGAGATGACGGGCGCCCGGCACCACGGTGTAGAGCGAGCCCTCTGGCGCCAGCACGCGGGCAAATTCGCGCTCGTTAAAGGGAGCAAAGAGTTCGGTCACCATATCGAAGGCGCCATCGGCCACGGGGATATCCTTCATGTTGGCCACGAAATAGGTCGCATCGCCGCGCTTGGCGGCCAGACGTACCATTTCTTTGCCCAGGTCAAAGCCATAAGCGTCCACGCCCGGGACCGCGCCCATGGCGCTGGTGTAGTAACCCTCGCCGCAGCATATATCGAGCAGCGTCATGGAGCCGTTCGCAGACGCTGCACGCCCAGACACCCGCTCGCGCACCAGCTCAACCATCGTATCGCGCAACGGCGCATAGTATCCGCGGTTCAGAAAGTCACGACGGCTGCGCGCCTGTGACTTGGGATCGCCCATAGAGTCGCCGCTCTTGGACGAGCGCAGTAGGTACAGATAGCCCTCGCGCGCACGGTCAAACCGGTGTCCGCCCGCGCATGCAGCACCGCGCTCGTTATCCACCAGTGGCTCATGGCAAACGGGACACAACAACATGGCAACTCCTTAGCGCGAACAACACAACGCCCACCATTGTCGCACGCCTTCCCCACCTAGTCATTGGGGACGTTCTTGAAGGACTAGTCGTTTAAGAACGTCCCCAATGACTAGTCGATTAGGAGTATCATCATCTGCGCAAATAAGCACGAAAGAGCATATTAGAGATTGAGAGCGTATGGCTGACACCGTATCTAAGCACATTGACATGACCACCGGCTCGCTGTGGCGCAATATTCCCCTGTTCGCCTTCCCCGTGGCCGCCACGAGTATCTTGGAGCAGCTGTCGAACCTCATCGCCACGGTCATCATCGGTAACTTCTCGGGCGACCAGGGAACCCTCGCCATGGCGGCGGTCGGCTCCAATGTTCCGCTTACCAGTCTTATGCTTAACCTGTTTATCGGCATGTCGCTTGGCTCCAACGTGGTCATCGCCAACGCTATCGGCCGCAACGATCAGAACATGGTCAAACGCGCCGTCCATACCTCGATTTTAATGGCGCTCGTGGGCTTTGTCGTCATCGCTCTGGGCGAGATCTTTGCCGAGCCCATGCTCGCCGCGCTCAACGTTCCCGCCGAAACCATGCCGCTCGCTTCGCTCTACCTGCGCGTCTTTTTGCTCAGCCTGCCCTCGATCTTGCTCTACAACTTTGAGGCCGCGATCTTCCGCTCCGTCGGCATCACCCGCATGCCGCTGCAGGCGCTTGCCGTGTCCACCGTCCTCAACATTGGCCTAGACCTCATCTTTGTCCCCGTACTCCACTGGGGCGTCGCGGGCGTCGCCATCGCCACCGCCATCGCCTACACCGTCAGCGCCGCTACGCTCTTCATCCGCCTGCTCAAGACCGACTCCGTCGTCCGCGTCACCCTACGCGACCTGGCTATCGACCCCGTCGCCCTCAAGCGCATCGTCAAGATCGGCCTGCCCGCCGGCATCCAAAGCGCCGTCTTTGCCGTCGCCAACATCATCATCCAGTCTGCCATCAACAGCCTGGGCACCGAGGTCATGGCGGCTTCGAGCGCCGCCATGAGCCTGGAGTACGTGTGCTACAACCTGCTCAACAGCTTTAGCCAGGCTTGCACCACCTTTGTGGGACAAAACCACGGTGCCCGCAAGATCGACCGCTGCACCAAAACGCTCAAGGTCTGCCTGGTCGAAGGCGGTATCGTTGCACTCACCACGATTATCGTTATTGTCGGCCTGGGGCGCGAGATCTTGTCGCTGTTCAACAGCGATCCCAACATCGTCTCGATCGGCTATATCCGCGTATGTTCGATCTTCCCGGCGTACGCCTTTAGCATGTTCTACGAAAACATGTCCGGCTACCTGCGCGGCTTTGGTATCTCGCTCACGCCCGCCCTCATCACCATGATCTGCGTCTGCGGCATCCGCTTCTATTGGGTGTTCTGCGTGTTCCCGCACTTCCGCACCTTTGCGAACATCATGATGGTCTACCCCATCAGCCTGGGCACCACGGCGTTCTTTATGGTCGTGGCGGTGCTACTCTGCCACCCGGCACGCACCTATCGTGTCACCCAAGCCAAAGCGACAGCCCGCTAAACACCGCACTCAACGCCACGCCAGTCATTAATTGACAATATGAGAGCTCATATAGTCGATAAAGCGCCTCGTGGCGATGGGCATGGTATCCCAGCTGCGCCAGGCCGCCACTACGTCGCGCGAGGGAGCATGCACGATGGGCCGCACACAAATATCGGCTCGCATGCCCTCCACAGTACGACGGTAGAGCATGCTCACTCCTAGGCCCTCCTCCACCATCGCCATGATGGTGTAGTCGTCGGTGACCTCGCTCGTTACGTGCGGCGACAGCCCATGCGTTGCGAATGCATCGAGCACCAGACTCTGTTCGCCCTCATCCAGCAGCACAAACGGCTCGGACGCCAGGTCGGCGAGCGTCACCTTTTCCTTTGCCGCCAGCGGATGCGCGACAGGCAACAGCGCCACCAACTCGTCGTGATAGACCACGCGCTTCTCGAGGCCAGCGGTAAACCCGCGTGCCGTAAAGCAAAAATCCACTACGCCGTCGTGCACCCATTGGGCGTTGCGCGTGTAGTCGCCCTGCTTAAGGGTAAAGCGTACGCCCGGGTGCAGCGCCCCAAAGTCGCGGATCACGCGCGGTAACACGGTTCGACTCACGTTGGTAAACGTCGCAATGCGAATATCGGTCGACGAAAGCCCCAGCAGCTCCTGGCGCTTGCCCTCGAGCTCGACCTCGGCGGTCACAATCTGGCGCAGGTACGGCAGATATTGTTTGCCGTCGCGCGTAAGCGAAACGCCCTGCTTACCGCGCTCGATAAGTGTGGTGCCCAGCTCGCGCTCGAGCGCCTTGACGGCCTGGCTCACCGCACTTTGCGTATAGCCCAACTCGTCGGCCGCGCCCTTAAGACTGCCGCGATCGACCACCATACAAACAATCTGATACCGCGATGCCATCGTGCCTCCACATCAATGCAGCCGTAAAACGTTTTGCCAGCGCTTTTCGCACCAACTTTAGCGTTTCTTAATCATACTGAAGATACATTCGCTTTACTACATCCACATCTGGGAGCAGAATCCTTTTTGCGAAACCGTTCTGTAACAAAAGGAGTCCCATGGATCGCAAAAAAGCAATCGCGCTCTCATTTTCCGTTCCCGTCGCATGGGGCTTTTCGTATCCCCTCATGAAGATCGGTATGGACAGCATGAACGCCACGAGCATCGTCGCGCTACGCTGCATCATCGCCTTTGTGGTCTGCCTGCTGCTCTTCCACAAGCACGCGTTGCGCATCAACCGCGGCCTTATGGTCCGTGCCGCCATCATCGGTGCCATCATGGCAACCGAGCTCACGTGCATGTGCCTGGGCTCCAGCCTCACCTCCGCCTCCACCGCCGGCTTTTTGCAGAGCCTGACGGTCGTAATCGTGCCGTTTGCCAACGCGGCCCTGCTGCGTCGCGCCCCCGAGCGCAAGGTGCTTATCGGCACGGCCATCGTCACCTGCGGTATGTTACTGCTCTCGGGCGCCGACTTCACCAGCCTGAACCCGGGCGCGCTCATCATGCTGCTCTCGGCCTTTATCTATGCCAGCCACATTATCGTGGCCAAGCGCTTTGTCGAAGAAGTCAATCCGCTTGCTCTGGGCGTTTGGCAGCTGGGCTTTGGTGGCCTGTTCTCGGGCATCGCCGCATTCACCTTTGGCGGTTTCACGCTTCCCAGTACGCCCAGCGAGATCGTGGTCGTCGTAGCCCTCGCGCTCATCTGCTCTGCCTACGGCTTTATCACCCAGACGCTCGTGCAGCCCCACGTGCCCGCCGAGACCACTGGCTTCGCCTTCTCGCTCGAGCCGGTCTGCTCCGCCGTCTTTTCGTTCTTCTTGGTTGGCGAGGTCCTGAGCCCCATCGCCTTCTTTGGCGCCGCCCTCATCCTCACCGGCGTCATGGTGGCAACCGTCGAGCTTCCGCGACTTCATGCGCATGCTCACGACCATACCCGCATGGCAGGAGCGCCCGAGCGAGCCTCGTAAAGCGCCTCACCTTTTATAGCCGCGGCATAAAGGCAACCGGTGCGCCTTTACAATAGATGCCAACAGAGCATCTGCCATAAAGGAGCCCCATGGACACCGCGACCCGCAACCGCAACATAGCAACTTGGTTGGGCGATGCGCCGCAGCCGGTACGTGACACTACGAACCAGCTGCTCGAGCGCATCGCCCTCTTGCGTGCCGAACAGACCATCTACCCGGCACAAGACGACATCCTCAATGCCCTCGCCTACACGCCGGCCGACCAGGTCAAGGTTGTCATCTTAGGTCAAGACCCCTATCACGGACCCAACCAGGCCATGGGGCTGTCGTTCTCGGTCCCCGCAACGCAAACCAAGTTGCCGCCGAGCCTGCACAACATCTATAAGGAACTCAAAGCCGATCTGGGCTGCCCTATTCCCGCCACGGGAGATCTAACTCCATGGGCACAACAGGGCGTCCTGCTCCTCAACACTACGCTCACCGTGCGCGAGCATGCCGCCAACTCGCACGCCAAACTGGGCTGGAGCACGCTCACCGACTACGTTATCGAACGCTGCTGCCAGCTGCCCCAGTCGGTCGTCTTTTTGGCATGGGGTCGCTTTGCCCAGCAGATGGTTGAAGGCAAGCTCGCCGCAACCGGCGCGGGCAAGGCAACCGGCAAGTTCTGCCTGGCCTCTACGCACCCCTCGCCGCTTTCGGCCAACCGTGCCACAGCAGAACTCCCCGCCTTTATGGGGTCGCGTCCCTTCTCGGCAGCCAATCAGCTACTCGAACAGCACGGCTCGACCCCCGTCAACTGGACTTGCCTCGGCTAAAAGTCGATATATCAAAAATGCGCCCGACGGCTTTCCATCGGGCGCATTTCCTATTCGGGCCAAATAAATTGTGTGCGGCCGGCCTCGCCGCCATCGATTAGCAGACTCTGCCCAGTCATAAACCGGTTGGTCACGCCCACAAAGTAGATCCACTCGGCGATCTCTTGGGCGGTGGCCCAGCGCTTAAGCGGCGTGAGCTCCATAATCTGGTTCCACAGGTGTTCGTCTTCCATCACGCAACGGTTGAGCGGCGTGATAACGCCGCCCGGGTCCACACTGTTGGCGATGGCCTGCGGTGCCAGGCGGTTTGCAAGGTTCTTGGTGTAGGCGATAACGCCGCCCTTGCTGGCAGCATAGGCGGGAAACTCCGATCCCGTATGTCCGCTCGCCGACCCCACATTGACCACGGATTTGATAGCCAGTGTCGGCTTGGCGGCAAGCCCCTCCCCCACAAAGGCGTAGTGCTCGGTCACGTTGATGGTGCCACGCAGGTTGGCAGCAATATCGTCGGCCGAATCCTGCGTACCGGCAACGTTCACGATTACCTGGGGTTCAAGATCGCCTGGAAACGAGTCCGGCTCGCGAACATCAACGATCAGATGGCGGTAGCGCTCGTGTTCGATCGCCGCCGGCAGCAGATCAAAGCCCATGACCTCGTGGCCCTCGTCCAAAAAGCGCTGCACGCACGCGGCTCCGATACCGCCCGAAGCGCCCGTGATCAAAACCCGCATACTTGCTCCTTAGGCGGTTGCGTGGCGCTCGAGGTACTCGGAACCCACATTCTCGCGCTCCCAGCCGCGCACGACCTTGTAGCCCACGGGGCTCAGGAAGACCTCGCACAGCAGCTCGGCGACAGCGCCGGTCAGCGAGCACATAAGGACCTGCACCCAGGTCCAACCAAAGAACGTGTGGCTCACCACAATGGCAAAGACCAGATTGTCGATAAACTGGCCAACACCCGTGGACACATAGGAGCGGAAGGCGAAGCTCGCAAAATTATTCTTTTTGAGCATGCGGCCGAGCGACTGGTTGAGCGTGGAGTTAACCACGGCAGAGACGAGCATTGCCAGCGAAGAGCCCAGCACCACGTACCAGGTGCCACCGATGGTAGCGTTAAGGGCAGTGTTAACCTCGATCATGCCCGTGTCGTAGTAGGCGCCCCACATACCGGGCGTGAGCGAGCATGCCCAAAAGCACAGGCTCACGGCCAGGTTGACCAGCAGCGCGAGGATAGAGATTTTGATGGATGCCTTGGCGCCAAAGCGTTTGCAGATCATGTCCTGGCACAAAAACGAAACCCAGCTCACCACAAAGCCGCAATCGAGTGCCAGATACGGCAGGCTGATGAGCTCTTTGTTGGCCAGCAGGTTCATCATGATGACACTCACGAAAAACAGCGAAACCGTTGCCGCGGGAATGCTCCGCAACAGGACCTTGTAGTCCTCCATGACCTTCTTGATCATTATGTACTCCTTTGGTTTTAGGTTTAACGAGCAGGATATCGGACCCGAACTGCTCGGACGCCCCGGTCTTGAGACGACGGTGGGTATGATAGCCGCTCACACGGCATCAGGCAAGCAAACGGCGCGGCAGCTCCGCAGGGCCACCGCGCCGATGCGTTAAAACGCTACGTTGCCAAACTCCGACAGGATAAGGTCGGGGTTGTGGTCGGTTGCCCAATCCACGTTCCACGGACTCGTGAACAGCAGCAGTTTGCCGCCGCGCATGTCCTGGACGCGCAGGGTGTCGCGCGTGAGCGAAAGGCCCGGGATATCGATGGTGTCGGGGTCGTTCTGGATCCAGCGGATGTCCGTATAGGGCAGCGGCTGGCGACGAACCTCAACACGGTACTCGGCCTTGAGGCGGCGCTCGAGTACCTCAAACTGCAGCACGCCGACCACGCCCACGATGACGCTCTCCATACCGGCACCCAGCTCGCGGAAAATCTGGATGGCACCCTCCTGGGCAAGCTCCTCCATACCCTTGACGAACTGTTTGCGCTTGAGCGTATCGACCTGCGTAATGCGAGCGAACATCTCGGGGGCAAACGTCGGGATCTGCGGGTACTGCACGTGGCGCTTGCCGGAGCACACGGTATCACCGATGCTAAAGATACCCGGATCAAACAGGCCCACGATATCGCCCGCGTACGCCTCATCCACGATGGCGCGGTCATCGGCCATCATCGACGTGCCCGTGGCAAGCTTGAGCTTGCGGTTGCCCTGCACGTGGAAGGCGTCCATGCCGCGCTCGAACTTGCCCGAGCAAATGCGCACAAAGGCGATGCGGTCACGGTGGTTCTTGTCCATGTTGGCCTGGATCTTAAACACAAAGCCGCTAAAGTCGTCGCGGCAGGGATCGACCGGTTCGCTGGTGAGCGTATCGGTATAGGCGCGCGGCGTCGGGGCCAGACGCAGGAACTCCTTGAGGAAGGGCTCCACGCCAAAGTTGGTGAGCGCCGAGCCAAAGAACGCCGGGCTCAGCTTGCCGCAGGCCACGGCATCCAAGTCGAGCTCGTCGCCGGCACCATCGAGCAGCTCGATGTCGTCCATCAGGTTCTTATGGTTCTCCTCGCCGATGAGCTCATCCATGGAAGGATCGCCCAGCTCGGCCTCGACCTCGGCGACCTTCTTGGTGGCGTTGGCGTGGCCGTCGCCCTCAAAGGCAATGACGCGACGAGTCTGACGATCGAACACGCCGCGGAAGTTGCGGCCGCTGCCGATCGGCCAGTTCATGGGATACGTATTGATGCCCAGGACATTCTCGATCTCTTCCATGAGCTCAAACGGATCGCGAGCCTCGTGGTCGAGCTTGTTCACAAAGGTGAAGATGGGAATGTGACGCAGCGTACAAACCTTAAAGAGCTTTTTGGTCTGGGCCTCGACGCCCTTGGCGCCGTCGATGACCATGACTGCGGCGTCGGCGGCCATAAGGGTACGGTAGGTATCCTCCGAGAAGTCCTGGTGGCCGGGGGTATCGAGGATGTTGACGCAGGCGCCGTTATAGGTGAACTGCAGCACCGAGGAGGTGACGGAGATGCCGCGCTCCTTCTCGATGTCCATCCAGTCCGAGACGGCATGCTTGGCCGAGCTCTTGCCCTTGACCGAGCCGGCGGTCTGGATACTGCCGGTATAGAGCAGCAGCTTCTCGGTAAGCGTGGTCTTACCGGCGTCCGGGTGGCTGATGATCGCGAATGTGCGGCGCGACGAGATTTCATCCGACAGGCTTGCCATGCGGATCCTTTCTTGCATTGAGTGCATTACGTCGTTGTAACCGCACTATTGTAGCCGCGAAATCCCGCTCTAGGGCGCCTATCAGGACAAATTCATCAGTTGGGACCTGGGCAGCCGGCCCAATCCGTATTTACCTCTTGCAGAACTGTGCATAGTGTATATATACTGTGCTTACCGGTTATATACACGTGTAGCCCAACAGCTAAGGAGCCGCTGTGGACATCATCCTATCCAATTCGAGCGACAAGCCCATCTACGAGCAGATAACCTCGCAAGTCAAAGCTCAGATCTTATCGGGCACGCTCGCTGCGGGCGCCAAACTCCCCAGCATCCGTGCACTCGCGAGCGATCTTGGCGTGAGCGTCATCACCACCAAGCGCGCCTACGCCGACCTGGAGCAGCTCGGGTTTATCTGCACCGTGCAGGGCAAGGGCTGTTTTGTCGCCGAGGGCAACCAGGAGCTTTTGCGCGAAAACCAGCTCTGTCATATCGAAGAGCTGCTTGCGAAAGCGGCAAGCCAAGCCGAAGCCTTGGGCGTCACGCGCGACAAACTGCACGAGATGCTCGACCTGGTAGCCCCCGAAACCATGCAGTAGCCATCTGCAAGAAAGGCTATACCATGCAAAACTTGCTTGAACTCAAAGGCATCTCACACACTGTAAGCGACCGCTTTTCGCTGCGCGACGTCACGCTTGCCGTGGAGCCTGGCCAGATCGTCGGCTTCGTTGGTGCCAACGGTGCTGGCAAAACAACGGCGATTCGAGCTGCTCTCGGGCTTATAAAGCTCGATGCCGGCGAAGTGCACCTGTTTGGGCAGCGCTGTGGCGCCGACGCGCCCGATGAGTCGCAACACCATCTACGCTCCCGCGTCGGTCTTGTCCTGGACACGTGCCCCTTCCCCTCCACGCTCAAGGTGGGCCAGATCGAGGCGCTCGTAGGCCCGGCGTACCCCACGTGGGACCGCGAAACGTTCGCCGGATTCATCAACCGATTTGGCCTCGATCCCAAGACAAAGGTCAAGGACCTCTCCCGCGGCATGGGTATGAAGCTGCAGCTCGCCTGCGCGCTCAGCCACAATGCCAAGCTGCTCGTTTTGGACGAAGCCACCGCGGGCCTCGATCCCATGGCACGCGAGGAACTGCTCGATGAGCTGCTCGCCTTTGTCGCCGACGGCCAGCGCAGCGTGCTGCTCTCGAGCCACATTACGTCTGATCTCGATCGTGCTGCCGACCGCGTCATCTGCATCGATAACGGCTCGATTGTGTTTGACCTGCCACGCGAGGACATTACCGACCGCGCCGGCATCGCCCACTGCACCCAGGCACAGGCCGCCGAGCTCATGGCTTGCGTCGAAG
>CABUBY010000033.1 GCA_902489955.1 uncultured Collinsella sp. | reverse complement strand
TAGGGAGAGGGCCTGACCCCATATCGTTGGGGCCAGGCCCGATTTTGCCTCTTGACAATGTCCTGCTCATATTAAAAGGAACGTCCCCAAGTGCCGGCCCGGCAACGCCGATGTTTTGGCGCGGACAGCGAAAGCCCGCCAGAGCGAGCAAGGTGCCTTGAAACGAGGCGGCATTGACCTTCTGGTCATGCCGCCGAAGTTGAAAGGCAGATTGCCGCTCTGGCGGGCTTGCAGCGTCGAGCCGTTGCGCGGTTTGGAAAACCGCGCAACTAGAGCTACATGACCATGACGTAGCGCGATCCCACGTAGTACTGCTTACCCATCAGGACCGGCTCATCGTTGGGACCGGTAAAGCCGGCGCGCAGGTTGAGCAGCGGATCATGCGGGGCAATGCCCAGCTCGGCCGCCTGCTCGGCATTAGCTCGAACGGCCTCGACCGTACGGTAGCCAACCGAGACAATCGGCGTTCCGCCAACACGCTCGACCTCGGCAAAAATCGACTTGTCCTCAAGATCGGCCGTCAACAGCTCACGGTAGGCGTCAAACGGCACAAAGATGTTCTCCTCAAAGATGGGCTCGCCGTCGGCCGTACGCACGCGCTTGATATGCAGTAGCAGCGCATCCTTCTGCAGACCAAAGAACTCCATCTCGTTTTGGCGCGCCGGAACGATCTGACGATCGACCACATGTGCACCAGCCTTCATGCCGTTGTTGGAACACAGCGCGGTAAACGTCTGCAGCGTCGAGGCGTGGAACTGGCGATTGATATGCGGCGTGGAAACAAAGGTGCCGCGGCCCTGTTGCTTAACCAGGTAACCATCGGAGCACAGCTCCTCGACGGCGCGGCGCACCGTAATACGGCTCACCTCGTACTGCTCGGCTAGTTCAAGCTCGGACGGAATACGCTCCTTGGGTGCATAAACACCTTTCTCGATCGCATCCTTGATTTCGTCATAAATCTGCTGGTAAAGCGGTGCATTTTTGGGCGCAGGCATATCTGATCACTCTTATCAAAATAGCTAAATTTCTAATACGTATATAACGTCTAGTTTCATGTTACCTCATATTGATAAAACGATACACCCTCCCTACCAAAAAGCGACAGCTTCATTTTGGTAGGTTTTATCTGGGCAAACGAGAGCCCTCGAAAGCAACGGGGCTTTCGGGGGGCTCGTTCGGATGGGTTGCGCAGGACCGGCAAAATGCCAATACCCTACTTGCCGTCATCCTGCTGCAGGCTGTCCTGTTCGCTGAGGCGCGCCTGCCTGCTGGCCATGCGTGCGGGCTTGTCGGGATCGGGAACGGCCGTGGGCATGGGCTCGTCGACATGACCGCCCCACCAGCCGCCCACAAAGTTGAGCGTGTGGAACACGTTGATCACGGCGCCGGGATCAACGTCGCACACCAACTTGATAATGTCCTGGCTCTCGTAGGTCGAAACAACGGTGTTCAGCAGGTACATCTTTTCGCGGCTGTATCCGCCGACGACCTCGGCGCAGCTAATGCCGTGCTGAAAATGGTTTACGTAGGCAGTCATGACCTCGTCTGCCTTGCGCGTCGTAATCTGCAGCGTCACGCGGTCGTAGCGACGATAGAAACTGTCGATGGTCTTGGTCGAAATAAACTGGAACACGATGGAGTACGCCGCGTTGTCCCAGCCAAACATAAAGCCAAAGATCGCCAGGATAAAGCAATTGAAACCAAAGATAACGCCCCAGATGGTCTTGCCCGTGTGGTTGGAGACCCACAGCGCGATAAAGTCGGTGCCACCGGTAGATGCGCCGGACTTTAGCGCGATGGCAGCGCCCAGACCCGAGACCACGCCGCCAAAAATGATGAGCATAATCTTGTCGCCCAAAAATGGAGCGAAGTGAAAGACGTTGAGGAACAGCGACGAGAGCACGACCTGCATCATCGAGAAGATGACGAAGCGCTTGCTAATGCCGCTCCAGCATAGGAGCGCCACGGGAATGTTGAGCGCAAGCATGCCGAGCGAGATGTCGATGTGAACGCCGCCCAGCGAGGTAACGCGATCGAGCAGGACCGCAACGCCGGTGAGGCCGCTCGGAAGCAAGTCGGCGGGCTGAATGAACGCCTGGATCAGGAATGTCTGGAGAACGGCGGAAATCGTGACCGCCACGGCAGTAATAGCGCGGCGGACGATGGTGAGGCGGCCGAGTACGAGCACTCGGTCCGTGAGCTGATCGATGGCGTTCGCCACGCAGGCTCCTTTCGAAGGCAGATGTAGTTGTGGGGTATGTCCGCGATTGTAGCATGGAGCGTGCGGGGGCGCTTCAATTCACCCTCTCTCGACAACCAAAGCGGGACCAGCAACCCCACGACCAAAGGCCCAAATTACAAGTGAGTAGACTTTACGCGACCTGCAGAGCACACCCAAAACCGCCACCCCTGTGACCTGCGGTTTTACTAGAGCAGATGCGCTTTGTGCTCGTCCTGCACCAAAAAGTCTACTCACTTAGTCCGAATCGAAGCCAAACGGATCAAAATCGAAACCAAATTGAGCCAGTCCACCGCAAAAAACGTTTGAACCCGTGCTTCTCGCGGCGGATTGACACTACAAAGCGGCCAAAATGTCGGTCAGATTATCAATAACGGCATCGGCTCGCGATTGATCGAGGTTGACGCCCTCGTACGGGCGCAGTGCCAGGACGCGGGCGCCGGAACGTTTGCCAGCCTCGATGCCCAAAGGCGAGTCCTCGATAACCAGGCACTCGGTAGGCTCCACACCCAGCGCCTCCATGGCACGCAGGTAGATCTCGGGGTCGGGCTTAAACGCACTGCACTCGTGACCGCTGATGGTGTAGTCCAGCACGTCGGCGATACCGGCAATCCCCACCAGCTCGTCGATCAACTCGCGATAGGACGAGCTCGCGATGGCACACTTCACGCCGCGCTCGTGCAGTGCGCGCATCACCGGCTCCGTCTGCTCGTTGAGCAGCTCGGCATACGGAACGGGATGGTCCGGGCTATAGACCTGCTTGTACTCCACGCGCAGGCGCTCGCGCAGCTCAACATCGTCAGGTACCAGCGACTTCCAAATGGCGGGCTCGTTAGACCCCGAAAGATCGGGGATCTCGTCAAAGTGAAAGCCCTTCTCTTCCATAAACGCCACGCGACGACGGTTGTAGAACCACTCGGTATCGACCAGCACGCCGTCCATGTCAAACAGCACTGCCTTGATCATACGCATCTCCTCCCACCTGCCAAAAAGGGACAGGTTTATTTTGGTAGGTTTTATCTGGGATTTGCGACGCGACAGACACGCCCTCCCCAGAGCAAAAAAGGGGATGGGGCGCAAACCCCATCCCCTCTCAATCAACCCGTAAGGTCTACTTACTTGTGATTAGTAGGAAAGCTTCCACATGTAGCGACGCATGGTCAGCGGATGCTGACGGGCCTCGGCGATCTGGTTGCCGTACTCGCGCATAACGGCGAGGTGCAGCAGCGGGTTGAAGTAGGTGACGACGCTCGCGGGCACGGCGTCAGCCAGGCCGTAGTCCTTGGAGTCGATCAGAGCGACCTTGGCGCCCATGCGCTCAAGGAAGGTGAGGGCGCGGGCGTCCATCGGACGGGTAGCGCCATCGGACATGAAGAAGACGTAGGGCTTACCCTCGGTGGAAACCTCGAACGGGCCGTGGAAGTACTCGCCGGTGTTGTAGGCGGCGGCGTCGATCCACTGCATCTCGGTGAACAGGAAGGCGGCGTGAGAGTAAGCCATCTTCTCGGAGGCACCAGAGGCCATGAAGTAAATCATCTTGTCGTCCTTGAAGTCCTCAGCGAACTTCTTGGCGAGCTTCTTGCAGGACTGAGCAGCGTTCTCGCAGAGATCGAAGACGTTGGTGAGGCCGGTAATCATGTCGTCGTACTTGTCATAGCCCTCGGTCTGCTGAAGGATCTCGAGAGCAAGAGCGATGGCATAGCCGGGCTTCTCGCACTTGGCAGCGAAGTTGGCGTGGAAGCCGTGAACGATGACGTAGTCAGCGTCGACGGTCAGAGCGGAGCCAGCCTTGTTGGTGAGGGAGACGACCGGGCAGTTGTGCTTCTTGGCGGTCTTGTTGGCCTCGACGGTCTCGGGCGTGGAGCCACCGAGGGAGCAGGTGATCACGAAGGTGTGCTCGTTGACCCAGGAAGGCGTGTCGTAGTTGAACTCGTTAGCGGTGAAGATCTGAACGTTCAGCTTGTCCGTGTTGTTGGCCAGGAAGTACTTGGCGGGGTACAGGTCGGACATGGAAGCACCGCAGCCGACGAAGGCGACACTGTGGATCTCGTGGTTGGACAGGACGTCAGCGACGATCTGCTTAGGGAGGTTAAGGTCGATCTCGTACATCTGACACATTCCTTTCGATTTTTGCGGCGCCACATTGCCGGGCGCTCGCAGGGTTACCGTGGTTTGGACCGAGTCGCCGGTCCGTTGAGGATGCGACAAGGGGACTGTCCCATTGTCGCATTTTGGGGATGGAAGCCTGCCTGGGGTATGGGATGCCAGGCAGGCCCCCGGGGGAAAGCGGTTAGGCGCTTGGTCGCGACTAGGCCAGAATGCCGGCCGCGGAGAGGGCGATGCCGCCCACGATGGCGATCACGAGAAGCCAACCGGTGTTGACGTTCTTCTTGATGAGCCAGTACATAAGGCCGGTGAGGCCAAGGGAGATCATCTGGGGCATCATGCCGTCCAGGATGTCCTGGATAACGACGGTGCCCTCAGCGAACTGCAGCGGGGTGGTGGCGCCGATCAGCGTGGCGATCATGCCGCCCACGGACATAAGACCCACGATGCCGCAGACATACATGAGCTTCTCCATGAGGTCGCCGCCCTGAAGCTTGCTCAGGTACTCGTGGCCGCCCTGATAGCCCATCTTGGCGGCGAACCAGGTGATCAGCACAGAGGGGACGATGGAGATGAGCATGGCCAGGATCGGGCCCATGATGGAGCCCTGCTGAGCCAGCTGAACGCCCAGGCCAAAGGCGATAACGCGGATGGTGCCCTGGAAGAAGGAGTCACCGATGCCGGAAAGCGGACCCATGAGGGAGGTCTTGACCGCGTTGATCGAATCGGGATCGAAGTTCTCGGGATCCTTGGCGTACTCCTCCTCCATGGAGGCGGTGAGGCCCAGGATAAAGGCGCTCGTCTGCGGGGTGCAGTTGTAGAACGCCATGTGACGGTGGTAAGCCTCTTTCTTAGCAGCGAGCTGCTTGGGGTCGGACTCGTCCGGATAGAGGCGATCGAGCGTGGGAACCATGCCGTAGAGGAAGCCCATGTTCATCTGACGCTCGTAGTTCCAAGAGGCCTGGATGGCCCAGGAGCGCCAGAAGAACTGGCTGACCTTCTTGTTCAGGGACACGTCCTTGGTTGCGGTTGCCATAGTGTGTTCCTCCTTAGTCTTCGTCGTCTTCGAGCGGATCGTAGTCGGAATCGACACCGGCGGCTGCATGGGAACCGTTGAACTTGAAGCCCATGAAGACGACAGCCAGGCACACACCGATCAGAGCGACCGCGATGACGGACAGGTTGAGGTAAGCGGCGAGCAGGAAACCGATGAACAGGAACGGAGTCATACCCTTCTTGATCATCATGGTGAGCAGCAGGGCCAAGCCGTAGGCGGTCATGATCTTGGTCGAAACGTTAAGACCAGTGGACAGCCACTCGGGAACCATGTTGACGATGGCCTGAACCAGGTCGGTGCCAACAAAAACGGCGAGGAAGATCGGCAGGAAGTACATGACGGCGTACAGACCGGAGCCGGCGCAGATGTGCATACGGTAGGCGGTCTTGAACTTTCCGTTATCGATCGCGCTATCTGCCACATGGGTGAGGGCGGCGATGATGGAACGGAACACGATGCCGAGAAGCTGACCCAGGACGGCAACCGGGATGGCGATCGTCATGGCGGTCTCGGCGGAAGCATCGGTCAGGCACGCAAAGGCAGCGGCCACGATGCCGCCCAGGACCATATCGGGCGGAACGGCGGCGCCGACCTGCACCAGGCCCATGGACACGAGCTCGACGGCGGCACCGACGGCAAGGCCGGTGGGCACATCGCCCAGCAGCAGACCGACGAGCGTAGCGCCAACGAGGGGCTGCTCGAAGTTAAGACGACCGAGCAGGCGGGAGTCCCACATGCAGAACACGCCGACGAGGCCGACGAGCACCGCACTGATGAACGTATTCATACCCTTCTCCTTTCAGTCAGGCAAAAGCCTGGTTGATTACAGCTTGGCGTCGATGTCGACGCTCTGATACGTAGGGGTCTGCTGAACATAGAGCTTGATGCCCATGTCGAGCAGCTGATTGACGTCGGCCTTCTGGGTGGCGTCGAGAAAGACGGAGCTGTCCTTGCCGCCGACCTGATCGGCACCGTCGTGGTTGGCGGTGGCGCCCAGGTTGATGGCGTCGAGCTTGTAGCCCTGGCAGAACTGCAGCATCTCGGCAGTGTTGCCAAAGACGAACATGACGCGCTCGCCGAGGGTGTTGAGCTTGTCCATCTTGGCGAGGGCACGCTCGACGGTGAAGACGTTCAGGCGCACGCCCTGGGGCTTGGCCAGCTTGAGAGCGCCCTTCTTGATGTCATCGTTGGCGGCAGCGTTGTCGACGACGATGATGCGCTCGGCCTGAACCTTGGTGGTCCAGGTAAAGACGACCTGGCCGTGCAGCAGACGGTAGTCAAGACGTGCGAGGACGATCTTGGCGGGACCGGAGCTGTGACGGGACGCCGTGGCCTTCTTGGCGGGGGCCGCGGCGGCCTCGACCGGTGCGGGCCTCGTTGATGAGGGCCGCGAGCTCGGCGCCCTTGACGGGGACGGGGCTCATAGCGAGCGTGAGCGCCAGCGGGATGTTGAAACCGCTGACAACCGTGAACTTCGTGCCGTTCTTGGAAAGCTCGACCATGCTGTTGTTGACCGAGCTGCCGAGCATATCGGTCAGCACATAGACGGTGTCGTCCGCGTTGAACGTGGCGATCATGGCGTCCACCTTGTTGGTGATGGGCTCCTTGTCGTCACGAGCAAGCGACACGACGTGGACGTTCGACACGTCGCCGAGAACCATCTCGAGCGTGTCTTTGGCGCCTGCGGCCAGGCCGCCATGAGATGCGAGAATGATCTGATTCATCTTGCCTCCTCCTTTTCGTTATGGTCATTATAACGTCTTATACGTTGCTTATATTGCTAATTAGTATAAAGACCGTTCGCGGGTGAAAATCGACCGTTGACGGGTTTAACGTACTTGAAACGTTGGGGCTGGGTAGGTCGGCGCTGGCTTGGCGGTGCCCGATCAAGCGCCCCACTCATCCCCTATCGCACGAAGTACCAGGGGCTTTCCTGCACGGTGGGCTCCAGCGCGATGCCGGTGCGCTCGCGGAACAGATCCATGTCCTGCGATTTCTCCGTCCACCACGCGTTGGGCTTAAAGGTCATGCTCTCAACGATATGGCCGACAAAGGCACTGTTGCGCAGCTTGGAGAAGTTAGTGTTCATGATCAGGATGGACGCGAGCACCAGCACGATGCCCAGGACCTTGATCGCGCCGGCGGGCTCGGCATAGATGCCAATACCGACCAGAACGGTCGCAACGGTTTCAAACGAAGCCACGACCGGCACCTTCGACGTCTCAAGATCCATCGAAAGGCCCTGCATATAGAAGATGTACGCAAGAGCCGTCGGAATAAAGCCAAAGCCCGCGAACAGCAGAATGAGCTGCGGGGACATTGCCGCGGCCACATCGGACCACGGAGCCGAAAGCACTGCCATAAAGCATCCGCCAAAGACAAAGCCCCAAAACGTCACCGCCAGCGGATGCAGCGTCTTGGTAGCCATACGGCTAAACACAGCCAGTAGCGCACCGCAAAGCCCGGCGATCACACCCGACACGACGCCCCAAGCCGAGAAATGGAAACCGGACAGGTCGCCGCTCGTCACCGCGAGCACGCAACCCACAATGTTAAAGACGATGGCGACGAGCTTGTTGGGGGTCACGTCCTCGCGATAAAGCACGCGGCCAAGCACGACGCCAAACACCGGCGAGGTGTAAAGCAGCACCGAGGCCGTGGACATGCCCACCTCGCCCATGCACTCGTAATAAAGCGTGTTAGCGGTGGCGAGGCCGATAATGCCAAGAAGCGCGCAGGGAACAAGCTCTTTAGGACTTGCCTTGAACAGTGCCATGGCACCCGAGGCTTTTCCCTCACGAGCACCTCCCTGACAACCCATAAATGCCAAGACCGGAGCCATTAAGACAGCACCCGACAACAGGCGAAAGGCCGCCATGCTCTGAGACGAAACACCCAGGGCCGATATTCCGTTAACAAAGATTCCGATGGTGCCCCACATAAGCGCGGCGATCAGCACTAGCACATAGCCCAGATTGCTTTTCTTCAACGCAGCCTCCTCGGTATTGTTTCCAATATGTTTCACACTACGTTATAGTCGTTATATACATTTTTCAAGACACAAATCGGCGAGCGGGAAAGTGATCCGTTTTCCTCCGTCCTCAGCGGATTACTTGGCGGTTGCGGTGGACTAGTTCCCAAATAGAGGCTTCAAGCCCCCAAACAGGAACTATTCCACCGCAACTTATGAGGACATCGAGCTGTTAGGCCGCTCTATCCCCTAGTAGTCGAGCTTCCACATGTAGCGGCGCGTCATGTAGTCCTTGTGGGTGACGGCGGAGAGCGCGCGCATATACACGTTGTTGAGGATCGGGGCAAAGATCAGGTGGTTGAAGTACTCGCTCACGCTGTCCTTGATGTCGTTGAGGCCGAGCTCCTTGGCGTCGAGCTGATAGACGCGCTCGCCACCGTACTGGTTGACGAAGCGGATGCCGCGCTCGTCGTTGCAGCGGCTGCGGCCGACGCTGATGAGCTGGAACAGCGAGGTGCGCTTGTCCAGGATCTCGAAGGGGCCGTGGAAGAAGTCGCAGGTGTTGATGGTGCAGGAGTCGATCTGCAGCATCTCCTGCACGTTGCAGATGCTAAAGACGTAGGCGGCACCAAAGAGCGGGCCCTGGGCCATGACGTTGATGCAGGGCTTGTCGGCGTTCTGCTCGGCCCACTTGGCAGCGAGCGGACGGGTATACTCGACGGCCTTGCGATAGATGGGGTCGACCAAGTCGAAGGCGGCCATAGCGGTCTCGTACTCGGCATAGCCCTCGGTCTGCTGCGTAAGCTCCATGGCGATCATGGTCACGACGGCGGAGTTGGTGCGGCCCATGCAGGACTCGTCGACGGCCAGGCTGTCGTACTGAATCTTGTAGTCGCAGACCTCGGTGAGGCCGGACTCGTCAACATAGATGGCGATGGTGCTGGCGCCGTGGTCCTTGGCGACCTGGGCGGCAACGATGGTCTCCTTGGTGCCGCGCATGGACACGACGACGGCCAGGGTGTTCTCGTTGACGTAGGCCGGGGTGGCGTGCACGAACTCGTTGCTGGTGTAGCTGGAGCTCACGACCTGCGTGGCCTCGTGCTCCATAAAGTACTGGGCAGGATAGTTGCCGCCGTTGGATCCGCCGGCGCCAATCCACACGACGCGCTTGATGCCGCCCTTGTCTGCCTTGTCAGCCAAAACCTGGGAGACGACGTCCTTAACCTGTTCCTGAGTAGTCATCGTGCATCAGCCTTTCTTCTCGTTTGATGCTCTCGATGGCATACAAGTTACATACATGTTTTGGTTATGTCGACTAGTTGTATGCTATATTTGTCTTAGAAATTTTGCTGGTAAGGTTTTCGGTAGCTCGATACCAGCGGTTTTGTTGTTGTATTGAATACATGCTTGCTTAGATAGGTATACAAGTTAGATACAGGTTGATCACATGAACGCTTCGTCTAAAAAGAAACTGAGCCAATACGAGCGCTTGGCGGGCATGTTGCGTGACCGCATCGCCGCCGGTATCTACGCACGCGGAGACAAGCTGCCGTCCGAGATGGAGCTCATGGACGAATCGGGGCTGTCGCGCAGCACCGTGCGCCACGCCCTTAAGGTTCTCGTTGATGAGGGCCTGGTGCGCACCGAGCGCGGGCGTGGCGCCTTTGTGGCCGACACGCCCGCGCTCCACGAGAACAACCTAGTGTTTTCGAGCTATACCAAGCAGGTCGAAGGTCAGGGCATGAAGCCCACCACGCGCACCGTGGACTCGGGCTTTGCCAAGGCGGCCGGCAGCATAGCTAAGTTCTTTGACGCCGCCGTGGGCAGCAAGCTCGTCAAACTTGTCCGCCTGCGCTACCTGGACGACGTGCCGCTGTGCCTGGAGACCACCTACCTGCCGCCAAGCTTCGAGACGCTCATCGATCGCGATATCAACGGTTCGCTCTACGCGACGCTGCGCCAAGAATTCCATCGCGCGCCAGCACAGGGACATAAGACCTTTGAGGTGTGCTATGCCTCGCAAAACGAGGCGTTTTTGCTCAACGTCGAGCGCGGGCAGGCGCTGATCCTGATCACCGACTACGTCTACGACACCGACGGCCGACCGCTCCATGTCTCTAAGCGCATCCAACGCACCGACCGCGCCAAATACACCGAGCCAATCGGCTAACCTGCCAAAATAAACCTGTCCCTAAATGGTAGGTTTGGGGAGGTCGGGGAACCAGGTTGGTTTGGGTTGGTTGGGGACGCGCTCGGCTAGGACCAACTCCATCCAGCACATGTCGTACCAGCGGCCGAACTTTTGGGCGCAGCGGTCAAAGGCACCCACCAGGCGATACCCCATATGGGCATGGAAGTCCTGGCTGTTGTGCGTCAGGTACTCGTCGTCCTTGTCGTGCGGGACGGCGATGAGGGCACACATGTTGGTGATGCCCATCGCGATCAGGCACTGCTTGAGCGCGTCATGTAGTTTGCGGCCCAGCCCGCCGTGGCGCACATCACGCGCCAGGTAGATCGACGTCTCGACCGACCAGTCGTATGCCTCGCGGCTGTTAAGCGGGCTCGCATAGGCATAGCCCACCGGACGTCCGTCCAACTCCATCACCAAATACGGATAGCGCCTGAGCGTACGCTCGATGCGCCCGGCGAACTCCTCAACGCTCGGCACCTCATATTCGCAGGTAATCGCCGTCTGGCGCACATACGGCTCATAGATGGCAAGCAACGCCGACGCGTCATCGGGCGTCGCCAGGCGAATCGTCGGCTCGGACATCTCGGTCATACAACCCTTCTCCCCCAAAAGCAAAGGCCGCCCTGCGCCAAGCTCAGGCGCAGGGCGGCCCCTTGTCATTACATCAGGCTACAGGACAGCCGCCAGCGCGTCGATGTCCTCCTGCGTCGTGGCCCAGCTAGTGCAAAAGCGCACCACGGTGTGGGTCTCGTCGTACTTTTCCCAGTACTCAATCGAGGCATGCTCGCGAATGCGGGCCATGTCCTCGTTGGGCAGAATCACAAACTGCTGGTTTGTGGGCGTCTCCAAGAAGAACCGGTAACCGCGCTCGTGCAGCACGCGACGAAGCGCCTGCGCGGTTTCGATCGCCTGGCGACCAATCTCAAAATACAGGCCGTCGGTAAAGAGCGCCTCAAACTGCACGCCCGTCAGGCGGCCCTTGGCCAGCAACGCACCGTGCTGCTTAATACGCGGAATGGGATGCGCCGGAGCGTGCATGCCGCAGAACACCACAGCCTCGCCGCAGAGCGCGCCGCACTTGGTGCCGCCGATGTAGAACACGTCGCACAGCTGCGCCAGCTCGGGCAGGGTAATGTCGCACTCATCGGCCGCCAGCGCATAGGCCAGGCGAGCACCGTCCACAAACAGCGGAATCTCGCGCTTCTGGCACACCGCGTGAATCGCCGCGAGCTCGGCCTTGGAGTACAGCGTGCCGTACTCGGTCGATAGGCTCACGTACACGGCGCCCGGGAACACCGTATGCTCGTAGCTCTCGTTTTCGTAGAACACCTGGATATAGTTCTCGAGGTCCTCGGCGTGCATCTTGCCCTCGTAGCCGGGGATGGTAAGCACCTTGTGGCCGCCAAACTCGATGGCGCCCGCCTCGTGGCA
Source organism: uncultured Collinsella sp. (assembly GCA_902489955.1). Lineage (GTDB taxonomy): Bacteria > Actinomycetota > Coriobacteriia > Coriobacteriales > Coriobacteriaceae > Collinsella. The sequence continues at coordinate 3,524 of CABUBY010000033.1, read as the reverse complement.
GGCGACGTGGCCAGTCTCGGCAGCAACGACGCCCTCGTAGGGCGCAAGCAGCATGTCGATCACCGTCGCGTTGGCCTGCGTGCCGCCCACCAGAAAAAACACGTCGGCATCGGGGGCCTGACAGGCCTCACGGATAAGCTGCTTGGCACGCTCGGTGTGCGCATCGGTACCGTAGCCGGGCTGCGGCTCCATATTGGTGTCGACGAGCGCCTGCAGCACTGCCGGATGTGCGCCGTGGGAATAATCGTTGTTAAACGCGAGCATGGCAATCCTCTCTTACCGGGTATCGGCCAGATGATTCAAACGGAGCTATTGTACGCCGTTGGGATAGGCAATGCGCGCGGCAAGGCACTCAAGTGCCAGTACCAGGGCAAAACCGCAGCTCACGTCACTCAAAAAGTGCGCACCGATCACGATGCGCCCAAAGGCGACGAGCGCCGCGATCACAGCCGCCGCCCAAAAAATCACGCGGCGACGCGACGGTTTTTCCTTAAAGGCTGCCGTGGGAAGCCCGGCGAGCATAAGGCCGATCGCCGCATGCGCCGTGTGTCCGCTCGCAAACGACTTGAACCCGTCCTTGATCACGCCGGCGGCGATATAGGTCCACTTGTCGGGATTGCCGATCACCCACCACGGCTGAAAATTGAGCCCCGGCGTGACCTCGATCACGCGCATGCGCGGGCGCGACCACAGTGGCTTGACGATCACGTTGAGGATGATGGCCTGAGCGATCCACACGGCAAGCACCATCAACGCCCAGCGCGTGAGCTCGTCGGGCTCGGTCGTGCGCGTGAGGCGATAGACGATAAGGTTGGCAGCGATGACCAGCACAAACGTCAGCACCAACTGAGCCGCAATGAGTTTACCGCCAACCCTCAGGGACGAAACGATCTCGTAGCCGGTCAGGCCAACGTTGACGAGGATGCCGAGCGCGGCAAGCCATTTGCTGCCCCTGGAGTCGGGACGCACCGCGCGCACGAGCATAACGCCCGCGATGCTCGCCGTCAGCTCAAACGGCAACTCGCCAGCGGCCTCGATAAAGCGGCCGTACATGCTGCCGATGTTGAACAGCGCGCTCGAGATCTGATAATCGAAGAAACTGCCCACGCCCAGACAAAGACACAGGACAACCGCGATAGCGGCGGCGTCTTTCTTGTAGATGTACCCGAACATGCTTTCCTTTCGATGGGGCTGGAATCAACCTGCGAGGTGGCGGGGCAAAGAACAACTGGTAGCTCTGCCCCGCCACGCCCCCTACTTGTTAGTCATCGTCGCTCGCGCCTAATTGCTGCAGCAGCATGAGTGCCGCGGCCACGGGGCCGGTGCCGTCGTTGGCGTCGAGACCGCGACCCAGGCCGCTGCCCGCGCCGGCGCCCGCCTTGTAGGGCACCGACAACTTGCGGCTCTTGGGGAAGTTCACCGCGCCATAGCGGGTCTTAAGCTCAAAGGCCACCTTCTTGGGCACGTCGACGCCCAAAAACGTGATGCGACCGCCGCTGAGCGTGACGCTCTCGAGCCCCAGGCGCTCGCCGCGAATGCGGATTCGTGCGCGATTGAACAGGTTGAGTCCCGCCAGCGGCAGCTCGCCATGCGCAGCCTCGGTCTCCTCCTGCACCTCATCGATGCTCTCCAGGTCCTCGGCCGCTGCAAGCTTACGGTACACGAGCACGCGCTGATCCACCGCCGGCAGGTACTCCTCGGACAAGAAGTAGTCGGCCGGCAGGTTAATACCCACGCTCGCCGCCCCCACGCCGGCATCGTCATCGCCGCGCGCCTCGGCCACGGCCTGTCCCAGCATCTGCGTAAACAGGTCAAAGCCCACGCTCGACAGGTTACCGTGCTGCTCGGCGCCCATAAGCGAACCGGCGCCGCGGATCTCCAGGTCGCGCATGGCGATGCGCATGCCGCTGCCCAGGTCCTGGAACTCGGAAAGCGCGGTCAGGCGTGCCGTGGCCTCCTCGGTGAGCGGCAGCTCGCCGGGGAACATAAAGTACGCGTATGCCTGCGTGGCCGAGCGGCCCACGCGGCCCTTAAGCTGGTAGAGCTGTGCCAGACCCAGACGCTGCGAGTCCTCAATGATGAGCGTGTTGGCCGTTGCGTTGTCGATGCCGCTCTCCACGATGGTCGTGGCGATGAGTACGTCGATCTTCTTGGTCGCGAACTCGATCATCACGTCCTCGACCTCGCGCGGGCTCATCTTGCCGTGCGCCACGCCCACGCGCGCCTCGGGCGCGGCCTCGTGCACGCGCGCCACGGCATCGTCGATGGTCTTGACGCGGTTGGACACGTAATACACCTGACCGCCGCGACCCACCTCCAGGCGAATCGCCGCGCTCACCACGTCGGGGTCGTACTCCCCCACGTGCACGATCACGGGACGACGCCCAGTCGGCGGCGTGGTGATCAGGCTCATGTCGCGCACGCCGCTCGTGGCCATCTGCATGGTTCGCGGAATAGGCGTTGCCGAAAGCGTGAGCACGTCGATTTGCTCGCGCAGGTTTTTGAGCTGCTCCTTGTGCTGCACACCAAAGCGCTGCTCTTCGTCGATGATCACCATACCCAGGTTCTTGGGGTTCACGTCGGCCGAAAGCAGACGGTGCGTGCCGATGAGCACATCAATCGTGCCCTCGGCAAACGCCTTGAGCGCGCGCTTTTGCTGCGCCGGCGTGCGGAAGCGGCTGAGTACCTCGACCTCCAAGCCAAACGGGGCAAAACGCTCAAAGAATGTCTCGTAGTGCTGTTGGGCCAGAATGGTCGTGGGGCAGAGCACCATGACCTGGCGGCCGGAGTCCACGCACTTAAAGGCTGCGCGCAGGGCGACCTCGGTCTTGCCGAAACCCACGTCGCCGCACAGCAGGCGGTCCATGGGCTTGGGCGCCTCCATGTCTGCCTTGATGTCGGCGATAGCCTCCAGCTGGTCGCGTGTCTCGTCGTAGGGGAAGCTCTCCTCCATCTCGATCTGCTCAGGCGTATCGGGCGGACAGGCGATACCGGTAATCGACGAGCGGCGCGTATAGAGGTCGACCAGGTCAAACGCCAGCTTTTTGGCATTCTTGCGCGCCTTGTTGGTGGCCCGCGTCCAGTCGGCGGTGTTGAGCCTGGTCAAGCGCGGTTTATCGCCGTCGGGACCAACGTAGCGCGTAATGCGGTCAACCTGCTCCAGCGGCACGTAGAGCTTGTCGCCATCGGCATATTCCAGCAAAAAGTAGTCGCGTTCCTTGCCGCCCACTTCCTGACGCGCGATCTCGCTAAAGAGCGCGATGCCGTGGGTAGCGTGCACCACGTAGTCGCCCGGCTTAAACGGGAAGGTGATCTGCGTAATGTCAACCTTGCGGCGGCTGCGCGCGCGGTTGGCATCCATGCGGGCGTTGAGGTCGGCGATCGAGAACACGGCCAGGTTGGCATCGGGCACCACCACGCCCTGCGGCAGGGCAGCGTCCACAAAGGTCACGCGCCCGCGCGAGATGGTGGGCACGGCGGCGCCGGCGGCAGCCTGCGCGGCGCCCGCCTCGAGCGAGCGGGCG
>CABUBY010000032.1 GCA_902489955.1 uncultured Collinsella sp. | reverse complement strand
CCCGCCGATGCCCTGCCGCCGGTGGTAGCAAAGCGCCGCGAGCGCTATCGGGCCGCCGGCATTGCGACAGACGAGGTCGAGCTTGCTGCCGGCGTTGCCGACGAGCAAGGACGTGTGGATGCTGCTGTGGGCGGCTATAACCGCGCGGTGCGTCGTCTGTATGGTCCCGGTACGCCGTGGGGCGAGGTCGCCGAGTGGCAGACGGCAACGATGGAAGAGCTTGAGCGCCAGCAGCGCATCAACGAGACGGCGAAACATCGTGTGGTGGGACTCGTTATCGAGACGCGCCCCGATGCCGTAACGCCGCAGGCGCTTACGCTCATCCGCCGCCTGGGCTGCACCAAGATCCAGATGGGTATCCAGAGTCTCGACCAGCACCTGCTCGATATCAACGAGCGTCGCATTTCGGTGGCTCAGATCGAGCGGGCGTTTTCGCTTGCGCGCCTGTTTGGCTTTAAGATCCACGCGCATTTTATGCTTAACTTGCTGGGCGCCACGCCCGAGGGGGACAAGCGCGACTACGAGTGCTTTATGACCGAGGGGGCCTTTATGCCCGACGAGGTCAAGGTCTACCCGTGTGCGCTCATCGAGGGCTCGCGTCTGGTGGGCTGCTATGAGCGCGGCGAATGGCGCCCCTATACCGAGGAAGAGCTGCTCGATGTGTTGGCCGACGATATCGTGGTGACGCCGGCGTTCTGCCGCATCAGTCGCATGATCCGCGACTTTAGCTCCGACGACATCATGGTGGGCAACAAGAAGCCCAACCTGCGTCAGCTCGTCGAGAACCGCTTGGCGGCTCGTGGAGAAGGCGCGGTGGTGCGTGAGATTCGCTATCGCGAGATCAGCACGGCGGGTGCCGACCTGGATGAACTGTCACTTGATGAGGTCGCTTACGAGACGCCGGTGACGCGCGAGCACTTTTTGCAGTGGGTGACACCCGAGGGCAAGATCGCGGGCTTTTTGCGCCTGTCTCTGCCCGACCATTCGTTTGTTGCCGCACATGCGGACGAGTTGCCGACTACGCCGGACGAGGCGATGATTCGCGAGGTGCACGTGTATGGCATGGCGGCACGCGTGGGCGACCAGGGCCAGGCGGCACAGCATCACGGGTTGGGGCGTTTGCTCGTAGAGCGTGCGTGCGAGATTGCCCGGGATGCGGGTTATGCGCGTATCAACGTGATTAGCGCGATTGGCACACGCGAGTACTATCGCCATCTTGGATTTTATGACCATGGCCTTTATCTGCAAAAGGAGCTCTAAATGAACAAGCCGAGTGTTTCTGCCGGCGTCGTTGCCGGCGTTGCCCTGGGAGCCGCGGCGCTTGGTGCGGCCGCTGTCGCTGTTCGTGCTGCCTGCCTGCAGGTTGCGCGAACCCGCAATGGGTTGGCGCGTGTGAAGCGCGTGCACGATGGGGACGGCGATGAGATTCGCGTATTGGTGCAAGGCGGCGTCTACCAAAGCGCAAGCTACATTGGCGAGCGTTGGACGGAGCCCGTCTTTGCGTACTATTGTGCGTTTGACGACGTGTTTGAGTCCGAGGATGCGATGCGCGACGCTTATGGTCACGGCATCGACCGTATGCTTATGCTGGGCGGCGGTGGGTTTGCCTATCCCAAGTTTGCGCTGATGTCGCACGAGAGCTTGCGCATGGACGTCATTGAGTACGATGCCGAGATTACGCGCCTGGCGCGCCGCTGGTTCTACCTAGACGAGCTGGAGCGCGCGGCGGGCGATCGCCTGCGAGTGATTACCGCTGAGGCTCGCTCGTATCTGGGTGTGACGAGCGTGGGCCATTGTCGCTACGACGTGGTCGTGAGCGATTGCTTTGGCGGTGCCGAGCCCGTACGCGAGCTGGCGACGGTTGAGGCATTGCGTTTGGTGCGGGGCAGCCTAAATGTCGGTGGCGTCTACGTTGCCAATATCGTGAGTGCAAACGAGGGGGGCGATGTGACGTTCCTGCGCGACTGTGCCGCCACGGCGCTTGAGGTGTTCGACCATGCTTGGGTGGTCCCATGTGGCGATGCAGAGTTCGGCGGCGAGGAGAATTATCTGCTCATCGCCAGCGACGGCGACTACGCCTTTGCCGAAGCTGTGCCCTTCGACACCGACTTCCTCGGTACCGTCCTTCACGACAAGTAAGTCTCCCCGTCCCAAAAAAGACTGGTCTTAGGCGTGGTCGCGCCAGCTGAGGACGCGCTGCTTCATACCCTCGATGTCGAGCACGCCTTCGGCAAAGCCCTTGCGCACGAGCTCCTCGGGAACGTACTCGTCGTAGCGATCAAAATAAGGCACCTCGCCGGGATAGACGAGCTCGATGGGATCGAAGTCCTTTTCGGCCTCGGCGGCGAGCACCTCAAAGAACGTCTCCTCGTCGGCCTTCATCTTGAACTGCATAAAGTATGGACGCGACGGATCGAGCCCGCGAAGGCCCAGCTCAGCGGCACATTTAATCTTGAGCATGCGCTCGAGCGCCAAAAAGGCGTAACTGCCCAGCCAGGGGAAGAGCACCCAGGTATCGCCGCCCAGGTTGATGAGCGGTTTAGTTCCCGCACCCGAAAGCTTGGCTGTATGACGAGCCTGCGCTAAGCGGGCCCGTGCGTTACCCATGAGGTACGGATATGTCGCGTGCTCGTTGAGCGCCTTGCGCATGCGCTCGAGTACGTGTGTATTGATGTCGCCGGGGCAGTCGCCAAAGTAGGCCGGCACCCGGCCCTTGACCTGCGTGGCAAAGACGGTGTGGCGCTTCCAGTCCACTTCCTCGACAATCCAGCAGTGTCCGGCGATGGCGATGCGCTCACCGGGCGGGGGCGGATTAACAATCGTGCCCAGCTCGGCCGATTCGCTCCGGACGGTAAACTCCTCGTTTTCCTGGAACACGGCGTAGAACTTAAAGTTGTTGATGACGCGCTCGCCCGCGAGACCCACGATGAGCCCGCCACCTTCGGTGACCTGGATATGGTCGATCTTAATGAGGTGACGTAGCAGCACACGGTAATCGTCTGCCGAGATACGGTGGAAATAGCTGAGCGTGAGCACACGCTGGGCAAGTTCGGCCGGCGTGAGCTCGCCGGTGCTGGCGAGGGTCGACATAGTCTGGTGATAGAGCAGGCTGTAGGGGAGTCGATCGAGCTCGGGCGGCTCGACCCACTTTTCCTCGCGATAGAGTTGTACGAGCGCGATACCCTGCAGGAGCTTCCAGGGAATGGTTTCGGGCATCATCGTGCGCGGCTCGGGTTCTTCCTCGCGCATGACAAACCACATCTCGGGCGGAAGGTCGCGGCGTCCCGTGCGCCCCATGCGCTGCAAAAAGGAGCTGACGGTAAACGGCGCGTCAATCTGGAAGGCGCGCTCCAGGCGGCCGATATCGATACCGAGCTCCAGCGTAGAGGTGGTGACGGTTGTCTGCGCCTGCTCCTCGTCGCGCATGAGCTCCTCGGCCGTCTCGCGCAGCGATGCCGAAAGGTTGCCGTGATGGATTAGAAAGCGGTCGGGCTCGTGTCGACTTTCGCAGTAGCTGCGCAGCATGGAGCACACGGCCTCTGCCTCCTCGCGCGAGTTGGCAAAGACCAAGCACTTGCGGCCGCGGGTGTGTTCGAAGATATAGCCCATGCCGGGGTCGGCGTTGTCTGGCGCTGTGTCGGTGGGGCTGAGAAGCGCCTGCTCGGTCGCTCGTGGGATGTCGACTTCGCCCTCGGGGGCCGAGGAAGTGCGACGGTCTTTGGGAGCGTCCTTGCCCCGCGCCTGCTCGCGACGTTGACGACGTTCCGCCTGTGTGAGCTGTCCGCTGTGGCGCATGTCTTGTCCGGATGCGGGCAGCGCCGCGGGTGTCACTGCCTCAATGCGCTCGCACGCAAGCACTTCGGCCTCTTGAGGACCCATGCTCTCGAATCCTCGCTGCTGCGCCTGGGGACCCGAGTTGTAGAAGTGCTCCATGGAGATGCGCCACACGCGGCGCGGCTCCTCAAAACGGGGGATGACGCAGTTGCGTCCCGTCCCCTGCGACAGGAAGGCGCCCGTGCGCTCGGGGTCGCCGATGGTTGCCGACAGACCGATGCGGCGGGGCTGCACGCCTGCCATGCGCGAGAGCCGCTCGATAAGGCAGAGCGTCTGCCCGCCGCGGTCGCCGCGCATGAGCGAATGGACTTCGTCGATAACCACATAGCGCAGGTCGCAGAACATACGAGGGATCGCCATGTGCTTATGGATCAGGAGCGCCTCGAGTGACTCGGGCGTAATCTGCAAGATGCCGCTCGGTTTTTTGATGAGCTTAGCCTTGTGCGACTGCGAGACATCGCCATGCCAGTGCCAGACAGGGATATCGGCTTCTTCGCACAGATCGTTGAGGCGGACGAATTGGTCATTGATGAGCGCCTTGAGGGGGCCAATGTAGAGGGCGCCCACGCTTGCGGGCGGGTTCTCCCAAAACTCGGTCAGGATGGGAAAGAAGGCTGCCTCGGTTTTGCCGGAAGCCGTGGATGCCGTCAGGAGCACATTATCTTGCGTGTTAAAGATGGCATCAGCTGCCGCAACCTGGATAGAGCGCAAGCTCTCCCAATCGTGGGAGTAGATGAAGTCTTGGATAAACGGGGCGTAGCGGTCAAAGGCGTTCACGGGGCCTCCTCTCAAATACGAACCTCTTAACGCGGTGAGCAGTGGCTTGCCGCATCACTGCCTCGACGTTTGCCCAGATAAAGCCTGCCAAAATAAACCTGTCCCTTTTTGGCGGGTTAGATGGTGAATTCGGCGAAATTGCGGTCGACGCTTGCGGTGCCGGTGTCGCCTGTTGCTGTTGCCGGCGCCAGCGCGTCGCCGCCGACGCTTTGCAGTAGCTCGGCCACGTTGGCGTCGGGGTTTTGGCATAGGATGTCGAGCAGCTCGATAAAGTCACGAATGACCTCACGCGGCGTCAAGTGCGTATCGGCTCCCACGCGGCCAAACTCAATCTTGAGAAAGTCCACCAAGTCGTTCTCGGTAAGCGTGGGCGTCCAGCCAAAGTAGCCGGCATGGATCTGCATGAGTTTTTCGATGAGCACCAGCAGCTCCTCATAGGTGAGTGGCTGCAGACGAATGATGGGCGCGAGCATGTCCTTAAGGTCCTCGCGCGCAAAACGGCCCTGAGCGAGTCGGCTGCGCAGGGCCTCGTAGGAGAACACGCCGCGGCGACGGTCCTCGATGGAGGTTGGCGTGCCACCCATGATCATGCCCAGGTACTGCGCCTTGCCCTGGAGCGTGTCGTTGTACATGGTCAGGATCTTCTCGTAGTTGTACTGGCGCGTAATGGCGTTGGGAATCTTATACAGATTCACGAGCTCGTCGATGAGCACCAGCATGCCCTTGTAGCCAGTGCAAACCAAAAAACGCGCGATGAGTTTGACGTAGTCGTACCAGTCATCGTCGCTGATGATGGTTGAGGGCCCCAGTTCGGCGCGAGCCTCGCTCTTGGTGCGGTACTCGCCGCGAATCCATTTGGTCACGCGGCTCATAGCCTCTTCATCGCCCTCGGATACGGCCATGCGATAGCGGCGGAGCATGCGGGTGAAGTCGAAGCCGTGGACCATCTCCTCGAGCGGGGCCAGTTGGGCATTGACGACCGACTCGTCGACGTCGGCACACGAGGCGACCCAGCGATCCAAAATAAGGTTGAGCGCACCGCCCTCGGGGCGCGTCTTGGTCGATATATTGCGGATGAGCTCGCGGTAGGTGGCAAGGCCCTGTCCCTGACCGCCCTGCAGGCGGCGCTCGGGCGACAGGTCGGCATCAGCGACGACGAATCCTTCGCCCATGGCGTGCGTGCGGATGGTCTGGAGCAAAAAGCTCTTGCCGGCGCCGTAACGACCGACCAGAAAGCGGAAGCTCGCGCCACCGTCGGCGATGAGACTCAGATCGGTGAGCAGGGCGCGGATCTCGACCTCGCGCCCTACGGTGATGTAAGGAAGGCCGATGCGCGGGACCACGCCGCCCTTGAGCGAGTTGAGAATGACGGCAGCGACGCGCTTGGGCACGCGGGGTGCTGTGGATGCGGTATCACTCATGGTCTAGGTATCCTCTCACGTCTGCTTCGTAATCCTCGATGATCTGCGGTCCTGCCGCTCCAAACTCGATAACGGTGTCACCCACCAGGTCAAAGAGCGCCTCGTTGATGCTGTCGACGAGCATGTCCTCGCTCTGCTCCGATTGCACTACCGCCAATGTCGCTTGCGCTGCGTTTTGCTCGAGCAGCGCGCGAAGGAAGGCATCTGCGGCGGGCGCGAGTTCGGTTGCGGTGCCAGCGGGTGCAGTCGATACGACCGCTGGCGTCGGTGCGAGGAGCGGTGCCACGACGCCAAACTGTTCGGTGGAAATGGTTGGCTCGTCGGCTTTGTTGCGCTCCGTAGGCGCCGCGATCGGCTCGGCCATCACGTCGGTCGCAGGCTTGGCTTCCGGTTGCTCGGATTCCGCCGTATCGACCTCTGTGGGCACATCGTCCTCGCGCTCTTCGTCGATCAAAAGCGCTTCGCGCGTTTGCGCAGCGGCGCTCCGAATGTGCCCCAGCTGACTCAGATCGATATCGATCTTGACGGGCTGGTGTGCGACGTCCCACGAAAGCCATGCCACAATCTCGTCATCGATAATCTTGGCCAGATATTTGGGGACCTTTTCTTCCTTAAGGGGATGGGCGGGGTCCAGCGCCAGGCGCAGGCGTTGGTCGCAGGCGCGCATCATTTCACCGAGCTTGCTGCTCTTTTGCCTACTACCATGGATACGCATACATTCCCAAAAGCCGTTTCGGCAACGGTAGATATGGATGGGATCCAGGCGGTATTCGCAGTCCTCGTGGCGCTCGGGCGCAAAGAATACGGCCGAGGCAAACATGGTGTAGGGCATGGCCGTCTCCTCCCCAAACAAGCTCGCTACGATGCCGGTCTTTCGGTGCGTGTCATAGTAGCGCGCCATGCGGACATACACGGCGCATGCCACGTGGCGCAGATCGCGGTGGTGGCTGCGGTCGAGCCGCGAGTTACTTAGGTTGTACGTGGAGAGGGCGTTGATGGCGGCCATGAGTCGCTCCTCGCGCACCTCATCGGGCGGAAGGGGGAGCGTGGGCTCGGAGGTTTTGCGACGTTTGGGGGTCTGGTCGGACGGTGCCGGTGCCGGTACAAGGTCTCGTGCCGCGCGCCGCAGCTCGATAAGGGCGTTATCGAACATGACGGTTTTAGAGTCGCGGAGCAGCTTGGGGTCGAGCCCATGGAATACGGCGTAATCCTGCAACCACACGCGTGCAAACCGATCAATGCCGGGCTCGAAGGCGCGATAGACATCCCAAAAGGCCTTGATCTTGTTAAAACCGTCGAGCGGGTCATCTACGCCAATGCCGCAAATCAGCTCATAGAGATACAGAAAGGCAAAGGACGTAGACGTTTCCTCGACGGTTCCGCGGCGCACTTGGGCACGCCAGGTAAAGTAGCCGCGCAGCTGCCGGTCGCTCATGGCGTTGTAGGTGGGAAAGTACGACTTAAAGGTGCCGTTGTAGGGACAGTCGTCCTCAAAGTCGGCCATCAGCAGGCCCTGGCGGTAAAAAAGCTCGGCTTCCGAAAGCCAGCGGCCCGCACCGCCCTTGGGGTCATCCTGCCAGCGCGATATCTCGCGCATTTTACGGTACTGGTCGGGGAGGAAATTCTGCATCTGTCGGCCGGTTTTGAGAATCGGCTCGTCTGCGTAGATTTCGTTTGAGAAGCGGGTGGACTGATGGGTCCGGGCCTCGGCCATAATGCGCTCGATGAGCATCTTGATGTCCTGGTCGGCCACCGCTTCTCCTCTCCTAACGCAGCTACGGTGACCTCATATCATAGCACAGCATCAAACAGATGTTCGAGATACCGCTGCGTTGATAGATTTAGAACAGGAGGGCGTAGATGACGGCGATGACGACGGAGGGGAGCATATTGGCCGTGCGGAAGGTCTGAGGACGGATGAGGTTGACGCCGACGCAGAAGATGAGCATGGAGCCTACGAGCGAAAGGCTGTCGAGGGCTGCCGTGGTCATGATGGGGGAGAGTGCGCCGGCAAACAGCGTGATCGTCCCCTGGAACACGGCGACGGGCAGGGCGGAGAAAATGCAGCCGCGGCCAAGCGACGCCGTCATGGTGCAGACGATGATGCAGTCCAATGCGCCTTTCAGGGCAAGCGTTGACCAGTCACCGAGCAGACCGTCCTGGATCGATCCCACAATGGCCATGGCGCCGATACACACGGTGAGTGAAGTCGAGACAAAAGCGTTGGTGAACTCGTTATCGCCCTCGCTGCCGGTTTTGCGCTTGAGCCATTCGCCAAGGTTCTCGATGGCGGCCTCCAAGTTGATGGCCTCGCCGATGAGCGAGCCGAGGGCGAACGAGACGATGAGCATGGTGGTGCCGGTGGTCGCTAGCGCCTTCCCATCGATAAGGAGCATCTTTTGCATGGTGCCGCCAAGGCCGATAAACAGGACGCACAGCCCCGATGCTTTCATGAGCGTGTCTTGGATGCGCGGTGTAATGAAGCGGCCGCCCGCTAATCCCAAAAGACCGCCCGCAACTAAAAGCACAACGTTGATGATTGTTCCCAAGCCCGGCATGAGCCCTCCTGTATTGATGCCAACGTGGCAATCGTAGCAGAACGAAATGCGAGGTACATCGCGACTCATCTAATACGTTATATAAGTGGTATTAGGAATGATGCGCGGCATTTAAGCCTCAGGTGGTTGTCGGGACATAGGGATAGTATTCAAAGCGCAGTGTCATAAGCCGCTGTGGGGATTCAATAGCCGCGGCGATGATATTGGCATCGCGGGCACGATCAAACCCTTCGAGTTCGATCTGATACGAGACGTCTTGCATAATGTCCAGACGTCGCCAGGCCAGGAGTGTGTCGCCATCGAATTCCAAGGTCTTGCCTCCGTCTGGAGCAACGGCGTATAGACGCAGCTTGGCGGTGGTTGCAGGGTCGACAACTGTGACCTTTTTAATTTCGTTTCGAGTATTCTTGGCGCCCAACAAGGTGAGCAGTGTTGGGGCCACGACCTCGCCCGATGGCAAAAAGACGACTTCGATGGATTCAGGAAATGCGATGATAGCCGACTTGCGGACGGGCTGATTGGCGGCGGCAACTTCGATGTTCGCAGCGTCGATGACCTCCGTGTGGTCGAGCGCGGCAAGCACGCAGCAGTTACCTTCATCGATCTCTTGAGGATCAGCAAGCCCCAGACTGTCCGCGAACTCGGGATCGTTTGGATCGGCAGCGGGCTCATTCGGCGCTTCGAAAGAAGCTGGGACGCTGTTTGTCGGCGACGGCGTGTCGCCCGCACCTGCTTCTTTGTCCGCGCTCTCTTCTTGTATGGTTGCGTTGATGGGTTCGTCGTTTGGGGGGAGCGTCTTGGCGTCAAACGCGGAGGGGAGAATTCCGATGGCTCCGGATCCGTTCCACTCCATTTCGAGAAGCGCCGGGTCGGCAAGAATGCGTTGCCTGCTTTGCGCGCGGGCATCGATTTCAATAGGGCCTGCCTCTATCCCTCGTGTAAGGCTGAGTGATCCGGCTGGCTTCTCGAAATGAGCGTCTGTGTCTTTGGTACTGACGGCGTAGAACAGCAGGGACGCTTCTCCCGCCGCGATGGCATCGGTGCCGGCTTTGGTCAGCCGCAACGATGCCGTGAATGAGAGGGTGGGCTGCGTGTCGTCTGCATTCGCGGCGGCGCAGCCCAGACATATACCGCCTCCTTTCTCGAAAAACGTACCGTCGAAGGTGACCTTCGCTCCGTTCGCCGAGTCATCGATCGAAGCGATGTCGATGCGCAGCTCTAAATTGCATGGATCGCCATCTGCATCGAGCACAACCGAGCGCCACGTGCAGACGGCGCACCCCGCCTGGGAGCCGTTTGCCTTGTTCGAACGATTGATATCCACGACTATCGAGCCGTCCGTATTACGACGAAGGCATCCCGAGGTCGAGATTGCGGCCTGTGCGATCGAAAAACGCTTGCACGCAATGGCGCTCGACGGATTTGGTGCGGAGCTTAGGGCTGCTGGTAAGGAGTCTGCCATGACGGGAGTCGCCCAAGCGGCGACAGGCGTTCCGGTTGCGAGCGCGCCGCAGAGTGCGACGACGGGCAAAAGGTTCTTCGATGCCATGGGGTCTCCTTAGCTAATTTAGTGCGGCCTGTCCGTGTTTTGTTTCTGGCTGCGTTTGATGTGCAGCCCGAGGCCGGCGGTCCCCGCGCCTGCTGCTGTGGCGCCTGCTGCCAAGAGCCATCGTCTGTCGCCTGTCTGCGCCAACGGTTCCTCGCGGTCGCCGCGGTCGAGCTCCGAGAGGTCGACCGTCACTTGCGTGGCGGCCTGCGCCTGTTCTTGCTGGGCAAAGGCCATGGCTGGCCCAAACGCTAGGATGCTGACGGCGGCGGCCAGGGCGACGGCCTTATGCCGCGTGCGCACCGGGCTCGACCGTCCAGGTGATCGTTGCAACCTGATCGCCTTCGCCGGTTACGCGGAAGATGTCGCGCGTGACGCGGGCGACGTTTCCGCTTGTCTTGAGCTTAATTTTGTCCGTGCCGCCGGCAATGCCCTGGTAGCCCATGTCGAAGGCTGCGTTCTTGGAAAGATCGAGGCCCGTCCCCTGCATTGCGGCGCTGGCGTTCTGGAGTGCTCCGTCGGGGCCGACCTTAAAGTCGATGGAGTTCTGCGCGGTTCCGGCCTTGGCGTCGGCAGCAATGGTCCAGGTGTTCATGGCGTCGATCTTCATGTTGGTGACATGGATGCCGTAGGCCGAATGATTGTCGATGGTGGTCGCGTCTTCTGAGGGGCCCTGAAGCGTGCCGTCGGCCTTGGCGACGAAGGGAATAACCGTCGGAACTTTGAACTCAACGTTGTCGATCTCGGTCCTGACCATTACTTTCGTGGTTCCAACGCGCCCGGCCGCCATAGCTGGCGTCGGGGCGGCGCCCATTGCGAGCGCGAGCGCGAGCCCTGCGCCCACGACGAGCGCTCTGGCTCCGTTCATGTTCCTGGTGATGTCCATGGTCGTTCCTTTCTATTCGCCGCGGGCCGTCCCCGCGATGATTGGACGAATGCTGGTGAATTGCGTACGGTGCCGCGTCGGCCGGAAAAGCTAGTTCTCGGCTTGCTCAACCCGCACCTTGACACGTGTCGGATTGCCGTGGCTGTCGAGGGTCTTGGCATCGAGTGCCTGGATCTCGATGTACGCCTCGCCTTCTTTGATGTCGCCGGCGGGGCACGTTTCGATTGTCTTGCCGGTCTCGACCACACCGGATTCGTACATGGTCTCGTCGTTTTGGATGACGCGGAATCGCTGGGGAAATTTATTGTCTTGGACGTTTTGCACGTTGACGCGCAGCTTGCCGTCCTCCTGCAGCTGAGCGACCGGTGCGACCGAAATCGTCATCATGTTGTCGCGGACGATGGCGTCGAGCTCATCTTGGATTTCCTGACGCGTTTTGCCCTCGGCCGTCGTAACCGAAGCGCCCGCCTCGGGTACGGGCTGCGACTGCCAAGCGTATAGTCCTACGGCGACAAGGGCACAGACGATGGCCAAGCAGGCAACGATGAGCTTCTTGCGACGACCCAGGCCTGCAAAGTGGGGTGGCTTCTTCGCGCTCATGCGGCATCCTTGGCGGTATAGATGCGCGCAAAGGTGGACGGGTTCGCTCCAAAGAGCATGTGAAGCATCAGGCGGCGTGAGTAGACAAGCTCGTCGAAGTTGGGAGGGAGCTCGATGTCGTGGATATGCGCGATGCGGTGGGCGAGCGCCGAGAACGACTCGGGGTCGCAGATCACATCGGTGGTAACGTGGTAGACCGTCGTATCGGGGAATGCCTCTTCGTCGAAAGGCAGGAGATGGGGATCGTCGTCGACTTCGATGGCGATGCCGTACTGGGGCCAGTAATATGCCATGGGAACCTCCCTGCTTCTGGGGCCAAGACTTCTGTCGGTTTTGGCTGTCGATGCCGACGGTATCAGCCACTACTTGACCAATTGCTGACCAAATGCTTGACGGATTGGTGTCTCCGCAGGTAAAAGGCGGCAAAAAATACTCCAACTTTTTTCAAGCGACAATCGCGCGGTCGGCGACGGCGGGGCCATATGTGCCAAAAGCATCGTCTGCCGAGGAAATCAAGCCGCTCGCCGAATTGCACGAACGTAAAAATCGCCAATTATGGAGACGGTCTCGAACACGTCGACGAAACGATGCGGTAACATCTCCCTGCAAACACTGTAGTTAGCTAAAGGGGGAGTTCGCGTGTCTGCAACCATCAAACCCTTCACCGACGAGTTCGAAGAGTATGGTCGCGATGAGTCTCGCGCATCGGGCGAGGCCTCGAGCATCTCGTTTCCGACAACGGAAGACGAGGTCCGTGCCATTTTGGAAAAGCTCCATGCCGAGCGTGCCCCGGTAACGGTTCAGGGCGCCCGAACCGGCCTTGCCGCCGGTGCCGTGCCCCACGGCGGGCATATCCTCAATACTTCCCGTATGAATCGCTACTTGGGCCTTCGCCGCGATGAACAAGGCCAATTTCTGCTGCGCGTGGAGCCGGGCGTTGTGCTCTCGGAGCTGCGCAAGCAGCTGAGCAAGAAGGTGCTGCCGACTGCTGGTTGGGACCAGGCATCGCTTGAGGCCTACGAGGAGTTCCAAGAGGCCCCCGAGCAGTTCTTTCCCACCGATCCCACCGAGACGTCTGCCTGTCTGGGCGGCATGGCGGCATGTAACGCCTCTGGTGCCCGCAGCTACGCCTACGGTCCCATGCGCCCACATATCACGGGACTCCACGTCGCACTGGCTGATGGCGATTTGCTTGAGCTTCAGCGCGGCGAGGCTTTTGCCCAGGGCCGCCACCTGTCGCTCGTGACGGCAGCGGGCCGTACGCTCGAGCTCGATCTTCCCGGCTATACCATGCCCAAGACAAAAAATGCCTCAGGCTATTTCGTTGCGGACGAAATGGACGCCATCGACCTCTTTATCGGTGCTTGCGGCACGCTCGGCGTTATCACCGAGCTCGAGATTGCCCTGCAGGCGGCGCCTGCGGTCGTTTGGGGTGCGAGCTGCTTTTTCGATAGCGAAGACAAGGCCGTGTCCTTTACCGATTCCGTGCGTCCCGTCCTGTCCCATGCGGCTGCCATCGAGTACTTCGACGCTGGCGCCCTGGATATTCTACGTTGCCAGCGCGAGCAGTCGACGGCGTTTGCCTCGCTGCCAGCGCTCGACAAAGAGGCCAAGGTCTGTGTCTACGTGGAGCTCGACTGTGACGACGAGGCGCAGGCGACCGAGGAGCTGTACCACCTGGGATGGGTTTTGGAGCTTGCGGGTGGCCGCGACGACGCGACCTGGGTTGCGCGCACCGAGGTCGATCGCGAATGCCAGCGGTTCTTCCGCCATGCGGTGCCCGAGAGCGTCAACATGCTCATCGACGAGCGTCGCCGCACGGATCCCGCCATCACCAAACTGGGCTCGGACATGTCGGTGCCCAACGCACGCTTGGCCGATGTCATCGCCCTTTATCGCCGCACGTTGGCCGAAAGTGGGTTTGAATCTGCCGCCTGGGGGCACATCGGTAACAACCATCTGCATGTGAACATTCTGCCGCGCGATGCGCAGGAATACCGCCGCGGCGGAGAACTCTTTGCCCGGTGGGCTTCCGAGGTCACGGTCATGGGCGGCGCCGTCTCCGCCGAACACGGTGTCGGCAAGATCAAGGCGGGCTTCTTGGAGACGATGTACGGTCACGAGGCCATGGTCGAGTCGGCACGGCTTAAGCTCCAGCTCGATCCTGCCGGGCAGCTGGGCCGCGGTAACCTGCTTTCGGAGAAGCTCTTGGATGAGCTCGTCCAGAAAGGGGGCGCGTGAAGATGAGCGATTTCCATATGGTGGTGTGCGTCAAGGCGGTGCCGGGAAGCACCGAGGTCAAGATGGACCCCAAGACCAATACCATCGTGCGCGATGGCAAACAGGCGGTCATTAATCCCTTTGACGCGAGCGCTTTGGAATGCGCGCTGGCGCTGAAGGACGACTTTATCGGCTTTGGCATGGATGTGCGCGTGACGGTGGTGTCGATGGGCATCCCCGCGACCGAGTCGCTGCTGCGCGACTGCATCGCTCGAGGCGCCGAGGACGCGCTGCTGCTGACCGATCGCGCCTTTGCAGGTGCCGATACCCTAGCCACCACCTATGCCCTCAAATGCGGTATCGAGGCGCTCGATGAGGACTTCGACCTGCTCATCTGCGGCAAGATGGCAGTGGACGGCGATACGGCCCAGATCGGCCCCGAGCTTGCCGGTGCCTTTGAGATCCCCTGCGTGACCGACGTGAGCTGCGTGCAAAGCGCGGGCTTTACGACGTGTGGCTCGCTGGCGCTCGTTCACGGATGCGATGCCGGCGAGGAGACGGTGTACCTTGAGATGCCGTGCGCGATGACGACCGCCAAGGAGATTGGCCAGTTGCGTATGCCGAGTATTGCCGGTATTCGCGCGGCAGAGGAGGCGGACGTGCGCGTGGTCAGTGCCGCCGACGTGAACGCCGATCCCTCGCGTTGCGGTCTTGCCGGATCACCGACGCAGGTCGTGCGCTCGTTTGTGCCCGACCGTGATCAAACGTGCGAGGCCGTTGAGGGAACGGCGTCCGAGCAGGCGGTAAAACTTGCCAAGATTATCGAGGGGATGGCATAGATGAGCGGACTGATTATCGATAGCGAAGCCTGTATCGGCTGCGGTCGCTGCGTTCGCGCCTGTGCCTCGGGCGGCATTGTGGTGGAGGGCGAGCGCCCCAATCGCTGTGCCCGCGTAACCGACGGCTGTATCCTGTGTGGCGGGTGCGTCGACGCCTGCCCCGTCAACGCCATCTCGATCGAGCGCGACGAGGCCGCCGGTGCGGTAGACCTTGACGCATATCGAGACATTTGGGTCTTCGTGCAGACTGACGAGCACGACGCCGTGGCTCCTGTGGCCTACGAGCTCATGGGCAAGGGGCGCGAGCTTGCCGATGCCCGCGGCTGCCGTCTGGTGGCACTGGTCGGCATGAGCCCCGAGGGCTCGCTCGGGGACCTCGAACACCTGGTTTGTGCCGGCGCGGACGAGGTCCTAGTGTGTCGCGACGAGCGCCTGCGCCAGAACGATGCGGAGGTCTACGCCCGGCTGATCTGCGATTTGGTGGCCGAGCGCAAGCCCGAGGCAATTCTGTACGGCGCGACCGCGTTTGGCCGCGAGCTGGCGCCTGGCGTTGCCGTGCGCCTGCAGACGGGCCTCACGGCTGACTGCACCGTGCTTTCGATGGATACGGAGACGGGCTTGCTGCAGCAGACGCGCCCGGCGTTTGGTGGCAACTTGATGGCCACCATCATTTGCCCCAACCACCGTCCGCAGATGGCAACGGTGCGCTCCGGTATCTTTAAGGCGCCCGAGTTTGACTATAGCCGCTCCAGCACGATCACCCAGGTGATGCTTGCGGAAGACGTTAAGGCCCGTGTCGAGATCTCGATTCCCGCCGAGGAGTGGGGGCAGCAGGCATCGATTGCCGATGCCGAGCGTCTGGTCGTGGTGGGCCGCGGCATTGGTTCCAAGAAAAACCTGCCGCTGATGCGAAGGCTCGCCGAGGCTCTGGGAGCCGAGCTTGGCTGCACGCGACCCG
>CABUBY010000031.1 GCA_902489955.1 uncultured Collinsella sp. | reverse complement strand
AAGCGTACTTCGGTACGCGACCGACGATTGAACGTCAGATTGCCGCTTAGGGGCGTTTGCAGCGTCGAGCCGTTACGCGGTTTGGTAAAACCGCGTAACGGCTAGTTTGGTACCTTGACATTCATTTCTCATGCTCCTAGATTGGTTAGGCACAAAACAATTCCACTACCTAACTAAAGAAAGGAGCAACACTAATTCATGTGCGATGAACCTCTTAACCTTTGTTCGCACGAGCCCGGCGGCGACCCGTCACAGCCGGCGGATGCACCCGAAGCGGTTAGCTCAGAAGACAAGCTTGCCAAGCGAATCCTCAATGGGCTTGGGTTTTGCGGCCATTACATGCATTTTCATGGCGGAGGCGTGTCCGGCAAGGCGCCCATCATCTGCCTGCTGGCCAAGCAACCCGGCGGCGAGATGTCGCAGCAGGAACTCGGCATGCACTTTGACCTCAAGCCGGGGTCGCTTTCCGAGATCCTGTCCAAACTCGAGCTCAACGGCCTCATCGAGCGCAGCCGTAACCCCAAGGATCGACGGCAGCTCACCATTCGCCTGACCGAAACCGGCCGGGAAAACGCCCGCATCGACCAGGCAGCCCGCATTCGCTTTAGAGAGCAGGCCTTTGGTGCCCTCACCCACGACGAGCGCGAACAACTCGCCGAGATGCTCGAAAAAATCCGCGTAACCTGGGAGGAACTGGATGATTAAAACCCTCATGGGAAGCATCCGCGATTACAAGAAGGTCACGATCGCCACGCCGCTGCTGGTGCTTGGCGAGGTGCTCTGCGAAATGATGATCCCGTTTATCACCGCCGACATGATCGACGCCATCAAAGACGGTGCCACCGTCGCCCAGATGCTTCCCACCGCAGGCTTTTTGGTGCTCATCGCACTGACGTCGCTCGCTTTTGGTGCCGCTGCCGGCGTCACCTGCAGTCATGCGAGCTGCGGCTTCGCCAAGAACCTGCGTCACGACCTGTTCTACAAGATCCAGACGTTCAGCTTTGCCAACATCGATGAGTTCTCGAGCTCCTCGCTCGTCACCCGCCTCACCACCGACATCAACAACGTGCAGCAGGCCTTTATGATGCTCATCCGCATCGCCGTGCGCGCGCCGCTGGTGTTGGTCTTTGCCTTTGCCATGGCCTACGCCATGGGCGGCAGCGTCGCCATGGTCTACCTGGTCATCATTCCGCTGCTGGGCTTTGGCCTGTTCTTTATCATCTATAAGGTGCGCCCGATCTTTGCCCGCGTGTTCCGCAAGTACGACGCGCTCAACGAGTCCGTCGAGGAAAACGTCACCGGCATGCGCGTGGTCAAGAGTTACGTGCGCCAGGACTACGAGAAAGAGAAGTTCGCCACCGCCGCGCGCGACGTCCAGATGGACTTCACCCGCGCCGAAAAGCTGCTCGCCTTCAATAACCCCATGATGAACATCTGCGTCAACGGCGCGTTCGTCGTCATCATCTACCTGGGCTCCGAGCTCATCATCACGAGCCAGGGCACCTTGTTCGACGTGGGCCAGCTCTCCTCCATCTTTACCTATGGCTTCCAGATCCTTATGAGCCTGATGCAGCTGTCGATGATCTTTGTCATGGTGACCATGGCCGACGAATCGGCGCACCGCATCACCGAGGTGCTAGCCGCCGAGCCCACGATCGCCGATCCCGCCGAGCCCGTGCTCGAGGTTGCCGACGGTTCCATCGACTTTGACCACGTGAGCTTTAAGTATTCCGCGCATGCGAAGCGCCAGGCGCTCGACGATATCGACCTGCACATTAAGAGCGGCGAGACCATCGGCATCATCGGCGGCACCGGCTCGGCCAAGTCCACGCTTGTAAACCTCATCGCCCGCCTGCACGACGCCACCGAGGGCACCGTGCGCGTGGGCGGCATGGACGTGCGCGACTACGACTTGGACGCCTTGCGCCACCAAGTGGCCATGGTGCTACAGAAAAACGTGCTGTTTAGCGGCACCATCGCCGAGAATCTGCGCTGGGGCGACCCGAACGCCACCGACGAGGAGGTCCGCGAGGCGGCACATCTGGCCTGCGCCGACGAGTTTGTCGACGGCTTCCCCAAGGGCTATGACACCTGGATCGAACAGGGCGGCTCCAATGTCTCGGGCGGTCAGAAGCAGCGCCTGTGCATTGCGCGCGCCCTGCTGCGTCGCCCCAAGATCTTGATCCTGGACGACTCCACCAGCGCCGTCGACACCAAGACCGACGCCAAGATTCGCGCAGGGCTGGCAAGCTATCTGCCCAACACGACCAAGCTCATCATCGCCCAGCGCATTAGCTCCGTGCAGGACGCAGACCGCATCATCGTCATGGAGGGCGGCCGTATCGCGCAGATCGGTAACCACGACGAGCTGCTCAAGACGAGCGAGATCTACCGCGAGACCTTCACCTCGCAGAACAAGATGTCTGCCGAGGGCGAAGAGGCCGTCGAAGCCGACACCGAGGCATCCGCAACACAAGCTCAGACCCAGGAAGGAGGCGAGGCACATGAGTAAGGCAACGACCGCCGAGCGCGCGCTCAACCGCAAGGGTGGCACCATGTCGCGCCTCATCAAGACGCTCTTTGGCTTCTACCCCGTGCTTTTGCCCCTCGTCGTCGTCGGCGTGGTGCTCTGCGCCATCATCAACTCCATCGGCGCGACCTTCCTTCAGAGCGCCCTGCAGATTATTAGCGAATCGTGGCAGTCGGGCGATTGGGAAGCTGCACAGCCCAAGATCGCACAGCTCGTGACCACCCTCGCCTGCATCTACGGCGTCGGCATCCTGTCCTCGCTGTTCTGGAACCGCGCCATGGCCATCGTCACGCAGGGCTCGCTCGAGAAGCTGCGCGAGAAGATGTTCAACCGCATGCAGGACCTGCCGATCCGCTACTTCGACACGCACCAGCGCGGCGACATCATGAGCCACTACACCAACGACATCGACACGCTGCGCCAGATGATCAGCCAGTCGCTGCCCAACCTGCTCATGACGACCATCGTCATCGTCACGGTGTTCTTTATCATGCTGTACTACAGCGTTTGGATGTGCCTGGTCATTGTGGCAGGCGTCGCCTTTATGACCTTTATGACCAAGCTGCTCGGCTCCAACTCCGCGCGCTTCTTTATTGCGCAGCAGACCGAGCTCGGCGTTGTCGAGGGCCATATCGAGGAAGTCATGAACGGCCAGAAGGTCGTCAAGGCATTCTGCCACGAGTCTGCCGCCGAGGCCGATTTTGACGAGCGCAACGAAAAGCTCTTCGAGGTCTCGCAGAAGGCCAACATGTACGCCAACATCCTCATGCCCATCCTTATGAACCTGGGAAACCTGCTCTACGTGCTGGTTGCACTGGCAGGCGGCATTTTCCTGGCGCTGGGCGTGCCCAACCTGAGCATCTCGGGCATGGCACTGTCCATCGCCGTCGTGGTGCCGTTCCTCAACATGACCAAGCAGTTCTGCGGACAGATCGGCCAGATCTCGCAGCAGATCAACGCCGTGGTCATGGGCCTCGCCGGCGCCGACCGTATCTTTGAGCTCATCGACGAGGAGCCCGAGGCCGACGAGGGCTACGTGACGCTTGTCAACGCGCAGGTCAACCCCGACACTTGGCAGCTCGAGGAGGCCGACCACCACACCGGCATGTGGGCGTGGAAGCATCCGCACCGCGCGACCGGCGAAATTGAGTACGTGCCGCTGCGTGGCGATCTGGTCATGGACAACGTCGACTTTGGCTACACGCCCGACCACGAGGTGTTGCACGGCGTGTCCGTGTTTGCCAAGCCGGGCCAGAAGGTCGCGTTTGTCGGCGCCACCGGTGCCGGCAAGACGACCATCACCAACCGACGGCATCAACGTCAACAAGATCCGCAAGGCCGACCTGCGCCGCTCGCTGGGCGTCGTGCTACAGGACGTGAACCTGTTCACCGGCACTGTGATGGATAACATCCGCTACGGCAACCTGGACGCTACCGACGAGGAGTGCATCGCGGCGGCCAAGCTCGCGGGCGCGGATGACTTTATCACCCGCCTGCCCGACGGCTACGACACCATGCTCACCGGCAACGGCGCGCAGCTGTCGCAGGGCCAGCGTCAGCTGATTTCGATCGCACGCGCCGCCGTCGCCGATCCGCCGGCAATGATTCTGGACGAGGCCACGTCGAGCATCGATACCCGCACCGAGGCTATCGTGCAGGCCGGCATGGACAAGCTCATGGAAGGCCGCACGACGTTTGTCATCGCGCACCGCCTCTCCACCGTACGCAACTCCGACGCAATCATCTGTCTGGACCACGGCCGCATCATCGAGCGCGGCAACCACGACGAGCTGATCGCCAAGCGCGGGTATTACTACCAGCTCTATACCGGAGCGTTTGAGCTGGAGTAGTTCGGCTCGCCGAGATGGCCGATTTGCCGCTCATTCGTCGGGCATGACCCTAAGGTCAATGCCCTCCTCTTTCGGGGCAAATCGACTCATCTCAGCGACCCAAACACAATGCGCCGCAACGAATAAAGCCTCCGCAGCCACACGAGCTGCGGAGGCTTTTTCATGCCGGCCGGAAACCGTATCCCACTTTTCGGGCCCAAAATGGGATGCCGTTTCCCGCTGGACCCCCTCCGGGAAACGGCATCCCATTTCAAGGGGGTAAACCGGGATGTGATTTCCCCTAACGGCACCTTTGGGAAGCCGCTTCCCACTCTAGACGCACAAAACGGGATGAGCTTTCCCATGGTGATCCAAGACCAGAAGCATGTCCGATAGCGCGGCCAGGTCAAGAACAACAAGGCAAGCGTCACGCCAATTTGGACGAGCGTCTGCTGCAGTTTGAGGCTGCTGGCCCATATGGTAGAGTTAACCACCCATGAATTTCAGCACACTGCGTGCTACCTGTTCTTTTGTCATTTAGGGGAGTGAACTTGTGAATACTTCTGTCGCCAAGAAGGCCGGACAGGCGGTGCGCCTGCTCATGATGGTGCTCACGGCAGTTCTCATCTTCTTCTTCATCAATGTTATGCTGCTCGTCTCCGATATCCAGGGCACGGCGCGTGTGGTCAACTACGCCGGTCTGGTGCGCGGTACCACGCAGCGAATCGTTAAGCTCGAGGATGCGGGCCAGCCTCAAGATGACCTGCTCAAAGCCGTGGATTCATACATCAACGGTTTGCGTTACGGAAGTGACGACCTCAACCTCGTCCGTCTCGACGACGATGAGTATCAGGCAAAAATGACCGAGCTTGCAAATTATTTTGATGAGCTTTGCACCGAGATTGCCCGTGTGCGTGAAGTCGGCTACGAGAACACCGATATCATCGCGATGAGCGAGGAGTTCTTTGGTATTTGTGACGATGCTACACGACTCGCGGAGGACTACTCTCAGGAGAAGGCGTCGGCGCTCAACTATCTCGAGGGCCTGGTGATCATCGACATCATGGGCTTGGTGGCGACCTTTGCGGTCGAACTTGTTCGCGCGGTGCGAACTGCCGCGCTCAATCGCGAACTGCAGAACAAAGTCTATCTCGACGAAGCCACAGGACTGCCCAACAAGAACAAGTGCGAGGAGGTCTTGGGGCAGGAGCAGCCTGTCTCCGCGGAGGCGCCCGTTGCGGTGTGCGTCTTCGACCTTAACAATCTGCATACGGTCAATAACAACTTCGGTCATGAGAAGGGCGATGAATATATCCGTTCTTTTGCCCAGCAGCTGGGGCGCGTGGCGTCGGAGACCTGCTTTGTGGGCCGCGACGGCGGCGATGAGTTTATCGCGGTGCTGCGGGATTCCGATCGGGCTGCCGTGGAGTCCTGTCTCGCTCGGGTCCGTGCGAACGTGAACGAGTATTCCGAGGCTCACCCCGACATGCCCATCAGCTATGCGGTGGGCTTCGCGCTTTCCAGTGATTTTGATGAACCGCCTACGATGCGCGAGCTCTTTTCCCAGGCCGACAAAAACATGTACATCGACAAGAACCGCGTAAAGACAGCCGAGGCAGCCGGGCCGCAACGCGAGGACCGCTAAACCCGTAGCAAAGGGTAGCTAATTTGGGACGGGACTCTTTTGGCTACTTGAGGAGTTGGGCCATGGCGTTGACGAATTTTTGGACTTGGAGGGTGGGCTCGAGCGGGTAGTGCAGAAAGACCGGCACCTCTCGCCCGCACAGGAACGGCACGCCCACAAAGGCCGGGTGCACCCCCGACCATGCGCCGCAGGTGAGCACCGCGTCGCCCTTTTCCTCTGCCTCGTTAAAGAGCGCAAAGTCAAAGCTGTCCACGTCGATCACGTCTACGCCGCCGTCGGCCAACAGATCGATACGCAGGCTGTCCATAGCGTCGTTGCCGTGGCGGAGCACGCGCAGACGCATACCCTCCAAGTCGGCGACCGTAATGCGATTCTTGCGCGCCAGCGGGCTCGTGCGCGGCAGGTCGATATAAAACGGCACGTTGACAATGCGGAGCTTTTGGCAGGCGTCACCCCAGCGCGGGGTCGAAAAACTCGACTGCACCACATCGACCTCACGACCGAGGCTGCGCATGACGGTCTCGCGCTCGTCATAGAGGTCGCTTACCGGCACGATCTCAAATCGCAGCGACGGTTCCAGCTCGTGTACGCCCGACCACATCGACAGCGTTTGGCGCCCCGGGCACATCATCGACACACCCAGACGCACGGCACCGCCATCGCCCGCCGCGCGTCGGGCGCGGCGCAGCGCGTCCTCGGACTGCCGCATGATCGAGCGCGCGTCGTCCACCAGCAGAGCGCCCGCCGGCGTCACCTTAACACCCGAATGCGAGCGCTCGAACAACGTGATGCCAAACTCGGCCTCGAAACCCGACACCTGTTTGACGAGCGCCGGGGTCGACACGCGCAATTTTGCCGCCGCACGTGAGAAGCTTCCCAGCTCCGCGGCGGCCGATATGGCCTCGAGTCGTCGATCGTACACGTCAATCTCCCGTTTTCGCGCCTGTGAACGCATGGCGCCACAGGGGGTCGTTTTGGCAGGTCACGCGCTCGATTGAGATAAACTGCATCGCACAGTATAAACCTACGGTTAACGCCATTCTAACAAATATGCAATTCACCTGCGCAAATGCAAAGCATACGATAACCAGCGAAAACCACGTGGGTCGGTTAATGGGAGCGACCCACCGGGAGGCACAAGAAGGGAAGTTCCTATGAGCAATTGGCTTAAGCTCGAGGGCGATGTCTGCGCCGTGACTGGCGCGCTCGGCGGTATGGGCGTCGAGATTTGCCGCGAGTTCGCCCGCAACGGCGCCAACGTCGTCCTGCTCGACCTGGACGAGGAGAAGGTCAAGGCTGCTGCCGCCGACCTCGCTGCCGAGTTTGGCATCCACGCCGAGGGTTACAAGATGAACGCCACCGACGAGGCCGAGGTTCAGGCCGCCGTCGACGCCACCATCGCCGACTTCGGTCGCGTCGACGTCCTCGTCAACACCGCCGGTATCCTGCGCTTCGCCGCCATGGAGGACCTGCCGCTCTCCGACTGGAATGAGGTCATCAACGTCAACCTCACCGGCTACTTCATCACCTCGCAGCGCTTTGGTCGCGAGATGATCAAGGCCGGCCAGGGCCGCCTGGTGCACATCTCGACCGTCGCCAGCCACTCCCCCGAGACGTTCTCGGGCGTGTACAGCTCCACCAAGGCGGGCGTCAACATGATGTCCAAGATGCTGGCTGCCGAGTGGGGCCCCTACGGCGTGCGCTCCAACTGCGTCGAGCCTTGCTTCGTTAAGACCCCGATGTCAGCCAACTTCTACGCCGATCCCGAGGTCGAAAAGAGCCGCAGCCGTCTGATCGCCACGCGTCGCATCGGCGAGGTCAGCGATATCGCCAACGCCGTCATGTTCCTGGCGTCCAAGCGCTCGGACTTTACCACCGGCGACGCCATCAAGGTCGATGGCGGCTTCTCCAATATGATGGGCGACCTCACCGCCAAGCCCGGCGGCCGTCGCGCCTATGCCGACAACTACCTTAAGAACAAGGGTGTCGAGCTCTGGTCCGATGAGTCCGGCGTCGCCAAGCCGACCGACCAGTAAACCAACCTGACAGGGAGGCCCCGCGGACACGCCCGCTCCTCCCCCGTATCGATTAGAAAGAGTCAAATGGCTTCCAGCAACTCCAACAAGGGTCGCGCCGTCGTGCTTTCCGCCGCGTGCGTCACCATGTTCTTTATCAGCTCCATCGCGCTGTATTCCGTCGTGAGCAAGAATCTGCTCGCCGTCTACCCCGAGTGGTCGAGCGCCCTTACCTGGGCTTTTCCCGTCTTCCAGACCATCATGGCCGTGACGGGCATCTTCGCCGGCCGCATCTCCGATAAGATCGGCCCGCGCAACGTCGTTATCGCCGCCGCCGTGTGCTACGGCATGGGCTGGTTCATGTCCGGCACCGTCACCGAGCCGTGGCAGTTCTACCTGTGGTTCTCGCTCGTCGCCGCCATCGGCAACGGCCTGGGCTACAACCCCGCGCTCACCACCGGTCAAAAGTGGTTCATCGACAAGAAGGGTCTCGCCTCCGGCATCACCCTGGCCGCTTCGACCGCCGGTCCCGCCGTGCTGTCCCCGGTGCTCGCCTCGCTGCTCATCCCGAGCCTGGGCATCTTTGGCGCCCTTAAGGCGCTCGGCGTCATCTTCTTTGTGATGATCGCCGCCTCCGCCCTATTCCTGAAGGCCCCCGAGGCCGGCTGGCTGCCCGAGGGCTTCGAGGCCCCCAAGGGTGGCGCACATGCCGGCACCTTCGGCGACCTCACCCCGGGCGAGATGGTCAAGACCCCGCGCTTCTGGGTCCTCATCGTCACCTTCGCCTTTGCCGCCACCGCGGGCACCCTGCTCGTGGGCAAGGTTGCCTCCATCGCCGCCGTTCAGCTCTTCGCCGACCCCACGAGCGCCGCGGCCGTCGCCCTCGGCGGTGTGGTGGTCTCCGTCAACACCTGCGCCAACCTGGTTGGCCGTCTGTCCTTTGGCCAGATCATCGACAAGCTCGGCGCCTATAAGTCGCTGCTCATCAGCCTTGTCGTCACCATCGTCGCACTCGTCATCATGTCGATGAGCTTTACGCAGGCCATGTTCTTTGTTGCGCTCGCCCTGCTCGGCTTTAGCTTTGGCGCCCTGCTCGTCATCTACCCGCCGCTCACCGGCGGCGCCTTTGGCACCAGCAACATCGGTGTCAACTACGGCATCATGTTTTTGGGCTATGCCGCTTCCACCTGGATCAGCCAGCCCATCACCGCCGTGCTGTATCACGCCGAGGCCGGCAGCGCCGCCTACCAGCAGTCCTTCTACGGCGCCATTGTGATCGCCGCCATCGCCGTCGTGCTCACCGTCTACATGATGGTCTCCGACAGCAAGAAGAAGTCCGCCTAGTTTTACCGATGCGACAAAGGGACGGCCCCTTTGTCGCATTCCACCGGTCACCAGTATTAAGGAGTCGAAATGTCTGAGCTCAACCCCGTCCGCATTGCCGTTATCGGCGCCGGCGCCATGGGCCGCAACCACATCCGCTTTGTCACCGAGGAGCCCGAGGCCGAGCTCGTCGCCATCGCCGACGCCTTTGAGGGCGCCCGCGCCACGGCCGAGGCCGCCGGCGTGCCGTTTTACACCGATCCCGCTCAGATGATGGACGAGGTCAAGCCCGAGGCCGTCATTATCGCCACCCCCAACGACCTGCACTTGGGCGTTGCTCGCGAGGCTGTGAAGCGCAACATCGTGCCGCTGGTCGAAAAGCCGATCTCCAGCGATCTTGAGGATGCCCAGGCTTTCGCCGCCGAGGCCGAGACCGCCGGCGTGCCCGTGCTCGTGGGCCAGCACCGTCGCCACAACCCCTTCGTCAACAAGGCCAAGGAGATCATCGAGTCCGGCGAGCTGGGCAAGCTCACCGTGTCGAGCTTCCACTACATGATCTATAAGAATGACGAGTATTTCGATGTCGAGTGGCGCCGCAAGAAGGGTGCCGGCCCGATCCTGGTCAACCTGGTTCACGACGTCGACCTGCTCCGCTATCTGCTGGGCGAGCCCGTTGCCGTCCAGGGTATGCAGTCCAGCGCCGCCCGCGGTTTTGAGACCGAGGACTCCGCCGTGGTCAACGTCCGTTTTGCCGATGGCGCGCTCGCAAGCATGACCATCTCCGACGCCACCGCCAGCCCCTGGAACTGGGAGGCAACCGCTCGCGAGGATCCGCAGTACCGCCCCTTCGACGCCGACGCCTACTTTATCGGCGGCACCAAGGGCGCCCTGTCGCTGCCCCGCCTGCACCAGTTCTCCTACGACGGCGCCTCCAACTGGCACAAGCCGCTGCAGATGGAGATTCCGGCTGTCGACCCGGCACTGCCACACAAGATGCAGCTCAAGCACTTTGTGAAGGTTGTCCGCCGCGAGGTCGAGCCCGTCGTAACCCCCGCCGACAACGTCAAGACGCTCACGCTTCTCAACGCCATCAAGGAGGCCGCCGAGACCGGCCAGCTCGTCGAGCTGTAATGCCTTAAGAGCGGCCGCGGCAAACCCCATGCCGAACCCCTCGGTCCGCCACCAATAAGCCCCTCTTCTTTGCCCCGCGAGCAGCCTCCTGCCCGCGGGGCATTTTGCTACCTTGCCGACGATTTTTCTGAGACGGGGGCCATTTTGCACCTCAGCCTGATTCGTTCGCCACGAAATGGGCCTATCTACTACGTTTAGCCAATCACCCTCAACCATGCCATATTTCCTAAAATCAAAAGCGCAGGTAGACGGCTTGCGTATTTTCTGAAAACCGGGGGATGGTCGACCCATACGGTTCAAACGTAGTAGATAGGTCGTTTTCGTGGCGAGGGCCCAAAACAGTCTTTTGAAACGGGTGGTATCCTTGGTAGCCCTGTGCTGCAAACGCACCTTAAACGCAAGGAGTCCCATGGATCTTATCGCCCAGCTCGCCCACGAGCTCAACCTTAAGGCCGCCAACATCGAGGCAGCCGTCAAGCTCATCGACGAGGGCAACACCATCCCCTTTATCTCGCGCTACCGCAAAGAAGCAACGGGCGGCATGGACGACGTCGCCCTGCGCGCACTCGACGAGCGCCTGTCCTACCTGCGCAATCTTGAACAGCGCAAAGAGGACGTCATTCTGCTCATCGACGCCCAGGGCAAGCTCACGCCCGAGCTCGAGCAGCAGATTCGCGAGGCCACGCAGCTCCAGCGTGTCGAGGACCTCTACAAGCCCTACCGCAAAAAGCGCATGACCCGCGCGCAGAAGGCCCGCGAGGCAGGCCTGGAGCCGCTTGCCAACATGATCATCATGCAGGCCTCGGCCAAGGGCAGCGCACTCGATGCCGCCGCGGCCTACGTCAACGAGGAAGCCGGCTTCGACACGCCCGAGAAGGCGCTCGCCGGCGCGGCGGACATCGTGGCCGAGACGGTGGCCGAGGACCCCGAGAACGTCGCCGACCTGCGCGCTTTTACGCAAAACACCGCCGATATCGTCGTCGAGGCCACCGACCCCACCGAGAAGACCCCCTACGAGCCGTACTACAGCTATGATGAGCCGCTGCGCCGTATACCCAACCACCGCGTGCTGGCTATCGACCGCGGTGAGCGCGAGGGCAAGCTCCGCGTGCGCGTGAACGTCGACGGTGCTGCCGCCACGGCACGCCTCGGCAGCCGTTGGCCCCGCCGTCAGGGCGTCTTCGCTCCCGTCTTTGACGCCGCCATCGCTGACGGTTACAAGCGCCTCATGGCCCCCTCGCTGGAGCGCGAAGCCCGCGCCAAGCTCACCGTTCGCGCGCAGACCGAGGCCATCAACGTCTTTGCCAAGAATCTCGAGGGCCTGCTCTCGGCACGTCCCGTGCGCGGCGCACGCGTGCTCGCGCTCGACCCGGGCTACCGCACCGGCTGCAAGGTCGCCGTCATGGACGAGACCGGCAAGCTACTCGACCACGGCGTGGTCTACCCCACCAAGCCGCGCCACGACGTCGCCGGCACCAAGCGCGAGCTCGCCCGCCTCGTCAAGAAGGATGGCGTCAACACCATCGTCATCGGCAACGGCACCGCCAGCCGCGAGACCGAGGAAGTCGTCTCGGAGTTCATTGCCGAGCAGGCGCCCAGCCTTCGCTACACCATCGTCAATGAGGCCGGCGCATCGGTGTACTCCGCCTCCGAGCTCGCCAGCCAGGAATATCCCGACCTGGACGTCACCGTGCGTGGCGCCATGAGCCTGGGCCGCCGCCTGCAAGACCCGCTGGCAGAGCTCGTCAAGATTCCGCCCCAGTCTATCGGCGTGGGCCAGTACCAGCACGACCTTGACCAGGCCGAGCTTTCGCGCACTCTGGGCCACGTGGTGGAGGACGTCGTCAACCGCGTAGGCGTCGACGTAAACACCGCGAGCGCGAGCCTGCTGGGATACGTATCGGGCATCACGCCAAGCGTGGCCAAAAACATCGTGGCCTACCGCGAGGAAAACGGCGCCTTTACCGATCGTCGCCAGCTCAAGAAGGTCCCCAAGCTGGGACCCAAGGCATATCTCAACGCCGCGGGCTTTTTGCGCATCAGTGGCGGCAAGAACCCGCTTGACGCGACAAGCGTCCACCCCGAAAGCTACGAGGTGGCGACGGCCGTCCTGGAGCGCGCCGGTGTGGCGGCCAGTGAACTCAGCCGTGGCGGCGTGCCCGATATCGAGCGCCGTCTGGGCAGCATCTCGGCGCTGGCAAGCGACCTGGACTGCGGCACCCTGACGCTCATCGACATCGTCAACGAGCTCAAGAAGCCCGGTCGCGACCCGCGCGACGACGCGCCCGAGGTGGTCTTTAGCCGCTCGGCACTTTCCATCGACGACCTGGAGCCCGGCATGGAGCTCAAGGGCACAGTGCGCAACGTCGTCGACTTTGGCGCCTTCGTCGACGTGGGCGTGCACCAGGACGGCCTCGTGCACATCTCCAAACTGGCCAACCGCTTCGTCAAGCACCCCAGCGACGTGGTGCGCGTCGGTGACACGGTCAAGGTGTGGGTCGAGAAGGTCGATCGCGACCGCAAGAAGATCTCGCTCACCATGGTACAGGGCAAGTAAACCGCCAAAGCAAAGGTACCCCCTGTAGCGACGTGCAAAATCGCGAGTATTCTGCAAATTCCACCGTTCCGGATGCCCCTCAGAGACGAAAAAGCAAAAAACAGCCCCCGTTTTAGCGTCGTCAGAGCCAAAACGGGGGCTGTTCCGTGCTTCAACTAGCTGGTAAAAGCCTTTACCTCGCTGAATACTCTCAATTTTGCACGGCGCAGGCAGGGGTACCTTTGCCCACGGCAGGATATGGAAGCCTATCGCCAACCTACTGGCAAGCTCGTGTCGGCAGCCCCGGCCTTTCCTTTGCCTAGCGCGACCCTCGCGAAGCGCGTGAGCGATAGGGAAAGGAAAGGCCGGGGCGAGCAGCCCGCGGCGTAGCCAGTGTTCGCGTTACGGCAGGATATGGAAACCGAGCGCCGCGATATCCTTGGCAAAGCCGCGGACGGTGTCGAGCGAGACCTCGTACGGGTCGCGGCCGATGTTCTTGCGCTTGGCCAGGATGCTGTTGGGCACCGTGATGATCTGGCAACCGCAGGCTTCTGCCTGGTAAATGTTAATGAGCTCGCGCGTGGACGCCCACAGGACCTCACAGTTGGGCTTGGCGGCGGCCTTCTTGACCGACTCCGTCATAAACGGAATGGGGTCGACGCCGGTATCGGCGATACGGCCGGCAAAGAGCGAGATGATGGACGGCGTCTCGGTGTCAACGGCCTCGACCATCTCGTCAACCTGCTTAGGCGTAAAGATGGTGGTGACGTTGACCTTGATGCCGTCGGCCGAAAGCTTGCGCACCAGCTCGGCGGTGGACTCGCCCTTGGTGGTCACGCACGGAATCTTGACGTAGACGTTCTCGGCCCAGGTAGCGATCTCGCGGGCCTCGACCTCCATGGTCTCGACGTCGTCGGCAAAGACCTCAAACGAGACGGACACATCGGTGATGTGGGCCAGGACCTCCTTGGCAAACGCGCGGTAATCCGTCACGCCGCCCTTCTTCATAAGGGACGGGTTGGTCGTGAAACCCTGAACGTTGCCGTTCTCGTACATGTCGAGCATGCCCTCGAGGTTTGCACCGTCAGCGAACACCTTGATTGCCATCTGCCTGATTCCTTTCGCTTGCACATGAGCGTTAAACTGCTAAACACTTTACCTACGTTTATCAAGGCGTGAGCTGCGGTTTTTTATCTTCTCGGCGAACGGTATAAACACCTCAGTGTTTGGATTGATAAATCGATTGAGCATGCAAAAGCAAAGAGTCGCAGTTTGAGCAAACGTCAGAACGCGGGATTCATTAGATGAGGCCGAAATGCTGCATCGCGGTGACGGTGCCATCGTGCGCGACATCGTCGGTCACGTAGCCGGCGACCGCCTTGACCTCGGGCATGGCGTTGCCCATGGCGACAGCCGTCTCGACCGCAGCGAGCATGCCCAGGTCGTTACCCGAATCGCCAAAGCCAAAGGTGCGCGCATTTCCCTCACGGCCCAGATACGCCAGCGCTCGCGCCACGCCCACGCCCTTGTCAATGCCCTTGGGGCTCAGCTCGCGATTCTGACCACCGGTGTTGCACAGCTCAAACTCGCGATCGATAAAGCCGTCATCGTTGGCTACGCGAGCCAGGTAGCTCGCGACGATGCACACCTTGCCCACGCGCAGACGGCCGTCGACGCGCATTTCCTCGGTGCTGTGCACCACAGAAGTGCCGATCAGAGACGACTGCTCAACACCCGCGGGTTCCAGGGCAAAAGTAGCCACGTTGGTCTCGAAAAAGGCCTCAATCCCTGCCGCGGCCATACGGCGTGCAAGCTCCGCGATAACGCCCTCGTCAAAGCAGTCCTCATGCACCACGCGGCCCTCGACCTCGAGCGTCGCCCCCGCCATGGCAACGACACCCGCAGGCTCCAAAGCACGCAGACCATCGGCAATCAGCCACAAGGGACGACCCGTGCAGATAAATGCCTGGTGACCCGCATTGCGCAGGCGATGAAACGCCTCGACGACCGCCTGCGAGGGGCAAACCGCCGAAAAGTCCTTGTCGGTCATGTTGTCGGGATCGAACGACGTCAGCGTGCCGTCCACGTCAAAAAAGAGCACGGCGGAATCGGGGCACGCATCAATCATATGGGTTCCTTTCGGGGGCGAGAGTAAACGAAGTATCCATCATATAATGGAGCGACGCAACCAGAGAGGTCACCCATGGAATTTTACGCAAGCTGCCCCGAGGGCTTTGAGTCCGCACTCGCCGACGAGCTTAAACGCCTCGGGCTTTCGCATGTTCGCCGGCTGAAGGGCCGCGCTACATTTGAGGGCGAGCTCGAAGAAGGCTACCGCGCCTGTCTGTGGTCACGCCTGGCGAGCCGCGTGTTCGTGGTACTCGGGCGCTTTGAGGCGCAGGATGCCGATGAACTGTACGACAGCGTTTACGACATCGCTTGGGAGACCATCATCCGCCCCGGCGCCACCATCGCCATCACCGCCCGCGGCGTGACCGAGCAGCTGCGCAACACGCGCTTCTCGGCCCTGCGCGCCAAGGACGCATTGTGCGACCGCTTGGCCGAAACCACGGGCCGTCGCGCCGATGTCGACGCCGCCGATCCCGATGTTCACCTGCTGCTTTCGCTGCGTCAGCGCCGTGCGAGCATCAGCCTGGACCTTTCGGGCGACCCGCTGTTCAAACGCCTGCCGCCCGCAGCGACCCGCGCCGGCGAGGGCGCA
>CABUBY010000030.1 GCA_902489955.1 uncultured Collinsella sp. | reverse complement strand
CCCGCGTGCCAGCCGCGATCGTCGCGATGACTGGCGCAACTACGACGATACCCGCGAGGAGCGTCGTGGCGGCTATCGTGGCGCTCGCGGCGGCAACCAGGCCGGCTCCCGTGGCGGCCGTGCCGGCGGTCGCGATAACCGTGGCAGCTATGGCAACAGCCGTGGCGGCAAGCGCGGCAGCAGCTCCCGTCGCCCCGGTGACGGTGGCGGCAAGCGCAAGTAACATGCTCGTCGCGCGGTAAGGCGAGACGAGTTTGGGCCCCGAGCAACTACACTCGGGGCCCTTTTTTGTTTGCCGTATCCGATCGCTAGTTCAAATGTGATTTCCTCGGGAATGCATCTAGAGGATGCCGTGGACCTGTTTCCTGCCATGCGGCAATGGGTCCCATGGGGTGCGCCGTGCATTTTTTGGAGTATTCTGCAGCTCTAGTTGGCTGCATACGATTTGGTATTGCCAACGGTGGCCTTCAGATACTCCCTATGAGCGTTTTGAGTTAGATTTCGCCGTTTTTCGAAGCAAAGGTACGTCATTCTCGCTATGTCGGAACCCAAAATGACGCAGCGCCCTAAAGGTTTGCCCGCTCGGGGTATTGCTGGCGCGAGCGCGCTGCAGAATACTCCGTTTTTTGCACGTGCTGGGATGGGGTACCTCAGGAGAACGCGGCGGTATCCAGTAAATATATGCAATCTGTACCGGGAATTATGCAAACCGAAAAGGCGGGCAGTATGGGTTGGTGTATCGGGCTGCCTGGCGCACCAAAACGGGGAGCTCCCCCCCCCATGCGCCGTATACTCTGGCTGGATGTGAAAACGGCTTGACGCGTTGCTGAGCGTAGGGGGAGGGTGTCTAGATGAGCGTATTCGAAATTGTGTTTAGTCCGACGGGTGGAACGGAGAAGGTGTCTTGCCTTGTGGCTGGAGCGCTGGACAAGAATACCGTTACCGTCGATCTGACCGATAGCGGGCTAGATTTCAGCGCTGCCTCGATGACTGAGGACGACGTGGCCGTAATCTCTGTGCCGGCGTATGCCGGTAGAATCCCGGCTGTGGTGGCTGACCGGTTGGGTATGGTGCGCGGCAACGGGGCTCGGGCTGTTTTGGTTTGTGTATACGGAAACCGCGCGTTTGAGGACACGCTCGTAGAGCTGGAGGACGTTGCGAAGCATGCGGGATTCCGGGTGATCGCGGCAGTTGCAGCCGTTGCAGAACATTCCATCGCGCGACAGTTTGCTGCCGGTCGTCCGGATGCGCAGGATGCGGCGCAGCTCGCAGAGTTTGCGCAGCAAATTCAGCAAAAGCTGTTGGCTGAGGACGCGTCCGAGCCCTCTATCCCCGGCAATCGTCCTTATAAACAAGCTGGAGGTCACCGCATGGCACCCGAGGCAACAGAGGATTGCGTCTCCTGCGGCGCATGCGCCGCGGCGTGCCCCGTTTGTGCTATCGACAAAGGTGACCCCAAACGAGCAGCTGGCGAGGCGTGCATCTCCTGCATGCGCTGCATTGCCGTATGTCCGCGAGGCGCTCGTAAGCTTGATCCCAACAAGCTATCCGCTGTTTCCCAGATGCTGAGCAAGGTTTGCGTCGTGCGGAAGGAATGCGAGCTCTTTATCTAGCGCATACGAAATTGGTGCAATGGGGCTAGGTTAATCTGCACCAACCTGGTGCAAACAAACCTGTCCCCAATGCACCAGAGCTAGGAGTGCCTCTGGGTGCCGGCGGGAAAGGAACGTCCCTAAGTGCCGCCAAAATACCGTTTATCGAAGAAAAAATACCGCTCACCGGTCATAATGATTGTTCTGGCTTTGGGCTTGTCTACAATAACCTCCGTAAAAAGAAATGCGGAAGGTTACCGAGTCCCTCGGACGTGGGCCTAACCATAGTCTTTGAACGGGTGTGTCTCTATGGACGCATTCGCTTGATTTTGGTTGGGCTATATTTATGAAGGGACATGCCACCATGGGTTTCTTTTCTCGCCTTATGGGCGGCTCGGATAAGCAGGCGACTGCAGCTTCCGAGTTCGAAATCCTCGCCCCTGTTTCCGGCGAGCTTGTTAATCTAGAAAAAACCAATGACCCCGCTTTTAGCAGCCGTGCAGTGGGCGATGGCGTTGCCGTGGTTCCCCAAGAGGGAACGGTGTGCGCTCCTGTTTCCGGCACCGTCGCGGCGCTGTTTCCGACTGAGCACGCGCTGGGCATTATGTCCGACGACAGCTCTGCTCAGGTGATGCTGCACATCGGAATCGACACTGTTAAACTTGAGGGCAAGGGCTTCCATGCGCTTGTTGCCCAGGGTGACCATGTCGACGCGGGCCAGCCCCTCGTTGAGGTCGATTTCGACGCGGTTCGCGCTGCCGGCTTCGATCCCACGGTCTTCGTTATCGTGTGCGAGCGTTCGGAGAACTCGACTCTTCGTGAGCATGCTTCCGGCCCTGTTGCTGTTAAAGAGCCTGTCGTCTGGCTTTCCGAGTAAATTCTTGTGGTGGGTACCGTGGTTATCAAGCGAGTTTTTAACAACAACGTCGCAATGGTCACTTCGGACGATGGCTCCGAGCTCATCGTCATCGGTCGAGGTCTCTGCTTTGGCTGTCATGCCGGCGATGCCATCGACGAGGCGTCGATCGAAAAGACCTACGCGTTGCA
Source organism: uncultured Collinsella sp. (assembly GCA_902489955.1). Taxonomy (GTDB): domain Bacteria; phylum Actinomycetota; class Coriobacteriia; order Coriobacteriales; family Coriobacteriaceae; genus Collinsella. The sequence goes on along the minus strand of CABUBY010000030.1, from coordinate 13,279 downwards.
GGAGGGAACTTCTCAGGATTCGCGTACGATTGACCGCTTGGCACATCTTTTGGAGTCCATCCCCACCGTCAACCTCGTGATTTCCGAGGAAATCGTTCAGATGCTTCGTCGAGAGCTCAATGTCGACATCAACGATAAGATTCTCATTGCTCTCGCAGACCATATCAGCCTTGCTTTGGAGCGCGAGCGCAAGGGCGTCCCCTGTGAGAATCCGTTGCTGCTCGAGATCCAGCAGTTCTATCGCAAGGAGTATGCGCTTGCGGGCCGTGCGCTGCAGATTATCAAGGAGTATATGGGCATCCAGATGAGCGAAGAAGAGCAGGGTTTCATTACCTTGCATATCGTCAACGCCACCATGCCGCAGCGCTCTGACCGCCTGATTGTTTCGGTCCAGCTTGTTCGCGACGTGCTCGCGATTGTTTCCGAGCGCTATGCTACGACCCTCGACGACACCTCGCTGCCTTACGAACGCTTCGTTCGTCACCTGCAGTTTTTCGCGCAGCGAGCGCTCGATCCTACGGCCGGGCAAATCAACGGAGACGCGCTGTTCCGAATTGATGAAACGGCGTATCCGTGCGCATTCTCGTGCGCGGACGCCATAGCCGCCCACTTGTCGTCTACCTATAACGTTGTCGTTACCGATGCCGAGAAGAGTTATCTCGCATATCACATTGTTAACCTGCTTGGAGAACCTGGTCTCTAGGCATAACGTGTCCACACATCGATTGATATAAGGCAGGGCTTACGGTCTTGCCCAGGGCACATCTGTCTTAATTTGCGGAAAAGGAAGGGGAGTACCGCTATGACCGCAAAAAAGAAGTTCAATTTCAAAGCGCCGTTGGAGGTGTTCGCGAAGTCGATCGTCCAGCCGATGATGTATCTCTCGGTTGCCGGCATCCTGCTCATCGTGGGCATCATTCTGACCAACAAGACCATCTGCGCTTTGGTCCCCGTACTGGGCTCCGGTCCGTTCCAGCTTGTGGGCGCCGTTGTCTATCAGTCGCTGATGTTTATCATCAACAACCTCTCGATTCTGTTCTGCGTGGGCATCGCCGGCGCCATGGCAAAGAAGAACAAGGGCCATGCTTCGCTGATCGCCCTGATGTCGTTCTTCCTGTTCCTGCAGGCTAACAACATCGTGCTCAACGCCACCGGCTCTCTTGCCGATGCGAGCGGCATGCTCGGTCTTACCGGAACCGGCCAGGCCACCGTTATGGGCATCCAGGTGCTCGATACCGGCGTGTTTGGCGGCATCATCCTTGGTTGCATCACCGGTGCCGTGTTCAACAAGTACTCGAACAAGCAGTTCCCCATTGCCCTTTCGATGTTCTCGGGCGTTCGCTTCCCGTTCCTGATCATGATCATCATTTCCTGGATCATGGGCGCTGGCTTCTGCATCGTTTGGCCTCCGGTTCAGGGTGCCATCTCCTCCGTTGCCGGCATCATTAAGGAGTCGGGCAACATCGGTCTGTTTATCTACGGCATGCTCAACAAGCTGCTCGTTCCCACCGGTCTGCACCACCTCATCTACACCCCGTTCCAGTTCTCCGATGTGGGCGGCACCCTTACGCTGGGCGATCAGGTTATCGCCGGTGCCTATCCTATCCGTGTCGCCGAGATGGCAATGACGGGCCAGCCCTTCTCCGATAGCACCTACTTCAACAGCTACACCTTCAACAACCTGTGGCCCTACATCGGTATCGGTCTCGCCTTTATCTTCACCGCTTACAAGGGGAACAAGGATAAGACCAAGGCCGTTATCATCCCGCTGATCATCACCGCCGTGCTCTCCTGTGTCACCGAGCCCATGGACTTCCTCTTTGTCTTTGCCGCTCCCGTGCTCTTTGTTGTTCACTCGGTTCTTTCCGGTATCTTCCTGGTCCTGCTCAAGGTCCTCTCCGTGCCCGCTTCGACTGCAGGCGGCATCATCAACATCGTGGTTTCCAACCTGGTCCTCGGTGTCGACAAGACCAACTGGCCGGTTATGCTGGTGCTTGGAGTCGTCAACGCCGCTCTGTACTTCTTCCTCTTCACCTTCCTCATCAAGAAGCTCAACCTCCACACGCCTGGTCGCGAGGAGGAGTCCGAGCTCGCGGAGTCCGTTGCCGAGGGCGAGGCCGCCGCGTCTGTCGCGGTGAAGCAGGGCGCTGTTGCCGCAGCTCCCGCAGAGGGCGTCGATGCAGGTATTGCCGACCTGGTCGCAGGTCTTGGTGGCAAGGACAACATCGAGGAGCTCGAGAACTGCTTTACGCGTCTCCGCGTGAACGTTAAGAACCCGGACCTCATCAATGAGGACCTCATCAACCACGTGCCCAACAGCGGCATCAACCGCAACGGCAATAATATCCAGATCATCTTTGGCATGAAGGTCGCCGAGATGCGCGACAAGGTCGAAAACGCAATTGAGAAGGAGCAGTAAACAATGATCATTACTCTGTGTGGTGGCGGATCCACCTTTACCCCCGGCATCGTCAAGTCCATCGCTCTGCGCAAGGACGAGCTCGACGTTGACGAGATTCGTCTGTACGACATCAACGAGGAGCGCCAGCGCAAGATCGGCGTGCTCGTGGACTGGATTTTGCACGAGGACCTCGGCCTGGACATCAAGCTCACGGTGACCACCGACAAAGAGACTGCCTTTACGGATGCCAGCTTCGTGTTTGCCCAGATGCGCGTGGGCGGCTATGCCATGCGCGAGCAGGACGAGAAGATTCCGCTGCGTCACGGCTGCGTTGGTCAGGAGACTTGCGGCTGCGGCGGCCTTGCCTACGGCATGCGCACCATCTTCCCCATGGTCGAGCTGATCGATGACGTTGAGAAGTACGCCAAGAAGGACTACTGGATTCTCAACTACTCCAACCCTGCCGCCATCGTTTCCGAGGGCTGCCGCGTGCTGCGTCCCAACGCTCGCATCATCAACATCTGCGACATGCCGATCGCGATCATCGACGTGGTTTGCGCCGCGCTCGATATCGACAAGAAGGATGTCGAGTACGATTACTTTGGCCTTAACCACTTTGGCTGGTTCACCTCGATTCGCCACAAGGGCGAGGAGGTGCTCCCGCAGCTGCGCGAGTACATCAAGGAGCACGAGATTCTGCTGCCCGATTCCTACCTCAAGGGCATGGGCTCGCTCATGGCAAAGAAGCCCGAGGAGGCCACCGACGAGCATCCCGAGCAGAACCGCCACACCAAGGGCAGCTGGTACTACGTCTGGAAGGGCGAGTACGAGATCATGGAGTGCTTCCCGGAGTACCTGCCCAACACGTATCTGAACTACTACCTGCAGCAGAAGGAGTTCGTCGAGCATTCCAACCCCGAGCGCACCCGTGCTAACGAGGTCGAGGAGACGCGCGAGAAGAACCTCTTTGATGGTATCGATCACTACGAGAAGACGGGCGAGATCGACGAGAGCACGTTCTATGCGGGCAGCCACGGCGACTGGATTGCCGACCTGGCTATCGCTCTGAAGAACGACACCAAGCAGCGCTTCCTGGTCATTTGCGAGAACAAGGGCGCTATCCCCAACATGCCCTACGACGCCATGGTCGAGCTGCCTGCCTACATTGGCAAGAACGGCCCCGAGGTCATCAGCCGCGACAACATTCCTCTGTTCCAGCAGGGCCTCATGATGCAGCAGCTGAACTCCGAGAAGCTTGTGGTCGAGGCTACGATCGAGGGTTCGTACGAGAAGGCACTTAAGGCCTTTACGCTCAACAAGACCGTGCCTTCGATGAAGGTCGCCAAGGAGGTTCTCGACGACATGATCGAGGCCAACAAGGGTTACTGGCCTGAGCTTAAGTAAAAGCAACAGGGTCGCTGGCCGCATACCTTGAGCAATGCCCCGTCCACGTGATTGCGTGGACGGGGCATTGTCATTTGGTAACGCGTTTTATCAAATATGGCATTTATCTGCGGTAATGTTCTATTTCACCGCTGAGGGTGACATTTCATGCCGCCTGCCGAACTGCGTGGAGACCTAACAACTTTTTAGGTCAGTGTTGTGCGTGTAGCAATTTCGCCCGGCCTCGCCTCCGGGCTGCCATGTGAGAGGGGATCTTATGGCTCGACTGCATGTAATGGAACGCAGCCACGCTCAGGCCGTCATGGACGACCTGCACGATGCGCTCGGACGTCGTCTGGCGGTGAGCTCGCTCGCCCCGTGTCCCGTGGAGTTTACGGCAGCGCTCGTCAACCTGTGTTCGACGCAGAGCTGCGGCAAGTGCACGCCCTGCCGCGTGGGCCTGAGCGCGCTGAGCGACCTGCTCGCCGATGTGCTCGAGGGCCGCGCCGACGAGTCCACGCTCAACTTGATTGAGCGCACCGCCCGCACCATCTACCTTTCGAGCGACTGCGCCATCGGCTACGAAGCTGGCGCCATGGCACTCACGGCCATTCGCGGCTTCCGCGACGATTTTGAGCATCACATCCGCGAGCACTCCTGCGGCTTTGACCGCGAGGCCCGCGTCCCGTGCGTTTCGGGCTGCCCGGCGCACGTCGACATTCCCGGGTACATTTCGCTGGTCGAGGCCGGCCGCTATGCCGACGCCGTCAAGGTCATCCGCAAGAACAATCCGCTGCCGCTCGTCTGCGGCCTGGTGTGCGAGCATCCCTGCGAGATGCACTGCCGCCGTGGCATGGTCGACGACCCCATGAACATCCTCGCCCTCAAGCGTTTTGCCGTCGAGCACAGTGACCTCAACGACCACAAGCCGCATGTAGTGGACAACACCGGCAAGCGCGTCGCCGTGATCGGCGGCGGCCCGGCCGGCCTTTCCTGCGCCTACTACCTGGCCGTGATGGGCCATAAGGTGACCATCTTTGAGCAGCGCCACCACCTGGGCGGCATGCTGCGCTATGGCATCCCCAGCTATCGTCTGCCGCGCGAGCGCCTGCAGGCCGAGATCGACTGGATCTTGAGCGCCGGCATCGACGTTGAGCTCGACCACTCCGTCAACGGCGAGGAGCTTGCCCGCCTGCGCGACGAGTTCGATGCCGTCTACCTGGCCATTGGCGCCCACAGCGATAAGAAGCTCGGCCTTCCGGGCGAAGAGGCGCCCGGCGTGGAGTCGGCCGTCAAGATGCTGCGTGCCATCGGCGACGACGAACTGCCCGACCTGAGCGGCCAGCGCGTGTGCGTCATCGGCGGCGGCAATGTGGCCATGGACGTGGCACGCTCTGCCGTGCGCTGCGGTGCCGAAAAGGTAAGCATCGTCTACCGCCGTCGCATCTGCGACATGACGGCGCAGGATGCCGAGATTGCCGGCGCCCAGGCCGAGGGCTGCGAGGTTCTTGAGCTCACCGCACCGCTCGCTATCGAGACGGGCGAGGACGGTCGCGTGAGTGGCCTGTGCGTGCAGCCGCAGATTATCGGCGAGCCCCGCCGTGGACGTCCGGCTCCGCGTGCCGCAGCCACGCCCGAGCGCGTCATTCCCTGCGAGCGCGTGTTTGTGGCCATTGGCCAGGACATCGATTCCAAGCCGTTTGAGGACATGGGCATCGCCTGCAAGTGGGGTCGCATCGTCACCGATTCGGATGGCGCCGTGCCCGACTTCGATGGCCTCTTTAGCGGCGGTGACTGCCAGACCGGTCCCGCCACCGTCATCCGGGCGATCAACGCCGGCCGCGTTGCTTCGGCAAACATCGACCGCTACCTGGGCTTTGACCACAAGATCAAGCTCGACGTTGAGCTGCCGACCGTGCAGTTTAAGGGCAAGCACGAGTGCGGCCGCTGCGAGCTGGGCGAGCGCGAGGCCGGCGAGCGCATCCACGATTGGAATCTGGTCGAGCAGGGCCTTACCGAGGAGGAGGCACGCCAGGAGGCAAGCCGCTGCCTGCGTTGCGACCACTTTGGCTTTGGCGCGTTCCGCGGAGGGAGGAACCTGGAATGGTAGAGCCCAACAACCCCACTGTCAGCGACAACACCGAAAGCGGAGCACTCAACATGGTCAAGCTCACTATCGATACTTGCGAGGTCGTGGTGCCCGAGCACACCACGATCCTGGACGCGGCCAAGTCCGTCGGCATCCAGATTCCCACCCTGTGCTACCTGCGCGATCTAAACGAGATTGGCGGTTGTCGCGTGTGCGTAGTCGAGGTTGAGGACTGCGACCAGCTGGTTGCCGCCTGCAACAACTACGTGCTCGACGGCATGGTGGTCCACACCAACAGCCCCAAGGCCCGCGAGGCGCGTCGCACCAACGTGCAGCTGCTGCTGTCCCAACACGACTCGCGCTGCACGAGCTGCGTGCGCAGTGGTAACTGCAACCTGCAGACCATCGCCAACGACCTGGGCATCTTCTATCTGCCGTACGAGCAGCATCTGGCGCGCGAGGGCTGGGACTTCGATTTCCCCATCATCCGCGATAACGACAAGTGCATCAAATGCATGCGCTGCATCAAGGTGTGCGAGAGCGTGCAGGGCTTAGGGATTTGGGACCTGACCAACCGCGCCACGCACACCGCCGTGGGCACCCGTGGGCGTGCGCCGATCGGCAAGACCGATTGCGTCGCGTGCGGTCAGTGCATCACGCATTGCCCGACGGGCGCTCTGCGCGAGCGTGACGATACCGAGACCGTGTTCGACGCCATCGCCGATCCCGACAAGATCGTGCTGGTGCAGATTGCGCCGGCCGTGCGTAGCGCCTGGGGCGAGGGGCTCGGCATTCCGCGCGATGAGGCCACCGTCGAGCGCCTGGCCTGTGCGCTGCGCCGCGTGGGCTTTGAGTACGTGTTCGACACCGATTTCTCGGCCGACCTCACCATTATGGAGGAGGGCTCCGAGCTGCTCGAGCGCCTGGGTAGGGCCGCCAAGGGCGAGGGCGACAGCCGCAGCTGGCCCATGTTCACGAGCTGCTGCCCGGGCTGGGTACGCTTTGTGAAGGCGCGTTACCCCGAGTTTGTCGACAGCCTGTCCACGTCCAAGTCGCCGCAGCAGATGTTCGGCGCCATCGCCAAGACCTACTACGCCAAGGTGCTGGGCATGGAGCCCGAGCGCCTGTTTGTGGTGTCCGTGATGCCGTGCACGGCCAAGAAGGCCGAGTGCGCGCTGCCGAGCATGGTGGGCGAGGACGGCACGCCCGATGTGGACGTTGCACTGACGGTGCGCGAGATGGTGCGCATGGTCCGCGCGAGCCACGTGAGCGTGGATACGCTGGTTGAGGAGCCGCTCGACACGCCGCTGGGCTTTGGCACGGGCGCAGGTGTGATCTTTGGCGCCACGGGCGGCGTGATGGAGGCCGCCGTGCGCTCGGCCTATTACCTGGTGACGGGCAAGAACCCCGACGCCGACTTCTTTACCGATGTGCGCGGCCTGGACGGCTGGAAGGAGGCCGTGGCCGATATCGATGGCACCAAGGTACGCGTCGCCGTGGCGCACGGGCTGGGCAACGCCGCCCGCCTGCTCGACGCGATTCGCGACGGCCGCGTGAGCTATGACTTCGTTGAGGTCATGGCGTGCCCGGGCGGCTGTGTCGGTGGCGGCGGTCAGCCCATCCATGACGGCTGTGAGCTGGCAGCCGAGCGCGGCCAGGTGCTGTGGGGCCTGGATGCTGCTGCGGATATTCGCTTCTCGCACGAGAATCCCGATGTCCAGGCATGCTACCGCGAGTTCTTGGGCGAGCCGCTCTCGCCGCTGGCCGAGGAGCTGCTGCATACCGACCATCACGCATGGACGATGCCTAACGAGGGGACGTGCTAGCGATGCGCGCGTTTAATGTTGAGATGTCGCGCCGGGGGTTTGCCTCGGCGCTCGCTGCGGGCGCCCTGTCGCTTGCGCTCGCGGGCTGTGGCGGCGGGGCTGCCGGTGCCGGGTCCGCCGCGGGCTCGGCTGCCACAGACGGCGCCGGTGCTGCTGCAGAGCCGGTCGAGGTGCACGTCGCCTCGCTCAAGGGGCCGACCTCGATTGGTCTGGTGCAGTTTATGGACCGGGCGGCCGATGGCGAGACGGACAATGAGTTCGACTTTGCGATCAACACCGCCGCCGACGAGATTGTGCCCAAGGTCATTCAGGGCGATATCGACATTGCCCTGGTGCCGGCCAACGTGGCGAGCGTGCTCTACAACAAGACCGAGGGCGCGGTGCAGGTCATCGACATCAACACGCTGGGCGTGCTGAACGTGGTGACGGGCGACGCGAGTGTGACCTCGTTTGGCGATCTGGCGGGTCGCACCGTCTACATGACGGGCAAGGGCACCACGCCAGAGTACGTCATGAACTACCTGCTGGAGCGCGCGGGCCTGACCGGCCAGGTGGCGCTTGAGTTTAAGAGCGAGCCCACCGAGGTGCTGTCGGCGCTGCTTGCCGATCCGTCTGCCGTGGGCGTGCTGCCCGAGCCGTTCAAGACCGCTGCCATCGCCAAGAGCGAGGGCAAGCTGTCGGCGCCGGTAAATCTGACTGATGTGTGGGATGAGCTGGCGGATGACACGGGTTCGCGCTTGCTGACGGGCGTGACCGTGGTGCGCCGTGCCTTTGCCGAGGAGCATCCCAAGGCCGTGGCGGAATTCTTGCGCTGCCATGCGGCGAGTGTGAAGGCCGTCAACGCAGCGCCGGCAGACTGGGCGCAGGCCGTGGTCGATGCCGGCATCGTGGATAACGCGACGATTGCCGAAAAGGCGATTCCCGGGTGCATGCTTGTGTGCCAGACGGGGAAGGATATGAAGGCGGCGCTCGGTGGGTACCTGCAGGTGCTGGCCGATGCGGATGCGAGCGCCGTGGGCGGCAAGCTTCCGGCTGACGATTTCTACTACATGGAGTAGCCCGTGTGTGCGTTTGCTCGACAAATGATAGAGCGTATGAAGGCGGTGGCGGCAGCAGGTGCCGTTGCCGCCTTTTGGCTTGCCGTGTGGGTCTTCGCGGCGGCGTTGGTGGCACAGCCGCTGATTTTGCCGGGGCCGGGCGCTGTTGTGGTGGCGTTGCTGCGGCTGGTGTGCGATGCCAGCACGTGGGCGATTCTGGTGGGCTCGGGCGCGCGGATTCTAGGCGGGCTGGCGCTTGCCGCGGTGTGTGGTGGCGTGTTGGCGGGAGTCTCGGTGCGGTCGCGGACGTTTGCCCGCCTGGTGGCGCCGGCGCTTTCGTTTGTTAAGGCGACGCCGGTTGCCTGCGTGGTGGTCCTGCTGCTCATTTGGTTGGGGTCGGCGCGCGTGAGCATTGCGGCGGTCTTTTTGATGGCACTGCCGGGCGTATATTTCTCGCTGGTCGAGGGTTTGACGCAAGCGGATAGGCCGCTGGAGCAGATGTTCCGCCTGCATGGCGTGCGAGGCTGGCGACTGTTTTGCGCCCACACCTGGCGCGAAGTCCTGCCGTTTGTGCTTTCGTGCGCCCGCGCCGTGATTGGCATGAGCTGGAAGGCCGGTGTGGCGGCGGAGCTCATCGGCATGGCGGCGGGCACCGTGGGCGAGCGCATCTATCAGGCGAAGCTGCTCATCGAGACGGCTGACCTGCTGGCGTGGACCGTGTTGGTCGTGGCGGCATCGTGGGCATGCGAGCGCGTGCTGGTGTGGTTGCTGCGGGCTTCGGGGCCCGTGGCATGGCGTGTTGCCGTGCGGGCGCATGGGTGTGGTACTCGCGGGCGTTCGGGCGACTCTGCTGGCGCCGGCGTTGCGGCGGAGCTTGCGCTTGCTGTGGGCGATCGGGCGCCCTGGGCGCCGACGCTCGACGGACTGGTGCTTCGTGTGCCCGCCGGTGGGCGCGCCTGCGTGATGGGCGCCTCGGGCGTGGGCAAGTCGACGTTGCTTGCGCTGGCGGCGGGGGAGTGCACGCCGTGTTCCATGGTATTTCAGGATGTACGCCTGGTCGAGGACGTTTCTGCCCTGGATAACGTACTGGTGTGTGCCGACGCGCACGTGGACGCCTCGAGCGCCGCAGCCCTGCTGCGCCTGCTGGTGCCGGGGGTCGATGTACATGCTCGTGTGGCCGAGCTCTCGGGCGGGCAGCGCCGTCGCGTCGAGATCGCCCGAGCCCTGCTGTGTCCGGGTGGCGCAGTGATTCTGGACGAGCCCTTTACCGGCCTAGATACCGCTGCGCGCGACGCATGCGCCGAGGTCGTGCTCGACTTGCTCGTCGGCCGCATGCTGTTGCTTGCTACACACGATGCCGTCGACGCTCAGGCCCTCAATATCTCGGACATCATCACGCTCTAAATACTTACTCAGCAACAAAATGATCCGTTTTTTCTCCGTCCCCATAGGGTTGGGTATGGTATTCTATCTGCGGGGTAATACTTAGGATTACCAAGTAATACCAACGCAGTAGAAACAAACTCCAGATGCGGGCCAATCGGGTTGCCTTCACAGCCCGTCGCCCAGCCGCGTGGCCCGCATCTATCCGCACCACCGTCGTTTCAAAAAGGAAGCGCCATGGCAGAACACATGACCCCGGTTGTCGCGAAGGTCTTGCCCGAGGAAAAGGCGGCCTTCGCGGCGGCAACCCAACTCGTAGGCACCACGCCATCCAACGCCATCCGCATGTTCATCGCCGCGTTCAATCGCTGCGGCACCTTCCCGTTCGACATCTCGCCGAGCGGGGCTTTTGGCGCTGCGCCCGATTCTCATCAACAATGACTGTCCCAAACTGCCGGCACTTGGGGACGTTCCTTTTCAGCCGGCAGTTAAGGAACGTCCCTAAGTGCCGGGTTTTGAGGAGGTTGGCATGCTCAATGCGATGGCGTGGGCGCTTGCCTGTTTTGGCGTTGTCGCTGCCGATATAGCCCTGAGCGTGGTTCTGTTTTCAGTTCTCGATGCCGTGTCGGTGCTGACGGGTTTCCCGATCGACAACCTCGATATTCAATGGTTCCAGGCTGCCGCTCAGACGGCGTCATTTTTGATGGCGCTGCTGTGGTGGCGTTATCTGTGGCCCCGCTCCTTCATGGCACGCCGGCAAGGCGAGCGCCCGCTCGGTGGGGGAGCAAGCGCGGCATGGAAGCGCATTGCCTGCGTTGTCGTGATCGGCCTATCCATGCAGGTGGTCATTAGCTACCTATGCGACGGCGTGCTGTCGCTGCTGCCCGAGGTCGCGGCAGACTATAGCGAGCTCGTCGAGGAAACGGGCATGGGCGATACCAGCCTTCTTGCCGTCCTGACCACGGTGCTCGGCGCTCCGTTTTGCGAGGAACTGCTGGTGCGCGGCATCATCTTTGAGTTTTCGCTGCGTGCGTTTAATCCACAGTGCCGTTCGCTCTGGAAGCGCCGGCGCCGCGCGAACGCGCAAGACGGCGCCATGGTGCCCTGGGCGGCCCCAAGCACGTGGGGTATCGCCGCGGCAATCGTGCTGCAGGCGGCCATCTTTGGCTTTATGCATATGAACTGGGTGCAGGGCTGCTATGCGGGCGCTGCCGGCCTCATTTTTGGTTGGGTGTTCGTGACCACCGGAAAGCTCCGCCACACGATCCTGCTGCACTTTGCCTTTAATGCCGGGTCGTATCTCATGGGGCTGCTGTGGTTTGTGAACACGCCGTTCGACGTGGCAATTACGGTCGCGATCGCCGGCGTGATCCTGGTGGAGGCAATGTGCTCGCTGCGCCAAGCGTGCCAGCAGAGCGCTGTGAGCACATCTACCGCATTCCCGCACTAATTGCGGCGTCCGCCTCCGTTGGCACCCTGACGCCCCTGAGCTGCACGGTTGCGACCGGCGGTGTTCTGCGCACGCGACATGCCGCCGTGGCCCTTGCTGCCCTTGGGCCCCTTGCCGGCGGCGCCACCGTGGGCCTTGCCGCCCTTCTTGCCAGTGCCGTGTCCGCCGCTGGCCGATGCCTCGCCCGGGCGCGGCGGCACGGGACGGATCAGGCAATGCTTGGTGTAGCCGATCAGGTCGCGGCGCCCGGCCTTTTCCAGCGCCTCGCGTACCAGCTTGTAGTTCTCGGGCTTGCGATACTGGATGAGCGCGCGTTGCATGGCCTTCTCGTGCGGGTCGCGCGCCACATAGATCGGCTCCATGGTGCGCGGGTCCACGCCGGTGTAGTACATGCACGTCGACATGGTGGACGGTGTGGGGTAGAAGTCCTGCACCTGCTCGGGCATGTAGCCCATGTCGCGCACGGCCTCGGCAAGGTCCACGGCTTCCTTCATGGTCGAGCCGGGGTGACTCGAGATCAGATACGGCACCACGTACTGCTTGAGTCCGTATTCGCGGTTCAGGCGCTCAAATTTGCGGCAGAACGCATCGTAGACGGCTCGGCTCGGCTTGCCCATCACAGAGAGCACCGCGTCGCTCACGTGCTCGGGTGCTACGCGTAGCTGGCCCGAGACATGGTACTCTAGCAGCTCGCGCAAAAACTCGTCCGAGGCATCGGCCATGGTGTAGTCGAAGCGGATGCCGCTGCGCACGAAGACCTTTTTGACGCCCGGCAGCTGACGCAGGTCGCGCAGCAGCTGCGTGTAGCCGCTCTCGTCGACCACCATGTTCTTGCATACACTCGGCCAAAGGCAGCGCTTGTTCTTGCATACGCCGTGCTTGAGCTGCTTGTCGCAGGCGGGACGGCTAAAGTTGGCCGTCGGCCCACCCACGTCGTTGATATAGCCCTTAAACTCGGGATCGCGTGTGAGTAGCTCGGCCTCGCGCATGATCGAGTCGTGGCTGCGCATCTGCAGCACGCGGCCCTGGTGGAAGGTGAGGGCGCAAAACGAGCATTCGCCAAAACAGCCGCGGTTGGAGCTAATGGAAAACTTGATCTCGGCAAAGGCCGGCACGCCTCCCGCTGCGTCGTAATCGGGATGCCAATCGCGTGCGTAGGGGAGTTCGGCCACCTCGTCCATCTCGTCGGTGGTGAGTGTTGCCGACGGCGGGTTCTGCACCACGTACACGCTGTTGGGATATGGCTCTACCAGGCGATGGCCGGTGATGGGGTCCATATTCTGCTGCTGCACGTTAAAGCTGCGCGCGTAGTTGAGCTTGTCGGCGGCAAGGTCGTCCCAGCTGGGCAGCAGGCCGTAGTCGTAGACCTCGTCGAGCGAGCCTGTGCGGTAGACGGTGCCATTGATATAGGTAATCTGATCGACGGGCAGTCCCGCGTCGAGCGCGTCGGCAATTTCGACAATCGCGTGCTCGCCCATGCCATAGATGAGGATGTCGGCGCCCGAGTCGAGCAGTACCGAGCGCTTGAGCTTGTCCTGCCAGTAGTCGTAGTGGGCCAGGCGGCGCAGGCTTGCCTCGATGCCGCCGATGATGATGGGTGCGTCCTTGAACGTCTGGCGGATGAGGTTACCGTAGACCGTGACGGCTCGGTTGGGACGGTGCCCCTCCTCGCCACCGGGGGTATAGGCGTCGGTGTGGCGGCGGTGCTTG
>CABUBY010000029.1 GCA_902489955.1 uncultured Collinsella sp. | reverse complement strand
CCATGCACAAGCCGCAGGCGGTCATCGATGCCGTGACGCAAGCGATGTGCTCGCTCGGCAATGCCGGGCGCGGCGCCACGTCGGGTGCCCTCGACGCCGCTCGTACCATTCACGGTTGCCGTGCCAAGCTCGCGCGCCTTTTGGGTTGCCCGAGGGCGGACCATGTGTGCTTTACGCCCAACTCTACGGCGGCGCTCAACACCGCCATCTGTGGCGTGGTGCGCCCCGGCGACCGCGTGGTCACCACGGTGCTCGAGCATAACTCCGTGCTGCGTCCGCTCAACCGCCTGGCAGCGGAGCGGGGTGTGACCGTTGAGCATGCGAGCTGTGACGCAAACGGTGTGCTCGACTACGACGAGCTCGAGCGGCTAGTCACGCCCGGTACGAGTGCCGTGGTTGTGACGCACGCCTCCAACGTGACCGGCAACGCTGTCGACATTGTGCGCGTGGCGGCCATCGCCCATGCGGCCGGCGCGCTGGTGATCGTCGATGCCTCTCAGTCTGCCGGTACGGCGCATATCGATATGCAATCCATGGGGCTCGATGTTGTGTGCTTTACCGGCCACAAAGGGCTCATGGGACCTCAAGGCACCGGTGGCCTGGCCGTGGCGGAGGACGTTGACGTGGCTCCGTGGGCCATGGGCGGCACGGGCGTGCACAGCTTCGATGCGTTGCAGCCGCTTGAGTGGCCCACGCGACTTGAGGCGGGCACGCTCAACGGTCACGGCATCGCGGGCCTTTCTGCCGGTCTCGACTTTATCGAGGCCCAGGGCGGGGTCGAGGCGATTGCGGCACGTGAGCGCGCGCTTGCTGATCGCTTCCTTGCCGGTGTGCGCAAGATTCCGGGGATTAAGCTCTACGGTGCCTTTGACCAGCCGATGCGCTCTGCGATTGTGTCGCTCAACGTGGGCGATATCGACTCTGCCGAGATCTCGGACGCGCTCATGCAGGGGTGGGGGGTTGCGACGCGCCCCGGCGCCCATTGCGCCCCGCTCATGCACCGCGCGCTGGGGACCGAGCGCCAGGGTGTCGTTCGCTTCTCGTTTGGGTATTTCAACACGGACGAGGAAGTCGACACCGCGATTGACGCTTTGCGCGATTTAGCCTGCTAGAGCGTATATACTTGCGGGACGGGTCTTTTCCCGTCCCGTTTTTTTGTTTCGACCCGAAAGGTGTGCCTATGGCTTCATCCGCTCCGCGCGGTCTGCGCTCAGACCATGTCGTCACCGTCGGCATTGCGCTGTTCTCGATGCTCTTTGGCGCCGGTAACCTCATCATTCCGCCGTTGCTGGCACTTCAGGCCGGTACAGCCACGCCGCTTGCCATGATCGGCTTTTTGATTGCCGCTATCGGTCTGCCTGTTATGGGATTTATCGCCGTCGCGCTCGCCGGCACGGCGCGCGAGCTTGCCGGCCGCGTGCACCCCAAGTTTGGTGAGTTCTTTGTCGCGGCGGTGTATCTGGCCATCGGCCCGTGCCTGGCTATTCCGCGCACGAGCTCCACGGCCTTCGAAATGCTGGTGCCGCTGCTACCCGAGGGTGTTTCGCTCGGCACGGCTCGCCTGGTGTTTGCCGTTGGGTTCTTCGTCGTCGCGTTTGCGCTCACGCTGCGCCCGGGTGTCATCACGCGTGTGCTCGGCCGCATTACAGGCCCCGCGCTCATTGCGCTCATCGTGCTGGTCGTGGGTGCTGCCGTGATCTCGCCGCTTGGTCCCGCTGCCGCGCCTCAGGCTCCCTACGATGCAGGCGCTGCCGTGCAGGGCTTTCTGACTGGCTATCAGACCATGGACCTGCTCGCGTCGCTCGCCTTTGGCATCATCATCGCCGAGACCATCCACGAGTTGGGTGTTACCGATGACAAGCGCGTGGCCTTTGAGATTTCGCGTTCCGGTGTGATCGCCGGTGTGCTCATGGCTATCATCTACTGCGGCTTGGGTCTTGCCGGTATGCAGCTCGGCACCGTGATGCCCGACGCTACCAACGGCGCCGCCATCCTCGCCCGTTCGGCCTCCATGCACTTTGGCCTTGCCGGCACGGTCGTGGTCTTTGCGATCTTTTTCCTCGCCTGCATGAACGTGTGCATCGGCCTCATCAGCTGCTGCTCGCGTTACTTCTGCGAGACGTATGTGGTCGAAGGGGGAGCGGAGGCGTCCGAGGAGGCCATGCGCCGTCCCTTTGCGGTTCTCGCCTTTGTGTTCGCGGCGTTTTCGTGCGTGCTTTCCAACGTGGGTCTCGACATGATCCTTATGTTCTCGGTGCCCATGCTCAACGCCTTGTACCCCGTTGCCATTGTGCTGGTGCTTATGGGCCTGGTGCACGGCTTTTGCGACGCTCATCCGCAGGTGTGGGTCTGGGTCGGCGGCGTCGTTGCTGTGCAGAGCGTGATCACCTCGGTCCGCGATGCGTTCTTTGCGGGCACATGGCTGCCGTTTGATGCGCTACCCCTGGCAGACATCGGTGCCGCGTGGGCGCCGGTCGCCGTAGTTGCCTTTGTGATCGGTCTGCTCCACAGCAAGTTTGTCGCACATTCGAGGAGCTAGGGTTTCTGCGCTTGCACAGGCGGGGAGTCTCCCCTATAATTTCCTTCGCTTTGGGACACGCAAGGTTTAGACCTTAGCTGCTCAACACCTTCGGGACGTGGCGCAGTTTGGTAGCGCGCCTGCTTTGGGAGCAGGATGTCGCAGGTTCAAATCCTGTCGTCCCGACCATATCTTGCGGGCGTAGTTCAATGGTAGAACCCCAGCCTTCCAAGCTGATGACGCGGGTTCGATTCCCGTCGCCCGCTCCATAGGATATCTTTAACGGCTTTGGCTCCTTTTGGTGCCAGAGCCGTTTTCATATACATGCCGGGGACCCCACATCCCCACCTAAGTTGCGGTGAAATAGTTCCTGGATTAGCCGCAAAAGCATCCAGGAACTATTTCACCGCAACTTATTGAGGCCGAGCGGGCTGGGTCGATGATGGGTTCTGTTGTCGAGAAGATGAGGGCAGCCGGTCAGGAGTCTGCGTAGGGTTTTGTGGTTGGTATACCGTAGCCGCGCATCATGGAGCCGAACGCTTTGACATCGTAGGTGTCTGAGAGCTTGAAATGAATGACGTTGTGGCCCATGGCACGCAGGTTCGCGTCGCGCATGAGGGCAGCTCGATAGGTTTTTGCCGCAGTATGTCCCGGATCATTTTGGGACTCGTCCTCAAACTTGCCTAGTCCATGCAGCTCAGCCAGCATCCAAGAGCCGTTTGGCATCTGCCAGCCGTAATCTGCCAAATAATAGCCGGCGTTTCCCGGTCGAGTGATTTCAACCTGTAGTTCGGGTGTGGCAACTCCCGCCAGAATCATTGCCGCCCGTGCCTCGGATTCTCCACCGTTATCCGATCTGCCATCCATATGTTCAAAAACGTCAAATGCGCGCGCGATGCCATGCAGTCCGCGGCAGTTCGCTTGTGCATATGCACGCAATTCTTCACGCTCGACACCGTACTCACGAGCCAACCCGTCGACATAGCCTAGTGCATATCGAAAAGCGCTCGTTCGGGCGATGTCGACCACCGTGCGATATGGATCCGTTAACGTAAACGGGCCGAGCTGCCATACGTCGCCCGGCCGCCAGCGTCGGTATTCAACGAATTCGTACATATCGCGTCTGGTGGAACGCGGCAGCAGCACTTGCACCTTGTCGAGAAGCGAATATGCAGAACCGATGCCATAGAGCAGTGCCGCCGTTGCTCCACAAAACACGGCATCCGGTTCAACGACCGCAATAGCGGATGCCAATTGAAAGATGCGATCTTCGACGCCGAGATCATTCCAATACGTGGGATCGGCGTAGACATGGTTGTAGAGTCGAATAATCATCTCTTTTTGCATGAGCGCGTAGGCACAGCGTTCATCCCATTTTTTGGTAGCTACAAACAGGTGCCCGCCATGATGGGCCTCGAATAACCGGAAGAACAGCTCTAATTGCGGTTTGGAACAGCGTTTATCATGACTCATTTTCGACCCCATGGTCTCGAGGGGGAGTGAATGACACTACGCTATCCCATATTTGGCCCGCCAGACCTTGCCATGAACTGACCAAAAGCTTGACGGGGCAGGTCAGAGTCATGAGTCGGAGCCAAACATATCGGCAAACGGTTGATTAGTGCCCCTCGGCGGCACTAAAAACCACCCTTACAGAAAGTTGCGGTGAAATAGTTCCTGAAAAGCTCGAATAAGCCTAAATCCAGGAACTATTTCACCGCAACTCAGATGGGGATGGGGTTAGCTGCGGGGGCGGTGGCGGAGCTTGTCGATGGTGGAGTCGGTGCCGTGTCCGCGGGCGTCGGTGCTTCGGCTGCGGGCGTCGGCGGCGGTTTGGCGCTGGCGGCGGTAGTCGATCATGCCTTGGATGATGGGCTTGCCAAAGCTCACGACATCATCGTTGTAGATGGCGGTTCGGGCTGCGAGGAGGCAGTCGGTAAAGTCCATATGGGTCTTGCCGAAGAGTTTGACGGCAAGGGCGACAACGGTGGGCTCGTCGACCATGACGTCATCGAGCAGCCTTTTCATGGCCGCAGCAATTTCAACGCGGGGAACCTTATAGACGTCGCGCAGCGTGACCACGACGCGCGTGATGATTTCGGGGTAGACACGTGCGGTGCGCGTGGCGATGACCTTGGCAGCGCGCGGTGACAGGACCTCGTCGTCGTCAAGCAGGTAGCGAAGGATGACGGTCTCGTCGATGATGGTGCTACTCATGGATATCTACTTCCTCGGGACCCAAAACCGACTCGTCGCTTTCTGTGGCTAGGTATTCAATCCAGGCATTGCGCTCCTCGGAGCGGCGATTGGGGTCCCCATATGCTTTGAGCAGTCCATAGGCGGACGTGCCGTCCTTGGAGCGCACGGCGACCGGCTGAAAGGGGAGCTTGCGCATCAAAATACTCTGCGCGACAAATAGACGGACAGCCTCGGCGAGCGATGTGCCCATGGCGTCGTAGAGACGCTCGGCATGCTGCTTGTCTTCCTCGCGAATGCGCACCTGCAGGATGGCTCGTTTTTGAGTCGATGACATCACTGGCCTCCCTTAATGAGCGTGCAATTTGAATAGTCAAATACAACATCGGCTAATAATAGCCAATCTTACAACCACTACTTTATTGCACTAGAGTAATTGAGTGTAAACGATATTACAAACGTACTACATCTTTCAGAAACGAGCGTGAAATCTCCCTTGGATGTACGCATGTAATACACTCACCTTTATAGCTTCTAGAGAATAATTCCAACCTGCCAAAACCCCTGCAATACACCCGTATTGCAGGGCCTATGCTCAAGTTTGCCCCCTGCAACTGCGTATATTTAACCTGTATATCGTTGGAGAAACTCTACCGAGTGCCTGTTTCGCCGCATGCGCTCGATACGCCGATGCCAGGCCACGGGCGGCTTGGGGCAACGTCGACAGGGTCTCTCCGGCATGGGATTCAGGAGGGAGTGAACAACATGGGCAATAAACGAGTCGTGGCTGATTCTTCACGCTGCATTGGGTGTCAAACCTGTATGGCGGCGTGCATCGAGGCACACGATATTCCCGGCAACATCGCCGCGCCGCGCCTGCGCGTGACGCGTACGTACGAGATCTCCGCACCGGTGGCTTGCCATCATTGCGAGGATGCCCCGTGCGCGAAGGCCTGTCCTACGGGCGCCTTGTTCTTTGATCCAAAGAACCATCGCATCGGCGTCAACGAGGACAACTGCATCGGCTGCAAGAGCTGCGTCATGGCATGCCCTTTTGGCGCCGTGAGCGTGGCGACCACGCAGGTCCCCGTCTTGATGGGTGACGTGCGAGTGGGTTCGCAGACTAAGAGCTTCGTGCTCAAGTGCGACCTGTGCGTGGACCGTCCCGGCGGTCCGGCATGTGCCGAGGCGTGTCCGACCAAGGGCCTCACCCTGGTAGACGAGGAGCGTCTGGCAGAACTGACTGCCGAGCGTGCCCGCGCCACCATCGAAAACGAGGCGTAAGCGTCGGGCGACAGGCCCAATGATTGTCAAATAAGTACCGAGTATTCGGTAGCAGAGAAAGGAAGGAGGGTGTCATGGAGAAGCATAAAGTGATCTGCCCGTACTGCGGCGCCGGTTGCCAGTTTAACCTCTTGGTCCAAAACGGCCAGGTCGTGGGTACCGAACCGCTCAACGGCATCACCAACCAGAGCGAGCTGTGCCTTAAGGGCATGAGCGGCTACGACTTCATCAACGACACCAAGATCTTGACTCCTCGCGTACTGCACCCGATGATCCGCCGCACCAAGGGCGCGGATCTTGAGCGCGTAAGCTGGGACGAGGCACTGGATTTCACCGCATCTAAGATGCAGGCCATAATTGACGAATATGGTCCTAACGCTGTCATGACCACCGGCTCTTCGCGAGGCGGCGGCAATGAGGCGAACTACGTCATGCAGAAGTTTACGCGTGCGTGCATCGGCACCCACAGCGTAGACAACTGCGCCCGTACTTGACACGGCCCTACTGTCCTCGGTCTGATGGACACGGTTGGTTCAGGTTGCATGTCATGCTCCATCCCCGGTATGGAGGATGCGGGCTGCATTTTCCTCTTCGGCTATAACCCTGCCGATTCGCACCCCATCGTCGCAAGGCGTATCGTGCGAGCCAAAGAAAAGGGTTGTAAGATCATCGTCGCCGACCCGCGCCATATCGAAACCGCGCGTATCGCCGATCTCTACCTTCCGATCAAGAACGGTTGCAATGTTGCGTTCCTCAACGCCTTTGCCAACTGTCTGGTCAACGATGGCCTCTACGACAAGGAATTCGTCGCCGAGCACACGAACGGCTTTGACGAGTGGTGGGAGACCATCAAGAATTACACTCCCGAATCCGTACAGGACATCACGGGTGTCGAGCCCGCGTTGATCCACCAAGCTGCCGAGATGTACGCCACGGCGAAGCCTTCTGCCATCATTGGTTGGGGCATGGGCGTATGCCAGCAGAAGCAGAACCTGAAGACGGTGCACACCATCGCCTCCATCGCCTGCGTTGCCGGCCAGATCGGCAAACCCAATTCCGGCCTCGCGCCCGTGCGTGGCCAGAATAACGTCCAGGGCTCCTGCGATATGGGCATGCTGCCCAACCTGTACCCTGGCTACCAAAAGGTCACTGACCCGGCAGTGCGTGCCAAGTTTGCCAAGGCTTGGGGCGTGCCCGAGGAAAAGCTCCCGCTCGAGGAGGGCTACAAGCTCACCGACCTGGGTCACCTGGTCGACGAGGGCAAGGTGCACTGCTTCTACAACTACGGCGAGGACCCGGTGCAGACCGAGCCCGATTCGGCCGGTATGCGCAAGACGCTCTCCGAGCTGGATCTGTTCATCTGCCAGGACATCTTTATGACGCAGACGACCATGCTCGCCGACGTCATCCTGCCTGCCACCTCTTGGGGCGAGCACGAGGGTGTCTTTACCGCATCCGACCGTAGCTTCCAGCACTTTGACGCGGCCGTTCCGCCCAAGGGCGAGTGCCGTCACGACTGGGAGATCTTCGCGGACCTGTCCACGCGTATGGGCTATCCCATGCACTACGACAACACCGAGCAGATCTGGAACGAGTGCATTAGCCTGTGCCCCAACTTTGTGGGCGCGACCTACGAGAAGATGGCTCCCGAGGGCGGCTACGCCCAGTGGCCCGTCAAGAGCACCGATGTGAACGACCACGGTACGCCCGACATGTTCGCTGGTGGCAAGTTCACCACCAAGGACGGCCGCGCCAACCTGATGGCGCACGACTGGGAGGCGCCCTCCGAGCTTCCCGACGATGAGTACCCGCTCATCCTGTGCACCGTCCGCGAGGTCGGCCACTACAGCTGCCGCTCGATGACCGGCAACTGCAAGACGCTGGCGCTGCTCGCCGACGAGCCCGGCTTTGTCCGCATGAATCCCGCGGACGCCCAGGCGCGCGGCATCAAGAATGGCGACATCGTCTCGATTCACAGCCGCCGCGGCCAGGTATACAGCCGTGCCGACGTGAGCGATCGCATCAACAAGGGCACGGTCTACATGACCTACCAGTGGTGGATCGGCAAGTGCAACGAGCTGACCATTCACAAGGTCGACCCGGTCTCGCATACGCCCGAGGACAAGTTCTCCGCCTGCCAGGTCGACGCCATTGCCGACCAGGTTTGGGCAGAGGGCGAAGTCGAGCGTCAGTACACCGAGCTCAAACAGGCTCTGGTGGACGCCGCCGCTCCCCAAGACGTTGAGCCCGGCGCCGCCAAGTTCGACGACGAGACGCACGTGAACCAAATCGTGTAGTCCCGTTCTCGTTGGCTATTTGGGCCGGGCGTCCCGTACGTTCGGGAGCCCGGCCCGTTATTTTGAAAGGAAGTGGGGATGAACCGCTTCATCGGCATCAACCCGGAGAGGTGCATCGGCTGCGGAACATGCCAGTCCGCCTGTGCCGACGCCCACCGGATGCAGGGTCTTCAGGATACGCCGCGCTTGGCGCTCGTGAAGACCGGCGGTATTTCGGCCGCCCTTGCCTGCCACCATTGCGAGGGTGCCCCCTGCGCCGAGGTTTGCCCGGTGAATGCCATCGAGCACGATGGCGATCGCATCCACGTCAAGGAGCAGGAGTGCATCGGGTGCAGGCTGTGCGCCATCGCGTGCCCCTTCGGAGCCATCCATCCCGATGGCACGTCTATCGCCGGTGTCGCAGGCATGTGCGACCCGACGCCTTCGTATCCTAAGTCCCTGAGCAGCCTGCTTACGTGGGCTCCTGGTCAGTACACCTGCGCTGTCAAGTGCGACCTGTGCGCATTCGATCCGGACGGCCCGCATTGTGTGGCGGCGTGCCCTACCAAGGCGCTGACCGTCATGGGTGGCGCGGCCGATCGCGAGCTCGACGAGGCCAAGCGCCTGCGCTCGATCGAAAACGGTCCGGTCGTCGACGTTACCGCTGTGGCCCAGGGCCTGTCCGAGAAAGCAGAAGGGAGCGTAAACAATGGATAGCATGACGCTGTTTATCGCATCGCTTGCCGTCTCGTGCATCGGTGCGCTCGCCTCGGTTCTGCTGATCAAGGCCGATAACGCCGCCAAGACCGCCGGCTGCCTAATCGGCGCCGTCGCCGCGGTGCTTTCGTTTGTGGCCGGTATCCAGGCCGTGCTGGGCGATGTCACGTCGGTCGACACCATCGTGTTCTTCCCGTTTGCCCATTTCCAGCTGCTGCTCAACCAGCTGTCCGGCCTGTTCGTGGCGCTCATCTCGGTGCTCGCGTTTGCCGGCTCGATCTACGGTCTCAACTACTTTGATGAGTACCCGGGCAAAAAGGGCCGCGCCGGCTTCTTCTTTAACACCTTTGTGGCGTCCATGATGCTCGTCATCACCGCCGACAACGTGTTTTGGTTCCTGGTCGCCTTTGAGCTCATGTCGCTGACCTCGTACTTCCTGGTCGTGATCGAGGAGAACGAGAACTCCATCCATGGCGGTTGGCTCTACTTTGTGATCGCGCACGTGGGCTTTGTGCTCATCATGGCGAGCTTCCTCACCATGACCAACTTCGCCGGTGGCTCGTTTGCCTTTGCGGATTTCCGCGCTACGCAGTTTAGCCCCGCGGTCGCATCCGTGTGCTTCGTGCTCGCCTTCTTTGGCTTTGGCGCCAAGGCCGGTATTATCCCGCTGCACGGCTGGCTGCCCAAGGCACATCCCGAGGCGCCGTCCAACGTGTCGGCCCTCATGTCCGGCGGCATGATCAAGATCGGTATCTTCGGCATCCTCAAGGTGGGCCTCGACCTGCTCTCCGCCTCGGGCGTTCAGGTCTGGTGGGGCCTTATGGTCATGGTCTTCGGTGCGATCTCGTCGGTCCTCGGCGTGGCCTTCGCCCTGCAGGAGCATGACATCAAGCGCCTGCTGGCCTATCACTCCGTCGAGAACATCGGCATCATTCTGCTCGGCGTCGGCGCCTCCATGGCCGCCATGGGGCTCAACTCGGTCGGCATCGCCGTCCTGGCTCTGATGGCCGCCCTCTACCACACGTTTAACCACGCGATGTTTAAGGGCGAGCTGTTCTTGGGCGCCGGTGCGCTGCTGTACTCCACGGGTACGCGCAATATGGAGAAGATGGGCGGCCTGTTCCGTCGTATGCCGGCAACGGCCATCTGCTTCCTTATTGGCGCGCTTGCCATCTCGGCCATCCCGCCCTTCAACGGCTTTGTGTCCGAGTGGTTTACCTACCAGTCGCTCTTTAACGCCGCCATGCAGGGCGACAAGGCCGTCATGATCGTGGCCGTGTTCGCTGCCGTCGCGCTTGCCATTACCGGCGCTCTGGCCGTCACGTGCTTCGTCAAGGCCTATGGCGTCTCCTTTGCCTCCGCGCCCCGCTCCGAGGCCGCGGCCAATGCCAAGGAGGTTCCCGCCCCCATGGTGTTTGCGCAGGGCCTGCTCGCGGCCATCTGCGTCGTGCTGGGCATTGGCGCTCCCGTGATCGCGCCCGTGCTGGTCGATGTCGCCGCGTCCGTGCTGCATCCGTACGGTGGCGTGTTTGCCGCCGAGGGCATGGAGCTCATGAACCAATACTCCGGCGCTGCCACCTCCACGCCCGCGATCGCTATTGCGCTCGTGGTACTTGTCGGCCTTGCCTGCGGTTATCGCAAGCTTAAGACCGTCGGCAAGGTGCAGAAGTCCCAGCCGTGGGCATGCGGCTATGCTCCCAACGAGCATATGCCCGTCGTGGCCACGACCTTCGCCTCCGAGGTGTCCTGGTTTATGCAGCCGCTCTACACGCTGCGCGACCGCTGCACGGCCGTCTGCTGGTCCATCGCTCACTTCTTCCAGAAGCTCACCGGTGTGGCCGAGGCTGTGGAGCCCGTACCCGACAAGGTTCTCGTCGATGCCCCGCATAAGGGTGTCGAGAAGCTCGCCGACCTCGCGACTAAGCTCGAGGGCGGCAACTACAGCATCTATATCTGCTACATCGTCGCGGCACTCGTGGTGTTCCTCGTGCTCGCCGTGCAAATGGGTTAAGGAGGGGAGAGCATGAACAACATCGTACTTGCCGTTCTGCAGGGCGTGGTCGTCATGGCCGTCGCGCCGTTCTTCTCCGGTCTCGGCCGCGTGATCCGTGCCAAGATGCACAACCGTCGCGGCCCCAGCATCATGCAGGACTACCGCGACCTGGCAAAGCTCTTTGCGCGTCCCGAGTCCCAGAGCGAGGATGCGAGCTTTGCACTGCGCATCATGCCGCCGCTGTTCTTCGCCGTCGCCTTTATGCTCGCGATGGGTCTGCCGCTCTTTACGGCGCAAAGCCCCATCCCGGTCTTTGGTGACGCCATCACCATCATGTACAGCCTGGCGCTCGCCCGCTTCTTCTTCGCCCTCTGCGGTGTGGATTCGTCCAACGCCTACGCCGGTATCGGCGGCGTCCGCGAGCTGCTCATGAGCGTGCTCATCGAGCCGTCCATGCTGTTGGCGCTGTTTGCCGCCGCCCTGGTGTGCGGCTCCACCGACATCGCCACCATGGGTCAGCACATCATGACGGGCGCCATCGACGCGCCGGTCGCCGTGATCCTCGCCGGCATCGCCTTTGCGATTGCCTGCTACATGGAACTCGGCAAGCTGCCCTTTGACCAGGCCGAGGCCGAGCAGGAGCTTCAGGAAGGTCCGCTCGCCGAGCTTTCGGGCCCGTCGCTCGCCATGGCCAAGCTTGCCATGTCCATGAAACAGGTCCTGGTCGTCGCCTGGTTCTGCGCGATCTTCGTCCCCTGGGGCGAGCCCACGACCGTGGGCGCCGCCGCCGTTCTTGGCGCAGTCATCTTCCTGGTGAAGTGCCTGATCGACTTTGTCGTATGCGGCGTGATCGAGAACTCCTGCTCGCGCTCGCGTTTTAAGGTGCTCGGTAATCAGACCTGGGCCGTCGTGGGCATCGCCGTTCTGGCGTTTGTCTTCGTGGTCGTCGGCGTGTAGGAGAAGGGAGAAACAATGTCATTTGCAGTCAGTCTGTCCCTTCTCGGCTTGGTCGCTATCGCGGCCCCGATGGTGGCCTCGGTGCTCGTCGCCCTGTTCCCCCGTCCGTACGCCAAGTGGTTCAGCGTTTTGGGTGCCGCCGTCTCGACGGTCTGCACCATCGCCCTCGCCGCGAATTTCGCTGGCGCCGGCATGCCCGACACGCAGGTCCCCCTGATCTCGTTTGGGCAGACCCTCGTCATGGGATTCACCTTCGATCGCATGAGCACGCTGCTCGCGCCTGCCTTTGTGGGTATCGGCCTGCTTGTCGTGATCTATTCGATTCCCTATATGAGCGAGAATAACCGTGAGCATCCCGACGCACCGCGTCGTCGCTTCTACGCGTACCTCGCGACCTTCATCGGCGCCATGGCCGGCCTTGTGTACAGCTCGACCCTTTTGGGCCAGCTCGTGTTCTTTGAGATCACGGGTGCGTGCTCTTGGGGCCTCATTAGCTACTACATGTCGCCTACGGCCAAGAAGGCCGGCATGAAGGCCCTGATCATCACGCATATCGGTGCGCTCGGCCTGTATCTGGGCGCCGCCATCGTGTTTGCCCACACCGGTACCTTCGCCATTACCGCGATTGCCGGTCTCGACGCCAAGCTCAAGGCTATCGTCCTTTTGCTCGTGCTGTTTGCGGCCTGGGCCAAGTCCGCACAGGTTCCCATGTACATGTGGCTGCCTTCGGCCATGGAGGCGCCGACGCCTGTTTCGGCCTACCTGCATGGTGCCTCGATGGTCAAGGTCGGCGTGTGCGTGTTCGCGCGTGCACTCGTCTCTGCCGGTGAGATTCCCGAGATCGTGGGTTGGGTCGCCATTATCGACGCCATGGTCACCATGCTCTTTGGTTTCCTTATGTACCTGCCGCAAAAGGACATGAAGCGCCTGCTGGCCTTCTCCACGATCGCCCAGCTCTCCTATGTGTTCTTTGGTCTGGGCCTTTCGGTCTTTGGCAGCCAGCTGGCCTTTGATGGCGCCGTGTGCCACATCTTTAACCACGCCTTCGCCAAGACCCTGTTCTTCCTGATCGCCGGTTCGTTCTCCTTTACCCTCGGCACGCGTATGCTGCCCAAGCTTCGCGGCATCGTAAAGAAGTACCCGATCTCGGGCGTGGGCTTTGGTGTCGCGGCGCTCGCCATTGCCGGCGTGCCGCCCATGAACACGTTCTTCTCGAAGTTCCAGATTATCGCCGGCGGCTTTTCTGTGGGTGCCGGCAACGTCGCGATCCTGGTGCTCGTGTGCATCATGGTCGCCGAGACCGTCGCCACCTTCGCCTGGTTCCTCAAGTGGATGGGCTATTGCCTGCCCGGCGAGCCGAGCGACGAGGTTGCTGCGGGAGCCCCGCTTCCCCGCGCGATGGCGTTCGTGTTCATCGTGCTCATCATCATGGTTATCGTTAGCGGCCCGCTTTCGGCCAGCTGGATCGGTTAGGAGGTAGAACGACATGGGTTATTCGATCGTCAACATCCTTGGCGGCCTTCTGATCGTCACGTCCACCATGGTGGTCGTCTCCAAGAACATCAAGCACGCCATCAGCTGGTATGCGGTGCAGTCGCTGGTGCTCGTGGGACTGCTCGCCACGCTCGGTGCCACCACCGGTGCGCAGGAGCTGCTTATGTGGGCTGGATCTGCCTTTATCACTAAGGTCGTCCTGGTCCCTTATATCCTTAACCGCGCATATAAGAAGATGGGCGAGCCGAGCGACGCATCGCTCAAGGCTGGCCTTAAGCCCGCGTGGGCCATCTGCATCATCGCCGTCGAGGTCGCGATCTGCTTTGCCGTCGTGACGCAGATCAGCCTGCCCACGGCCGAGGTCGCAACTCCTGCGCTCGCCATTAGCTTCGCTCACTTCTTTGTGGGCCTCACCTGCATCATCTCGCAGCGCAACATCATGAAGCAGATCTTTGGATACTGCCTTATGGAAAACGGCAGCCACGTGACGCTCGCGCTTTTGGCCCCCACCGCTCCCGAGATTATCGAGATCGGTATCGCCACCGACGCCATCTTTGCTGTCATCATCATGTCCATCGTCGTGCGTCGCATCTGGGACGACTCCCACTCGCTCGATGCGCGCGACCTGTCCGAGCTGAGGGGGTAGTCCATGGAAACGTTGATTCTCGCCCTGCTCGCGACTCCTTTGGTGTTCTCGCTGGTCATGGCTTTTTTGCCCAAGAACACGTCCTATAACGTGTTTGCCGGTCTCAACCTGGTCTCCGTCGCAGCCGTCCTGGTGCTGTCGATTATGACGGCCGGCGACGTCCTTATGAGCGGCGACACCGCGAGCGCTCTTGGCCTGTGGTTCCACCTCGATTCGCTGGGCGCCATCTTTGTGCTTCTCATCGGCTTTATCGGTTTTCTTACGGGGCTGTTCTCGCTGCCCTATGTAAAGGCCGATATCGAGGAGGGCTCCATGCCCGCCGAGCGCGCCAAGCAGTATTTTGCGCTGTTTAGCCTGTTTGTGTTCACCATGCTGCTCGCGTGCCTGTCCAACAACATGATCCTCACGTGGGCCGCCGTGGAGGCAACTACGCTTTCCACCGTGTTCCTCGTGGGTATCTACAAGAACAAGACGGCCCTCGAGGCTTCTTGGAAGTATGCGATGGTCTGCACCGCCGGCGTGGCCTTTGGCCTGTTCGGTACGCTGCTGATCTACGCCAACGCCGCCGACGTGATTCCCAACGCCCACGAGGCCGCATTCCTGTCGTGCGTGCTGCCGTATGCCGACCAGTTCGACCCGACGCTCATGCGCCTCGCCTTTGCGTTTATCGTGATCGGCTTTGGCACCAAGGCCGGCCTGTTCCCCATGCACACTTGGCTGCCCGATGCCCACTCCCAGGCCCCGAGCCCTGTCTCGGCCCTGCTCTCGGGCGTGCTGCTTAAGTGCGCCATGCTCGTGATCATGCGCTTCTACGGCTTTACCATCCAGGCCGTGGGCGCCGAGTATCCGCAACTTTTGCTGCTGATCGTCGGCACGCTGTCCATTTTGGTGGCGGCACTTTCGATGTTTCGCCAGGACGACCTCAAGCGCCGCTTCGCGTACTCGTCTGTGGAGAACGTGGGCGTTATCGCCCTGTGCCTGGGTATCGGTGGCCCGCTAGGTATCGCCGCGGCCCTGCTGCACTGCGTGTTCCACGGCTTTACCAAGACGCTTGCCTTCTGCGTGTCCGGCAACATCCAGCACGCTTTTGGCACGCGTAGCCTGGCCAAGATCCAGGGCGTCGTCGAGGTTGCCCCCGCAACCGCCGCGCTCGCCGTCCTGGCGCTGCTCGGTCTTGGTGCCTTCCCGCCCTTTGGCATGTTTATCTCCGAGTTCCTGACTTTTGTCGCCGGTGTTACCGCCGGTCCCATGTGGCTGGTCGTCGTGGTCGCCCTCGGTCTTACCGTGGCCATCTCCGCGCTCACCCGCATCGCACTCAAGTCGGTATTCGGCCATGCGCCCCAGGGCATGGGCAAGCATGAGGCCCCGGCGCTCATGCTTATCCCCGAAATCATCCTGGCTGTCATGATCTTGTGGTTTGGCATCGCCACCCCGCTGCCCCTCGTGCACGGTGTGGAGACCGCGACCGGCATCGTACTCGAGCAGAGCACCGAGGAACTTCACGCGACGCCGATGTACCGCGCTGTGTTCGGTACCGAGACCGCTCAGAGCGAGGTGGAGTAACGAATGATTGAAACTGAGAACAAGGTGTATGCCCGTCGCTGCGAGAGCCATGTCGAGGCCCTGCGCCGCGCCGTTCCGGGCTGCATCGAGAAGGTCGAGTGGCAGTGCGAGGACCAGCTGACGATCACCGTCAAGCAGGACAAGCTGCCCGAGGCCGTCCACTACCTGTACTACGAGCGCTACGGCTGGATTCCCGTGATCATCGGCAACGATGAGCGCAGCCTGTGCGGCCGCTACGCCGTGTACTACGTCATCTCCATGGAGGGGGAGGATCCCGGCTGGGTGACCGTCCGCACCGAGGTCGATCCCGCCAAGATGACGTTCCCGTCCGTGACGCCGTTCGT
>CABUBY010000028.1 GCA_902489955.1 uncultured Collinsella sp. | reverse complement strand
TTTTCGCAGGTCAGAGGCTTGAAATCAACGAATATCGTTTATTCCCACTCGATGGTCGCAGGCGGCTTGGACGTGATGTCGTAGCACACGCGGTTGGCGCCGGGAACCTCGGCCACGATGCGGCCGGAAATGCGGGCCAGCACGTCGTAGGGCAGCTTGGCCCAGTCGGCGGTCATGGCATCGCTGGACTCGACGGCACGCAGGATGATCGGGCGCTGGTAGGTGCGCTCGTCGCCCATAACGCCAACGGACTTAATGTCGGGCAGGACCGCAAAGTACTGCCAGCAGCTGTGCTCGGAGTTGCGCTCACCGGTCTGCTCAAACAGACGCTGGTTGTAGGCATCGAGCTCCTCGCGCACGATGGCGTCGGCGTTCTTGAGGATCTCGAGCTTCTCCTTGTCGACCGCGCCGATGATGCGGATGGCAAGACCCGGGCCCGGGAAGGGCTGGCGGAACACGATGTGACCCGGCAGGCCGAGCGCCAGACCAAGCGCACGGACCTCGTCCTTAAAGAAGTGGTCGAGCGGCTCAATGAGGTCGAAGTGTACGCCCTCGGGGAACGGAATCAGGTTGTGATGGCTCTTGATGGTGGCCGTCTTGCCGCCCGTCTTGCGAGCGCCGGACTCGATGATGTCGGGGTAGATGGTGCCCTGAGCCAGGTACTTGACCGACTTGCCATCGGTCTCGAGCTGCTGAGCCACGGCGAAGAACTCTTTCCAGAACTGCGTGCCGATGATGCGGCGCTTCTCCTCGGGCTCGGTCACGCCGGCCAGAAGCTCGGCATAGCGGTCCTCGGCGTGGACGTGGATAAAGTCGACGTCAAACTGCTTGGTGAAGACCTCCTCAACCTGCTCGGGCTCGCCCTTGCGCAGCAGGCCGTGGTTGATGAACACGCAGGTCATCTGCTTGCCCACGGCGCGGGCGCCCAGCGCAGCCACGACGGAGGAGTCGACGCCACCGGACAGGGCCAGAATCACGCGGTCGTCGCCGACCTTCTCGCGGAACTCGGCCGTCATGGTCTCGACCAGGTTGTCCATGCTCCAATTGGGCTCCAGGCCGCAGATCTCAAACAGGAAGTTGCTCAGCAGCTGCTGACCGTACTCGGAGTGCTTGACCTCGGGGTGGAACTGCGTGGTGAAAATCTTGCGCTCGACGCACTCCATGGCGGCAACCGGGCACACGTCGGTGCTGGCGGTAACGGTAAAGCCCTCGGGCACCTCGGAAACGGCGTCGCGATGGCTCATCCACACGGTCTGCTCCATAGGCGTGGAGTTAAAGAGCTTGGCGCCGGCCGTACGCGTGATGGTGGCGCGGCCGTACTCGCCCACCTCGGAGTGACCGACCTTGCCGCCGAGCGTCACGGCCGTGATCTGATGGCCGTAGCAGAAGCCCAGGACGGGAAGGCCCAGGTCAAAGATGGCGGGATCGATGGACGGAGCGTCCTCGGCGTACACGGAGGCCGGGCCGCCAGAAAGGATGAGCGCAGAGGCGTTCATCTCGCGAATCTCATCGGCCGAGATGTCGCAGGGGACAATCTCAGAATACACGTTGAGGTCGCGGACGCGACGGGCAATGAGCTGACCGTACTGCGCACCAAAGTCGAGTACGAGGACCTTTGCGGAAGCCTTTTGATCCATGGTTTCCCCCTCTTGTTGGCGGGGAGCCGGTGCCCACCCGCGCGAATAAACGAAAACAGCTTTCATAGTGTACACGTTATATGGGGTTTCTCGTCCCTCGCAGCCATCAGCGCACGGCAAACGCACGACCTGGGCCCTATTTGACGGCGATTGAAGTGTTACCAAACGTTACAGATGATGTAATACGTTTGAACATTGGACGCCCTGTGCCACAATACTGCCGAACGACTCCGCCTCTGCGGCGGCAAATACGATAGGAATACCAGCATGAAGCGCATCCTTCTCATCGCCACGGGCGGCACCATCGCATCGACCGAGGACGGCAACGGCCTCTCCCCCGCCCTGACCGGTGAGGAGCTCGCCCAGAGCGTCCCCGAGATCTCGGGGCTCTGCGAGCTCGACGTCGTGCAGCCCATGAACATCGACAGCACCAACATGCGCCCCAGTGACTGGATGCGTATCCGCGACGTCATCGTCGAGGGTTATGCCGACCACGACGGTTTCGTGATTCTGCACGGCACCGACACCATGAGCTACACCGCGGCAGCGCTTTCCTATCTGATTCAGGACAGCCCCAAGCCCATCGTGCTCACCGGCTCGCAAAAGCCCATGGGCAACCCCTTTACCGACGCCAAGCTCAACCTGTACCAGAGCCTGCTCTATGCACTCGACGAGCACTCGCACGACGTCTCGATTGTGTTTGGCGGCGTCGCTATTGCCGGTACGCGCGCCCGCAAGCAGCGCACCATGAGCTTCAACGCATTCATTAGCGTCAACTATCCGCCCATTGCCTACATCCGCAATGACCGTATCGTGCGCAACGGGCTCCACGGCACGCATCAGGACGAAAACCCGGTGCATTTCTACGACAGCATCGACCCGCGCGTATTTGTACTCAAGCTTACGCCCGGCGTAAACCCGGGCATCCTCGACGCCCTAGCCGATAGCTACGATGCTGTAATCCTTGAGACCTTTGGCATTGGCGGTATCCCCGAGTTTGGTGAGTCGGGCGAGTCGTTCCAGGAGGCGATTTTCCGCTGGGTCGATTCGGGTCGCACCGTCGTCATGACCACACAGGTCCCCGAAGAGGGCCTCGATCTGGGCGTTTATGAGGTCGGCCGCGCTTACGCCGATCATCCGGGCATCCTGCGCGGCGATGACATGACCACCGAGACGCTCGTGGCCAAAACCATGTGGGCGCTCGGCCAGTCACGTGATGCGGCCGAGATTCAGCGCCTGTTCTACAGCCAAGTCAACCACGACCGCATCCCGATGGCGTAATTCGGTTGTCGACGGGTATCCCCTATTCAATACCCTCGAGAAGCTCTGACACCGTCATGCCGAGTGCGGGCGCGATCTTAAATAGAACCCTGAGCGTGAAATTTGCCGTCCCATCTTCGATTCGGTCGAGGTAGGGTCGGCTGATTCCTGTCGCCACACAAAAATCAACCTTGGAGATACCAAGGTCCCTGCGTGTCTCTTCGACCCGCCTGCCAAGAATCTGTTTCGCACGTTCGTCCATGCAGCCGAGTTTGAAATGGAGCCGAACATAAACGTAAACTATAGTTTACGTTTTCCCGAATACACAGGAGTTTTCTATGTCGGGTTCTTCGGTCCGCATGCACCGAGCCACGCTTCGCACAAACAGCGCACCGCCCAAGCTCGTCGTCGTTGAAGCAGAATGCCTTTCGCCCGATGAGCGCACAGCATTTGCATTGCTATCAAGTCGCGTCGTCGCCGTTCTGGTCCCTTGCCCGGCGCAAGGTGAACTTGCCATTCAATGCCAAACGCACGGCTGCTCGCTCAATCAGGTTGCCGTAATCGCAACCAGCCAACGCGGCCTGCCGCTCCTTTTAGAAGCCGGCATAGCACTCGCCCTTCGCGGCGCCGGATACGAAAACGAGGCCGCCGCCGATGTAGTCTTTCAACCACGATCGAGCGGCGGCCTCGCAGCAGCCATCGAATATGCTTGCAGGCTCGTTGCCTAAAAGGACAAGCTAGAAACCAAAACCAAAGCCCGTTCCGGTAATCGCCGAGTACATAAAGTAAACGTTGATCACGTTGAGGAACACACCCGTGATGCAACCGTTGCGCAGGTAGCGCTCGCACACGATGCGCGCCATGGCGGCAGAGTCCTCATTGTTCTTGGCCTGGCGTCCCGCCGTAAAGTACGTTGCCACGCTCAGCAGCAAATTGAGCACCGGAAGTGCCAGCAACTCGTAGCTCTTGCCCCAGCGCGTCACCTCGCCGGCTGCGTTAAACTTCGTCGCCACCTCGGGACCAATGTTGGGGATAACAAACGCTGCGACCACCAGCGGAAGCACCGCAAGCACCAGCAGCGCGATGCCCATGTAGCCGGCTTTTTTGCCATATTTGAACATGCGCGTCGTCCTTACACGTTAAAGCGGAAGTGCACGACGTCGCCATCGGCCATGACATAGTCCTTGCCCTCAATGCGTAGCTTGCCGGCGGCCTTGGCGCCCTGCTCGCCACCGAGCTCGATGTAGTCGTCATAGCCAATGACCTCGGCCTTAATAAAGCCGCGCTCAAAGTCGGTGTGGATGACGCCGGCGGCCTGCGGGGCGGTCGCGCCCTGGCGCACCGTCCAGGCCTTGACTTCCATCTCACCAGCCGTAAAGAACGACTGCAGGCCGAGCAGCTTGTAGGCGGCCTGTGCGAGCACGTCCAGACCGGGCTGCTCCAGGCCCAAGCTCTCCAGGTAGTCGGCGGCGTCCTCGGGATCGAGCTCGGAAAGCTCGGCCTCGATCTTGGCGCAGATCGGCAGCGGCTTGACGCCATCGATGGGCGCCAGGTCCTCGTTGAGCATGTCCTCGTCTACGTTGGCCACATACAGGATGGGCTTCATGGTGAGCAGGAACAGGCCCTTGGCGGCGGCGCGCTCCTCGTCGGTCATCTCCATGGACGCGGCGCGCTTGCCCTCGTTGAGCCAGGCAAGCAGGCGCTTGGCCACCTCGAACTTGGGCATGAGCTCCTTGTCGCGCTTGGCCTCCTTCTCGAGCTTGGGCAGTTGCTTCTCGAGCGTGCCCATGTCGGCCAGGATGAGCTCGGTCATGATGGTGTCGGCATCGCCGGCGGGGTCGACGAACTCGCCCGTGCGGCCCACCTCGCGCATGACGTTGGGGTCTTTAAAGTAGCGCACGACCTCGCAGATGGCGTCGGTCTCGCGAATGTTTGCCAAAAACTGGTTGCCCAGGCCCTCGCCCTCGTTGGCACCCTTCACCAGGCCTGCGATGTCGACGAACTCGACCGTCGCCGGCACAATGCGGCCGGGGTTAACGATGTCGGCGAGATTTTGCAGGCGGCTATCGGGCACATCGACGATACCCACGTTGGGGTCGATCGTGGCAAACGGGTAGTTGGCGGCAAGGCCGGTCTTTTTGGTAAGCGCGGTGAACAGCGTCGACTTGCCCACGTTGGGCAGGCCCACGATACCGATGGAAAGGGACACGACAGCTCCTTTTGGTACAAGCATTTCAAACTGCATAAGTATAGCGCCGCCGCAGCATCTGGGCTAACCCGGACGCCACGGCGGCACGAATGAAGCAGAGATAGGGGTCGCTGACTAGTCCGCGAGCTTCTCCACCTGATCGAGCATCTTGTCGAGCTTGGCCTTTGCCTCGGCCTTGACCTTCTGGGCTTCTTCGTGGGCCCTAGCCTTCTGGGCGGCCTTTTCCTCGGCCTCGGGATCGACGACGACCAGGTTGGATGCATCATGCTCAACCAACTTAAGCGCATGCTCGGGGCACACCTTGACGCAGGCTCCGCAGCCTAGGCAATACGTGGACTCCAGTGCAAAGCGGCCGCTTCCCACCAGATCGCAGGCGAACGTGGGACATACATTGACGCACTCGCCGCACGACGTGCACTTGTCAAAATCGCACTCCGGCGTGCTCACCTGCATGTTCTGGGCAAGCTCGGGGTGGTTTTGCAATGTCGAGAGCACCAGCTGCCGCCCGTGCGTGAGCGAACGGCGACGCTTGGTCGTCGTGGTGCCGCACATGGTGTTGAGCGTGCGCTCCAGCTGGGTAATCTGATGGCGATGGGCCTTGAGCTTTTGCGTCACCGAGGCCAGCGCCGCCGTCGCCGGATTGAGCTTGGTCACCGTCAGGCCCGTGGTGCGGGCGATCTTTTCCATGTACTCCTTGCGCTCGTACTCGCGGCGTTTATGGCACTTGAGGCTCTTGGGGTCGACCTCCAGGCCCATGCCCGTACCGGCCCACTCCTCGGCGGTGGCGATGGCCTCGCCCAGAATATCCTCGCCACCGGTGTTGCGGCACTTATCGCACACGCCCAACGGCAGGTACACGCTCACGTTGGGATAGTCCGCCAGTACCGAGAACCAGGTCTCGGCCGTAATATCGCCCACGCAGGCAACGACGACCTCGTTCTCGCGCGGCATGCGCTTAAGGGCACGCGTGCAGGTAACGTAGACGGTCTCGTGACTCGTAGCTGCCGAGACAATGTCGTCATACAGGTTTTTGGGCGCCAGGCGCGGCGAAATAATCGCCTCAGTCGGGCAGGCGGCAGCGCACAGGCCGCACTTGCGACAGGAATCGAGAATCTCGATGGCGTCTTCCTCGACCTCGATAGCGTTGACCGGACACACGTCCATGCACGCGGTGCAGCCGCTCTTCTCGTTTTTGCAGGTCAAGCACGGAATGGTGTTGCCGCGCGGACGCTCCTTGTAGTCGGCAGGATTCCACTGCGGCGCCGATGGATCGAGTGCGTCGGTCACACCGCCAAGCGGGTTTTTAAGAAAGTCGAAACCCTTGCTGATCTCGATAATGTCATCAAACAGATCGTGTTCCTGCGCCATGCGCGGCCCCTCCCTGAGCAGTGCAAACAAGCAAGAGATAATGATACGCCATCGGTCCACGCCTCGGGCAAATTACACGCGGAGCATCTTTGCGGCAAATAGTCTATGACCTATCGCCCGCCTCGATTGCACAAGGTCGATCAAGCGGCAAGCTATGCCTCGCGCATGAGCTGCACGAGCTTTTGTTTGGTCACCTTGGCCTGTTCGTTGGCCATGTTACGCTCGTTTCTAAAGACCGCATTTGCAACACTCTGCAGGTCGGCATCGGAAATCTCGCCAAGGCCCAGCTCCTCGAGCGTCGTCGGCAGACCAACGCGCTGGCAAAACTCGAGCACCTGATCAAGCTCGGGCGCACGCTCCAGGCGCAGCTGCACCACCAGACCAAATGCCACGGCCTCACCATGCATGGCCTTGCACTCGGGCAGAATCGTCAGACCGTTGGCGATGGCATGTGCCAACGCCAGGCCGCCACTCTCAAAGCCAACACCCGAAAGCAGAATATTGCACTCGATCAGGCGCTCAACCGCCGGCGATGTACGCCCCTTTTTGAGATCGCGCTTGGCAGCGACGCCGCATTCCATGAGCGTGTCATAGCAGGCGCGAGCCGCAACCAGAGCCAAGTGCCCCGGCGCGCCACCGTGCTCGTTCGCACCTCTCGCCGCGGCGCACGAACGCGCCTCGAAGTACGTTGCCAGCGCATCGCCCATACCAGCGACCGTCATACGCAGTGGGGCCGCCGCGACCACGTTGGTATCGACCACGACCAGGTCTGGATTCTTCTCGAGCTCCAGGTAACGGTCGAACGACCCATCCTCGTGATACAGCACCGAAATCGCACTGCACGGACCGTCCATTGAGGCCGCCGTGGGGCATACGCACAACGGCAGCTCGGCATAAAACGCTACTGCCTTGGCGATATCGAGCATCTTGCCGCCGCCAATGCCCACCACCATGTCGCAATACTCGGCCTGGGCTTCCTGAGCCATTCCGACAACGGCATCTTCCGTACACGGACCGTTATAAATCTTAAAGAACGGCTCGCTTAGATCTTCGTCCAGAAATCCATCGACGATCTGCCTGCACAGCCGATCCTCGGTGCCCTGGTCAAACAAGACATAGGCAGCGCAGCCCAACCATGACAAATACCTGCCCTGACGCGAGAGTTCGCCCGGCCCCTGAACATACCGGCCGGGACCGCCATAAACCATGGGAAGTGCCATGCGAGAATCCGCCCTTCATCAAACAACGATTGGTGCAAAGTAACCTGACCCCTTTGCACCATAGCAAAAAGGGGCAAAGCCATCTGCTTGCTTTGCCCCTTCCTTAGCTTGATTTACTCATCCATGAGATAGTAGTGGCCCAGCGCGTCGGCACCCAGGATGGCGTTTGCGACCATCTCGGGCGTCACCTCAAACGGCATGTTGCACATGGTGTCATCGGGCGCGCAGGCGGCCTCGGCAACAATCATGGCCTGCTCGCGCGTAAGCTCGGCAACGCCAAGTTCCTTCATCGTAACCGGCAGGCCCAACTCAATGCAGAAGCCCAAGACTTCCTCGAGTTTCTCAGTCGGAGCATCCTCGAGTACCAGCTGGACGATGGTGCCAAAGGCGACCTTCTCGCCGTGATACATGCCGTGGCACTCGGGCAGCATCGTCAGGCCATTGTGGATGGCATGAGCAGCAGCAAGGCCCGAGCTCTCAAAGCCAATGCCCGAAAGCAGCGTATTGGCCTCGATGATATGCTCGACGGCAGGCGTGAGCGCACCCTTCTCCAGCGCGACCTTGGCCTTGACGCCATCGGCCATAAGCGTCTCGTAGCAGAGCTTGGCGAGCGCCAGGCCGGCCATTCCGCCCTTGCCGCCAGCGCAAGTGCCGCCGTCGGCATCGTGCGTCGCCTGGGCCTCAAAGTAGGTTGCGAGCGCATCGCCCATACCGGAAACCGTCAGGCGCACCGGGCTCGCCGCGATAACCGTCGTATCCATCAGGACAATATTGGGGTTTGCCTTAAGGAAGAGGTACTTGTCGAACTGGCCGTCATCGGTATAGAGCACCGAAAGCGCCGAACACGGGGCATCGGTCGAAGCAATGGTAGGGCAAATGATAACCGGGGATTCCAGGTAATAGGCGACAGCCTTAGCGGTATCGAGGATCTTGCCGCCACCGACGCCAACGATGATGTCGCAACCGTTGTCGCGAGCGAGCGCAACCAGGCGATCGACCTCGCCCTTAGAGCACTCGCCGTTAAAGTCCTCAAACAGCAGCTCGGCCTTAGCCTCGGCAAAACCGCCCTCGATCTTGGCACCGACGCGCTTCTTGCCCGAAGGCGTCACGATGACGAGGGCCTTAGCGCCAAGCGGCTCGACATAGGAGCCGAGCTTGGCGAGCTCGTCCGGACCCTGGATGTACTTGCTGGGGCTATTGAAAATTGCAGCCATAACTATCCCATTCTCTAAAAGAAAAAAAGAAAGGGGCTCCGTACAGATACGTGCGGAGCCCCTCGTTACGATAACAAGAGTCGATTAGAAATCGATGTCGGTGTCGTAGTAGCAGGCCTTGAGGATCTTCTCGAAGTCGGCAGCCTTGGTCTCACGCGGGTTCTCCGGCGTGCAGGCGTCGGTCTCGGCGTTCGCGGCGATCTCGGGCAGCTTGGCGAGGAACTCCTCCTCGGAAACCATCTGCGGGTTCTCGGCATCGACCTTCACGCCACCATTCGCGTAATCCTTGATGGACTGCGGGATGTTGAGCTGGTCGTTGAGGTCGCGGATCTTCTGGACGAGCGCAGCGATGAGCTCCTCGTTGGTCTCGCCGGGAAGGTGCAGGATCTCCTTGGCCACGTAAGCGTAACGCTCGGCAGCACGCGGGTCCTTGGAGTTCCACTGGATGACCTTGCCCAGGTACATGGCGTTAGCAGCACCGTGGATGATGTGGCCGTTCTCGAAGGCAGCACCGGTCTTGTGAGCCATGGAGTGAACAATGCCGAGCAGGCCCGAGGAGAAGGCGATACCGGCGATGCACTGAGCCTCGTGCATGTGTTGACGGGCCTCATGGTCGCCAGCATAGGACTTGGGCAGCCACTCGACGATCTCGCGGATGCCGTGCAGAGCGTTGGCGTCGGTGAACATAGAGGCGAAGGTAGAAACGTAGGCCTCCATGCAGTGGGTCAGAGCGTCCATGCCGGTGTGAGCGCACAGCTTGGCGGGCATGGTGTAGGTGAGCTCCGGGTCGACGATGGCGACATCAGGGGTGATGTTGAAGTCGGCCAGCGGGTACTTGATGCCCTTGGCGTAGTCGGTGATGACGGAAAAGGCAGTGACCTCGGTAGCGGTACCGGAGGTGGAGGAAATGGCGCAGAAGTGAGCCTTCTGACGCAGCTCGGGGAAGCTGAACGGCTGGATGATGTTATCGAAGGACTCCTCGGGATACTCGTAGAAGACCCACATGGCCTTAGCGGCATCGATGGGCGAGCCGCCGCCGATGGCGATAATCCAGTCGGGCTCGAACTCGCGCATGGCCTCGGCGCCCTTCATGACCGTCTCGATGGACGGGTCGGACTCGACGCCCTCGAACAGTTTGACCTCCATGCCGGCCTCTTTGAGGTCGGCCTCAACGTCCTGCAGGAACCCGCCGCGGCGCATAGAGCTGCCGCCAGAAACGATGATGGCCTTCTTGCCCTTGAGGTTCTTCACCTCGTGGCGAGCGCCCTCACCAAAGTACAGATCGCGAGGATTGGTAAAACGTCCCATACTGTGCCTCCTAAACAAGCCCCTCTTAGACTTGTGTATATAACGGAGCACCCGATTGGCTCCGTTAGGACCGTTTTGTGCGTTGCCGGCGATGACAATGCGCGATGTCTAAACGTCTCAACGCTCAGACAAACACTATTTTACCGTTCTGGTTGGTCAGTTATTCACCTAAAGCCGCCAATGATGAAACGTTTTTTCTATCCCTGAAGACCCTTGTGCGGCATTCATA
This sequence comes from uncultured Collinsella sp., assembly GCA_902489955.1. Lineage (GTDB taxonomy): Bacteria > Actinomycetota > Coriobacteriia > Coriobacteriales > Coriobacteriaceae > Collinsella. The sequence continues at coordinate 5,733 of CABUBY010000028.1, read as the reverse complement.
CTCCCAAGCTGGGCAAACGTTTTATCAAGGTTGACTACATATCCTGGGCAGGACTGTGCCCCTCCAAAATATGCACCGTTCGCCGCCAAAAATCGACCGTTTGCGGCACCGTGATACCACTCGGTCGTCCAGGGTGCCGACATTTGTGCGACATCCGTCTTCGTGGTGCAAAGGTGCAAGTCCAAGTGCGGCACCCCCGGTGTGCCACATGCGGGTAAACTAGAACCTTATATAGAAACATTTGAACCCTAACCGCAGCAAAGGAGGCCCCATGGCATTCGATCCCATTCAAGAGGATTGCCATCGCCTCGTTCTTGAGGCCTTGCGCCGCGACAATATCCCGCTCACCGACGCTGCCGCCGTAGAGCGTCTGATGGAACAATTCACCCGCAACCCCGCACCGCTCATCGTGCACGACCGCGACCGCGCCGGGCACCTCATTGCCAAGGTGGTCGAGGCCGTCGATTACCGCATTCCCTTTATCCCTGACGATACCCAGGCAGAGCAGGAAGAGGCAGCTGCCGAGAACATGCTCCGCGAGGCAGCCGCACTCGATCCGGCCAACTGGGATGCCCAGCGCATGCTGACGGCGCTCACCGCCGAATCCAACGAGGAATACGTGCAGTATCTGGTGTCCAAGTGCGACGAGGTGGAGCACGATCTGGCGCTCAAGATCGCCTCGGCGCAGGACCCCTACGAGCGCGAGGCCGCAGGCGACCTTACGCGCCGCCCCTATCTGCGCTGGCTTGCCGCCTTGGCATCGCGCGCCCTCATTAGCGGCCGCTATCGCATGTCGCTCGAAGCCGCAAATCGCAGCTTGGACTTTGCGCCCAACGACCCCGCCGGTGTCCGCCACACCGCGATGCTCGCCATGGCAAAGCTCGAATACCCCGCCGAGGAGCTCAAGCGCTTTCGCTCCGCTCACTCCGTGCCCTATCTTGCCAACACGCCGCTGCGCCGCCGCCCCAAAGATGCGGAGCGCGACTTGGACCCGTGGACGCTCATCGCACTGATGAGCGCAGCCTGGCGCGAGCTGGACTACGAGGGCGCCGAGCACTACTTGCGCATCCTTGCGCGCTCGTGTCCGCACGCAGCCGAGGCACTCTACTTCCAAACCGAGTTTCCCGATGGCGTCTATGCCCGCGTCAACGTGGGTGCGGGCTCCACCGACGAGCTTGTCCTTGCGCTGTCCGAGGCGACGCCGGTACTGCAGGAGGGCCTGGGCGCCCCCGACAACGCCAGCTTTGCCGCCTGGGTCGTCACCAACGATATCGTGCGTTCCCAAATCGATGAGCGCATCCTGCAGGCGGCCGAGCAGGGTTTGCCGTTTAAGGGAGGAGACCTCTAATGGATCCGAGCGTCTACATCCCCGCCTACCTGGAGCGCACCTATCTGGCGTCGCACCCCGAGCTCACCGATGCAGCACGCGAGCTTGTCCATAACGACATTAGCGCGAATCCCCAAAAGTATGCGCAGTCCGAGCATGCCCAGGCGCTGCTGTCCTACGCCGGTGTTCATCGCCACCTGCTCGACGAGCTCCATCGCATCGAGGACATGGGCAGCGACGAGGAGTTCGAGCAGACGCGCAATCACCTGTTCGACGATATGCGTGATGAGCTGCTCAAGATCGTCCGCGTCGATGCGCTGGCCGTCGACGCGCAGCTGCTCGCCATCATCCTGGCCGACACGCCCATTGACGCCTGCCTGGGCGACCTGATGAAGCTCGAGGCGACCACGGCCGATTACCTGCAGCAAAGCGTGCCCGGGTTCGACATGGAAGCCCCGCACTACTGGGCCAATAATGTTTTGGCCGACGGTGTCACCGCAGCAGACCTTACCGTGAGCGAGCCGGCTCTTATCGGGTGGCTCCACACGCTCGAGGCCATCTCGCAGCTGTGCATGGCGAGCGCCCGCTACCGTGCTGCCGCCAACTACGCCCGCCGCGTCCTTAAGGCGGAAGGCTACCCCACCCGAGCCGCAGGCACCGTGTTGCTCGCCCTCGCTCGTCTGGAAGACCAGGACGGCTTTTTTGCCCTGGCCCACCAGCTCGAGGAAGAGATCGGGGCTGACGCGCTCGAGAACTCTCCTTGGTATCTGCTCGCCCGCACGATTCTGCTGTTCAAAACAAACAAGATGCGCCCGGCGACACGCGCGCTGCGTGAGTTTGCCAACCGTTGCGAGGGCGGTGCGTTCTTCTTACTGAACCCCATGTACCAGACACCGTACCTTCCCTGCCGGCCCGAGCCACACGATCCCTGGGATCTTTCGCACCAGGCCGTTTGGGAAGCGGACGGTATTATCTCGGACACTCCCGACTTTGCCCCCTGGGCCAATGCCTGCGAAGACGTGTCGCAGCTTGCCCAGGAATTTGCGCGCCGTTACGGCTTTTAACGGCGCAAACGCCACGACCATGTCATTCACGTTAGGAACGGCTTCATGAATCTCCGCTCATCTCTTGCCTGCACCTCGAGCGATATCGCCCGCTGGGGGCTGCGCTCCGTCCTTAAGCGCCAGGGCGGCGTACTCCCCGGCCGCATCGCCATGAAGATCGACCCCGAGCTGCTGAGCGACCTCGCCGGCCTTGTCGACCGCAGCGTGGTGATCACCGGCACCAACGGTAAGACCACCACTTCGAACCTCATCGCCGACACCGTTGCCGCCAGCGGCGCCACCGTGGTATGCAACCGCGCCGGCAACAACATGGAGCCGGGCGTGGTGGGCGCACTGCTCGAGGCGCGCAGCGGCCTCAAGCGAGCCGGCGGCGGCAAGCGCGTGGGCGTTTTTGAATGCGATGAGCTCTACACCGTGCGCGTCCTACCCAAGCTCAAGCCGACGTACTTCGTGCTGCTCAACCTGTTCCGCGACCAGCTGGACCGCTACGGCGAGATTGACCATACCCAAGACGTCATTGCCCATGCGTTGGAGCTCTCTCCGGCAACAACGCTCATCTACAACGCAGACGACCCGCTGTGTGCCGCGATCGCCGCACGCGTCTCCAACACGAGCATCGCCTTTGGCATCGACGGCGCCACGGGCACCGAGTCCGATCGCATTAGCGATTCGCGTTTTTGCTCGCAGTGCAACGCGCCGTTGGAGTACGACTATGTGCAGTACGGCCAGCTCGGCGCCTACCATTGTCCTTCGTGCGGTTGGGGTCGTCCCGCGCTGCTCCGTCGCGTGACGGGCGTGAAGCTTACCTGCGACGGCTACGGCTTTGACCTGACCTTTGGACCCGAGGCCGAAGCACCCGCCACGCACATCACCACGCGCTACAACGGCCTATACATGGTCTATAACGTTGCTGCCGCTTTCTTTGCGGCGCACGAGCTGGGTGTGGACGCGGCGCATCTGCAGTCCACGCTCGATGCCTACGTCCCCGCCGGCGGACGCATGGGCCGCTGGAACATTGCCGGCCGCACCGTCGAGGCAAACCTGGCCAAGAATCCCGTGGGCTTCGATCGCCAGATCCAGTCCATCAAGACGGCAGGCGGCAGGCTCTGCGCCTTCTTCCTAAACGATAACGATGCCGACGGCCACGATGTCTCGTGGATCTACGATGTCGACTTCGAGCGCATCGCCGACACGCCGGGTCTTGTCGCCTTTGCCGGAGGCACGCGTGCGCACGACATGCAGGTACGCCTCAAGTACGCCGGCATCGATGCCGCGATTATCTCGGACGTCGCGCAGGCGATCGGCGCCGTGGCCGACGAGGCCGCCGATGACACCTTCTACGCCGTCGCCAACTACACGGCCTTCCCGCCGCTGGTCAAAGAACTCGACGAGCTGAAGGGCACCACCGCCGACGCTGTTGCCGGGCGCGCCGTAGCCCGTGCCGATGGCAGCGCTCTTCCTGTCGGCATCGCGCCAGTCGAGCTTTCGCGCCCGGTGCGCATCGTCTATCTGTACCCCGATGCCCTCAACCTCTACGGCGACGGCGGCAACGTTATTGCGCTTGAGCGCCGCTGTGCCTGGCGCGGCATTCCCGTGCGCGTGGACGAGGTCCGCATGGGCGAGACGCTTGATTTGGCCGATGCCGATATCGTCATGATGGGCGGCGGTGCCGACCGCGATCAGCTGGCCGTGGCACACGAACTGCTCGCTCAAAAAGACAAGGTCGCGGCCTATGTTGAGGACGGTGGCTCGCTGCTTGCCATCTGCGGCAGCTATCAGCTGCTCGGCCGTTCGTACTACATGGGCGAGGATCGCATCGAGGGTCTGGGGGTCATTGCCGCCGAAACCGTGCGCGGCTCCGACCGCCTGATCGGCAACGTCGCCGTCAAGACCGACCTGGCACCCGAGCCCTTTGTGGGATTTGAGAATCACGGAGGCCGCACCTTGCTCGATGCAGAGGCCACGCCGCTCGGAACGTCTGTGGTCACGGGCACCGGTAACAACGGCGACGATGGCTTTGAGGGCCTTATCTATAAGGGCGTCATCGGCACGTACCTACACGGACCGGCACTACCCAAGAACCCCGAGCTCGCTGACTGGCTCATCGCCCACGCCCTCGAGCGCCGTGGCGACGCACAGGCCGCCGCCCTGCTGCCGCTCAAGCCCCTCGACGACGCTTACGAGCACGCCGCCCACGACGCCGCGATGAAGCTCCTCCCCTAACGCCCCACCACCACAAAGGAGACAGGCACCTTTGTGGTGGTTTTGATCTGCCACGTTTGTTTGTCTCGATCTGTAACATCTAGGCCGTTGAAAGTCGTCTTACTGTTACAGATTGAGATGTTCGTCCCGACGCCCGCCGTCTGTCTCGATCTGTAACAGATAGAGCCGATTTGCCCGCCCAGATGTTACAGATTGAGATATTTGAAAATCGGAATAGAAACCCACTCCTTTGTGGTGGTTTTTCAATCTGCCAACGATATGTGAACAGATAAAAAAGTCTGCTATACTCTTTCCCGCTGTCCCCATCGTCTAGCGGCCAAGGACGCCACCCTTTCAAGGTGGATATCGCGGGTTCGAATCCCGCTGGGGGCACCATTTAAATTAAGAAGCCCGTTACCCCCGCGGTGACGGGCTTTTTGCTATCCATGTGCCGGGATTCGAACCCGACAGGGTGCGGAGCTGAGGAAACGCGCAAGCGTTTTCCAGCGCAGCACGCGAGGAGCGGAGCGACGAAGCGGGACGCGGGCGGCGCCAGCCGCACGCGGACATCCCTCATCGCCCACCACCGAATTGGAAACGGTCCTCGCAAGGGGACCGTTTTTGTTTGGGCCCAGCGCATGGGATTCGAACCCGCCAGCACGTCTGTCACAAAGGCCGTGGCCAAAAAATGGCAAAAATGAGTACTGCTACTTTGTTTGCAACATATAAAAAGATAGTATTTGCTTAAGTTACGCAACATATGTCCATTATAAGGACTAACAGTTGGATCAAAATCGTGCATTCATCGCCATTTCGACTTGCCATCTGGCCTTATTAGTCCAAAATTGCTGCTACCAAATCGGTAGCAGTACTCATATTTAATGTTTTTTGACCAGCGGGTCTCCCTGCCTTAGCAAATCTAAGGCAAAACGGGCTCCAGACCGCTGAATCATGCCACATAGGGCACGCCCGCAGTCCGGAACCCGGTCCAAATTGAGTTATTGCGCTGCGTTAGACCAAGACACCCGACAGGATCTCGATCAGACTGTCCACGTCGGCTTCCTCGCAGACGAGCGGCGGCAAGAAACGCAGCGTATGAGCACCCGTAGCGTTAATCACGGCACCGGCGGCCAGCGCGCG
>CABUBY010000027.1 GCA_902489955.1 uncultured Collinsella sp. | reverse complement strand
ATGGGGCTCATCTTGATCTTGCCGCGGGCATCGTTCTTGCCGGTGGCAACAACATCGTTGCCCTCGACGAGCTCGAAGGAGAACTCGCCTTCCTTGAGATCGCGCCCGGTCAGGACCTTGGTCGCCGTGATCTGATCAGTAACACTGAAGCTCTTGGGGGTTACGGTGTAGGCGTTCTCGAAGGTCGCCTTGTCAACATTCTGCAGCTTGTGCTCCACGCTGAGGGTGCCATCGTTGTTATCCTTGACGGTGGTCACAATAGTGTACTCAGCGGTGCTGTAAGTAATGCCATTTTCGGTGGTGCCGGCCTTGGTCTCGCGCAGTATGTAGGTGTGCTCGCCAGCCGCAGTGTAGGTGACAGGATCCATTACGATCTTGCCGTCGGCATTGTTGGTACCGGTGGCGACCACGTTATTGCCCTCGACGAGCTCGAAACGGAACTCGCCAGCCTTGAGGTCGCGCCCGTCCAGGACCTTGTCCGCGGTGATCTGCTCGGTGACGCTGGAGCTCTTGGGGGTCACGTTGTAGGAGTTCTTGAACTCGGCAACCTTGACGTCCTTCAGAACATGCGTGGCGCTGAGCGTACCGTCGCCGCTGTCCGTGATGGTGGTCTCGATGGTGAACTTGGCATCGCTGTAGGTGATACCGCCGGCGTTGCCCTTGACCTCGCGCAGCGTGTAGGTGTGCGTTCTGGCCTTGGTGTACTTCACGGCGCTCATCGTGATCTTGCCATCGGCGGCGTTCTTGCCGGTGGCGACGACCTTGGCGTCCTTGCCCTCGCCCTCGACGAGCTCGAAGGAGAACTCGCCCTCAGCCATGTCGCGGCCGGTCAGGACCTTGGTCGCGGTGATCTGGTCGGTGACGCTCGTCTCGACAGGCGTCACGTTATAGGTGTTGGTGAACGTAAAGGCTGCGTTGCCATCCGGGTTGCGGGACACGCTCAGTTTGCCCTTGCTGTCATCGGTCACGGTGAAGGAAACCTCGCGCGACAGCTTGGCGTCGTTGGTCACGCCAGCGACCTCGCCGGACTCGGTCACGGTGTAGGTAAAGGTATGCTCGCGCTTCTCGGGCTTCTCGCCCAGGGCCTTGTTAAGGTCGTCGAGCGTAAAGGTAATCTTGCCAAAGTCGACCTTGCCCTTGGCATCATTGGTCACGCTCGCGTTCGCGGGCATGGGTGCGCCCTCTTCACCGGTCACGGTAAAGGTGAACTTGCCGGTAATGTCAGCCGGGGTCAGGCCATCAGGAACCTGCAGATTCTTCTTGCCAACAAGCGATGCCTCGGCAGGCGCGGCAGTGTAGGCGTTCACGAACTCGTTGCCGGCGTCTCCGTAGTCAGCCGTCGCCGTCAGGGTACCATCGCCGTTGTCGACAACGGTTACATATGCGTCAATTGCCGACACGGCAGCGCTCACGCCCGCAGGCAGCTTGCCGGTCTGCTCGGCAGCAGTGTAGCGAATGGTCCACGTGGGCTTGTCTGAGCTATCGTCAAACGACGCCTTCTCTTCCTCGACCAGCTTGGCAAGCGACTCGGTCGTATACGTCAGCGGACCGAACTCAACCTTGCCGCCCTTGTTGGTTGCATCCAGCAGAACCTCGTCGTGCTCCGCATAGCTCAGCGCAAACTTAAATTCGTCATCGGCCATCGGGCGCCCCGTGAGCTTCTTGGTTGCCTCAAGAGTCAGCGAGGTTTCCGTCTTGGCGCTATAGGTGTTCTTGAACTCGGTCTCGCCCGAGATCTTTTCAACGTCAGCCTTAAGCCCACCCGTGGCCTTAACCGCCACGGTCACCTTGAACGTGGCAACGTTCTTGCTGTAGGTGATGCCACCGGCGTCGCCCTTGACCTCGCGGACCTCATAGGTGTACTCGCCCGGCTTGTTGTAGGTGATCTCGCCAAAGTTAATGGCCGCCTTGCCCTTGTCATCCAGGTTCGCCTTGGTCACAGTCGCGGTCGCGGGTGCGGGCATCGGGGCGTCATTCTCGGACGTCGCGGAGAGCTCAAACTTAAACTTGTCCGTATCCGTCCACTCGCGACCCTCGAGCACCTTGGTCAGGCCAAAGCTCGTCTTGGTATCCACCGTTGCCGGCGTCACGTTAAAGCTGATCTTGCCGTTGTTGCCCAGGTGAACGTCAACCTCCGTGGCGTCCGACTTGGCAGACGTGTTATTCCACTTGAGATTGAGCACGTCGGCCGCGGTACCAGTAGGGTTGCCGCCCACGAGTTCCTTGGTGGTATGAAGTTCGTCAATAAAGGCCAGTCGCGCGGTTCCCTCACTAAACGACAGGTTGCCGCTCGCATCGCGCACGATTGCGCCCTCAAACTGCGCGGCATGTCCACCGGTAAACTCAATAATAGCTGTGCGGGGCTCGACCTTACTGTCTGTGCCTTTCGCCTCGAACTCATCCTTGTAGTAATAGATGCCCTCGGCAGCCAGCGAGCCCGTCGCAGGCGTTGTGCAGTTCTTATCCACATAAATGGGAGTCTGCTTCTGGAAATAGTAATAACGGTTGGAATCGGCGGGCTCAAAGTTCGCAATCGTATCGCCCAGCGTGCCGCCATTCCACTTGTTCGCGTAGAAGTTCACGGTCTTGGAACCGTTCTCCGCGGTGATCGTATTGCTCTCGATGTAGCCCTTGAGCCCCGCTACCTTCTCGGGCGTAAACAGGTTGTCGAGTGCGTCTCTCTTAACGCTCGAGGTGTAGTTCACCTGGATGGGCTCAGCATCGTCGACCGTAAGAACGCCATCGGTGATCTTAAAGTGGCGCAGCGGAATCAGCGACGCAGGAATCTTGACTGTTACGATATCGCCGGTCCGGGGCTTGCTCTTTTCGGTATGCTGAACGGTGATGACCAAGTTCGCAGCGGCACCCGTAAATTTATAGGTGTCGACATTGCCCTCGGTCTTTATTGCCGGTTTGGCAAACGTTTCGCCGTTGTACACGACAGACGTAAAGTTGTCGACCTGCATAAAGTCGCCCAGCTCGTCAGTAAACGTAATGTAGCCAGACTTATGCTCGCCATAACCGCCGTGAACTTCGGTCGGGTAACCAGCTTGGATAATGCTTCCCGAGATCTCTTCGAAGATTTTCTCGAGCTCAGAGGCGCTGGTTGCCGACTTGTAGTAATTGGCGTTTTCTGCGCGCGCACCAAAGTTGATAGTCCATTCGCCCCAGAAAGAAATACTGGATGAGGCGGCAGGATAGTTGCTCGACACGGCATGCATAAACTTATTCTCGTTGCTTATGCCCTCAGCTGTGGGAACGTCGCTGGGTTTTGCGCCGCTAAAGATACCGATTGCATAAATGTCGGCGCCGTTACCCTTGATCTTCTTGGCGGTGTTGACGGCGCTATTGGCAACCTTTTTCTCGAACCCACTAGAACTCGTAGGTGAACCATCAGTGAAGAAGACAACAATCTTCTTGGCGTCGGCGCGACCAGACGAAAATACCTCATCAGCCAGCTGCAAGCCATAGTCGGCGCGTGTAGAACCGGCAGGATTAATTGCGTTGATTGTTTTCTTAAGATCAGTTGCGCCGGGTTCAGTCGCGCTGGCTTCAGAACAATTGGTCAGGCCCATCATGGTCTGTGAGTAGTTGTAGGTGTACCCATCATCATCACGATAATAGTCATTTCCGACCGTGGTGGACTTATTGCCCGAGAACTTAACGACGGCAACCTGATGCTGCTTGGACTCGTCCGAAATCTTTGCATTTTCCTTGGCGATGGTGTCAATAAAGCTATTGGCAGCCGTCTTCAGCGCATCGATACGCTTGATGGGGTCTCCGTCGCCCATAGGATCACTCATCGAGCCAGAGGCATCCAACACCAGCACGATGTCGAGCGGCTTGCCGGAGACCGTCGTATCGGATGTCGAAGAGATAGCAGACAGCGTGGTCAGGAAATCAGAATCCCCGTTCTCGACTGCCCTGACCGTCTTGTCGGTCCAGATTCGGCCGACGTTTTGAGTTGTTATTTCCTTTCCGTTATAGCCGCCGGCCCAGAACTTCCAGTGGTTGCTGGTGTCGTAGTCGACGACCGTTTTTCCGGTCATGACCGGTCCGTCCATTCCGGTGCTGGACCTGGCGTTGGCCTCGGGCAGCATGGCAAATGCTGCAGCTGGCAACACCAGCACTACGGCCAGTATCACCGCCAAGAGACCCCTCGTGTACTTACTCATCGCGTCTCCCTTCTCGCGGTCTCAGACCTTGCAACAGCCTAAAGTTACGAAATGAGACACAATTTGGGCAGGTGACACACGTTCCAGATTCGGTTTTGGGCGTGAGACAAATGTCTCACCAAAGTTGAGACACGAGGGTTTTCGCAGGAAAACGGATGCGACTCAAGATCGACGGGACAAAAGGGCTCGTTTTCCTCCGTCCACGGAAGATCAAAGGCTGTTACGGATATGGTGCCATTTCAAAACTATGCCGGATTACAGGGCAAAAGTCGGGACCCTCATCCATACCCTCATTTTTTGAAAAACGGCAGGCTATCTACCTGCGGTTTTGTTTTTGGGATTTTCCGTATGGTCGGAGGTTCGCTATCCAGCTCCGTAAACCGGCATAGTTTTGTTCGTGGCGGCCCAACCGCGCGTTCACGCGCGGGGCCGGTGGGGCATTTTTGCCCCACCGGCCCCATCCAAACGCTACTCCGGCTTGGTTTCTACCGTGGGAGTCTTGTCCGCCGCAACCGGAGTGCGGGCGGTGTCCATGCTCAGGCAGTGTTTGGGGCAGCTCTCGATGCACTCGCCGCATACCACGCAGGCATACGGGTCGATCGACCACGTTCCGCCCTTGCGATCGACCGCGAGTGCGCCCGCCGGGCAGCGGCGCGCGCACATGCCACAGCAGATGCACACGTTCATGTCGTTAACGATATGCCCGCGCAGGCGCTCGGGTGCCGCGAGCTTCTCCTGCGGATAGCACACCGTTACCGGCTGCTTGACCATAGAGCCCAAGGCCGTCTTGGCAAATGTCAGTAAACTCATGCCGCGCCTACCTTTCCGTGCAGCTAATGCAGGGGTCGATGGTCAGGATAATCATGGGCACGTTGGCAAGGAGCACGCCCTGCAGCGCATGCGTCAGACCCGCCAGGTTCTGCGACGTCGGCGTGCGCACGCGGAAACGGTCCAGGTTCTTGGTGCCGTTACCGCGCACATAGTAATATGCCTCGCCGCGCGCGCCGTCGGCCGGCGTGAGCTTGGTACGCCCGCCGATACCGTCGTGCGGAATCTTGCCGACAAGCTCCTTGATAATGTCCATGGCCTGCGTAACCTCGGCACAACGCACCTGGCAGCGGGCATAACAGTCGCCATCGCTAGCAACGATAGGCTCAAACGCGGCCAGATCAGCATAGGCGCCGTCGCCAAACATGCGCACGTCGTAATCCACGCCCGAGGCGCGACCGAACGGGCCGACCATCGACAGATCCAGCGCGTCTTTCTTGCTAATCACGCCCACGCCATGCAGGCGCTCGCCGCAGCTGTTGTCGTCCAAAAACGTATGCACCAGGGCCTCGTAGTCGGGACGCATGGCATCGAGCGTCTGGACAATGCCCGCCAGCTCGGAGTCCTCGATATCGTGCTTAAGGCCGCCGATCTCGTTAATCGACAGAATCACGCGCCCGCCGCAAGTGCTCTCAAAAATCTTGAGTATCTGCTCGCGCAGGGTCCACGACCGATAGAACAACGCCTCAAAACCAAAGGCATCGGCGAGCAGGCCCAGCCACAGCAGATGCGAGTGGATGCGCGAAAGCTCGTGCAAAATGGTGCGGATATACTGCACGCGGCCGGGTACCTCGATGTCGAGCATGCGCTCGCAGGCGCTGGCATAGCCGCAGCTGTGGCCCACGGCGCAGATGCCGCAGATGCGCTCGGCGATGTAGCCAAACTGGTGCATGTCGCGCTTTTCGGTGAGCTTCTCGAGTCCGCGGTGCACAAAGCCGATCTGCGGAATTGCCTCGATGACGCGGTCGTCCTCGATCACCAGGTCCAGATGAAGCGGCTCGGGCAGCACCGGGTGCTGCGGGCCAAACGGAATGACGGAGCGATGTGCCATGGGCCTTACGCCTCCTTTTTCTGCTTGTCGCGGGCGGCCTTGGCGGCAAGCGCCGCGCGGACCTTGGCTGCTTTCTCGGGATCCATGGCAGCGAGCCTTGCCTCCATCTCGGCAGCCTTGAGCGCGGCCTTCGCAGCAGCCTCGTCATGCTGAGCATCGGAGCCGGCGGCCGCAGCGGGCTGAGCGACGGCAGCGCCCGCAGCATCGCCAGTGCCCGCAACGCCCTCCCCCGCAGCGGCCGTGGCAGCGGCAGCCTTCTCGGCCGCGGCCTTGCGCGCCTTGGCCTCGGCGGCGGCACGGACCTTCATGGCCTTCTCGCGCGCGGCCTTCACCTCGGGCGTGATAACGCTCATGGGCTCGGCAGTCGAAACCTGGTAGAAAAAGCCCTTAAAGTCGATCTGCATGTCGGTGATGGCAAGCCCAAACAGGTCGTGCGCCTCGTTCTCAAACGGGAACACCGCCGGATAGTACGAGCTGATGGACGGAATCTCCTGGTACTGATCAATTCCCTCGATCACCAAGTTCTCGATCGCATAGCTGCCGTCCTGGGCAATCTGCTCTTGCGCAGCGCTGACGTTGATAAACGTATAGACCAAGCGATACGAGCCGTCGTCGACGTTGCGCTCGGTGTGCATTTGCACAAAGCGCGCGCCGACGCCCTTGAGCGCCTGGACATGCGACAGGAGCTCGTCGATCCCAACGGTGGTATAGATAGCCTTTTGCATTACTCGGCCTCCTTTGCAGCGACGGACGCGGCGGGCGTCCCAGCAGGTGCGTCGCCAGCGGCGGGCGCGTCGCCGGCCTCAGCTGCGGCCACAAACCCGTCCTCGCCCAGCTCAACGCCACCATCCCAGGTAGCGGCACCGCCCACGGTAAGCGGATCGCCGCCGGCGCGCATCACGGCCTCCTTCTGGTCCAGGATGCCGCACGCCTCCACGATGGCATCGATCACGGTCTCGGGGCGAATGGCACACCCGGGCGCGTACACGTCCACGGGAATCGCGCGGTCCACGCCGCCAATCACGTTGTAGGCATCGCGGAACACGCCGCCCGAGCACGCGCAGATGCCGCACGCCACCACGCACTTGGGCTCGAGCATCTGGTTGTAAATCTGACGCACGACGGGCAGGTTCTGGGCATTGACCGACCCCGTCACCAAAAAGATATCCGCATGCTTGGGGTTGCCGGTGTTGACCACGCCAAAGCGCTCCGCATCGAACAGCGGCGTGAGCGAGGCCAGCACCTCGATATCGCATCCGTTGCAGCTCGAGCCGTCGTAATGAATAACCCACGGCGAGCGCGACATTTTATGATCCATGGATGCCGCCTCCTAAATAAACACGTCGACGAGGATAGGCATAAGGTTGAGCAGGCCAAACACCAACGCCACGCCCCAGCCGAGCTTAAAGCAGCTGCGCCAGGTGCTGCGGGCGAAGGTGTTGTCGATCAGCACCTCGACAAAATACGTCGCGGCCATGACGACCAGGGCGACCACCCAGCTCACCGGGTTGTCCCAAACAAAGAACATGCCCACCCACATCAAAAACAGCACGGTCTCGCACCAGTGCATAAGGGTCATCTTGGCCAGCGTGCCGCCGCTCATCTCGGTGGCGACGCCCTGGACAATCTCCTGATGCGCGTGATGCGAGTACGAAAGGTCAAACGGCGACTTGCGCAGCTTGATGGTAAGCACCGCGAGCAACGCGAGGAAAATGGGCGCACTGTACACGATGATGGGCGCCGACTGCCCGGTCACGGCGATGGAATCAAAGCTATCGGTGGCGAGATACAGGCCCACGCTCATCAGCAGAACGGCGGGCTCGTAGCTCATAACCTGCAGCAACTCGCGATCGGCGCCGACCTGCGCAAACGGGCTTTGCGTCGAGGCGGACGCCAGCACCACAAAGATCGCGGCGAGCGTCACCATAAAGGCGCACAGCAGCGTGTTGGAGCCCGACACAAAGATGCCGCCGCCCACGACGGTAAAGATGAGCGCGCACGCCATATAGGTATCGTCCATGGTGTTTACGCTGGCAGGGGCCTTGCGCAGCAGTTTGGCAACGTCGTAGAAGGGCTGCAGCAGGCGCGGGCCCACGCGGCCCTGCATGCGAGCCGAAAGTTTGCGGTCAACGCCGTCGATCAGGCCGCCCACAAACGGCGCCAACAGGGCAAACGCCACGGTACCAATAAAGATGCCCACGACACCCGAACCTTCAAAATACTTGCCGCGCAACACCGAGGGCGCACTCATGGCAAGCCGCTCGGGCCCAATCCACGCGCAACACAGCAGCGCAAACAAGATAATACTGCAGCACACGACGCTACCCGCGGGACCAATACGCTTCTCGCCAAGGGCGTCCTCCGAGTACCAATTGCGCTTTTCAGCCTTTACCTCGTGTCCCATCGAGCCGCGGAAATGGCGATATTTATCGGTTCCCACGCCCGAAAGGTACACGTTGACGTGCGGCTTATTGCTCACGCGGAATGAAGTCAGCAGCACCACGGCGATAAACGCCACGATAACCACCATCAGATACATGGCGTCCTTGCCGATAACGTACGGCACGCGGCCAAACACCATGGCCAAGTAAGGCGACACCAGGCCGCTCGAGATGAGCGGGAACGCCACGCAGCAAAGAATCAGCAGCGCGGCGATGGTGTTGAGGGCCATCCATTCGGTCTTATGGACATTGACCTCAACGTTTTGAGCCGTGGGGTCGACGCCCGAAAGCTTGGCAAGCCACTTGCCCCAGAAGAAGAACGTCGCGGCCGAGCCAAAGGCAAGCACCATGATCATGAGCACGTTGCCGGTCTGGGCAAACGCCACCAGGGCGCCCCACTTGGACACGAGCATGCCAAACGGCGCCACAAACATGCCCATGATGCCCAGCATCATCAGGCGCGTCAGGTGCGGCATGCGGCTGAACATACCGTCCATGTCCTCGATATTGCGGCTGCCGATATGATGCTCGGCGGTGCCCACGCACAGGAACAGCAGCGACTTGGCCACCGTGTGGAACAGGATCAGGAAGATCGCGGCCCACACGGCCTCGGGCGCGCCGACACCCAAGCAGGCACTGATGAGGCCCAAGTTGGAAATGGTGGAGTACGCGAGCACGCGTTTGGCGTTGCTCTGCGAGATGGCCATGAGGGCAGCGAGCAAAAACGTGATGGCACCCACACTCGTGACCATAAAGCCGGTCACGGGATAGATGGCATAGAGTGGGCTCAGCTTGACCATCAGGAACACGCCGGCTTTGACCATGGTTGACGAGTGCAGCAGGGCGCTCGTGGGCGTGGGGGCAACCATGGCACCCAACAGCCACGTGTGGAACGGCATCTGTGCGGCCTTGGTGAGCGCGGCGAGCGACAACAGAATGACCGGCATCACCAGCAGCGCAGATTGCGCGGTTCCGGCGCCGGAAAGCTCGATCATGCCCGAGATGGTCAGCGGCATGCTGTTAACGTGCAGGTACATGAGTCCGGCCAAAAACGCGATACCGCCCAGCATGTTGAGGATGATCTGGGTGAAGGCGTTCTTGATGGCCTCGGGCGTGCGCGTGTAGCCAATCATAAGGAACGAGCACACGGTGGTGATTTCCCAGCCGCAGAACAGCCACTCAAGGTCGTCGCTCGTCACGATGACGAACATGGCTGAGAGGAACAGGAACATAAGCGCCAGGAACTGCGGGCGACGGTCGGGCGCGGTCTGCCCGCGCAGCGCAGCCTCGTGCTCGTCGTGGGCCTGGAAGTCCTTCATGTAGCCCAGGGCATACACGCAGATAAGGCTGCCGACGATGCCGACGGCGAGGACCATGATCACGCTCATGTAGTCCAGGTAGAGCGGGGTTGCGGTGACGGCTTCGGTCGCGGGCAGCGTCATGGCTGCAAAGGCGAGCGAGCCCACCAACTGGACTACGCTGAGCACCGTGGTGAGCGCGTTCCTATATTTGTACGCGTTGTACAGGATGACGGCGCACAGGATGACGTCGATAACGGAACTGATGATCGAGAGCACATGCGAGGTGCCGGGGGCAACCTCAAAGCTCTGCGGACCCGTGCCAAAAAACATGACGGCGACTACAACTGTCACCGCCATAATAATGCCGGAGCCTATGAGCCCCACCGCATCGCGGGTGCGGTCACCGCGCGCGAGCAGCATGCCCAGCGCCGGTACCAGCGGAAACAGGGTAAGGAAATACAGTAGCGTCATACCATCACTCCCCCATGCAAAAACGCTGCAATTGTTTAACGTTATAGCTCAATTACGGGGTTGCGGTGGCAGGTTTTCGGTCAACTGGGGAGTTTTAGGCGTACGGGGCAAGGAGTCTGTCCGCATTGGAGTAGAGGGGTGACGTCCCCTTACCGCAGCGACGGACGCGCGGGCCACTGCGCGCGGTTTATTGGCCACTTTGGAGGATGTCCCGACAGGCTCGCACCGGTCCAAAAAGTTGGCGCGGCAAGAAAAATGCGCCCCCGTGGGCGCACCATCCCGTTCGCTATTCCGCCTTTTTAACGCGCGGCTTGCGGCCGCGCGGCTTATCGACCAGTGCGGACTCACCGCTCTCGCGGTACTGACGGCACCAAGCCTTGACCGAAGACTCGCTGGGAATCTTGTGCTTGATCATGGCCTCGCGAACCGTCAAGCCGTTTTCCAGACGGTCCTTAACCACAGCGAGCTTTACGTCGTACGAATAGGTGTGATGATGCGAACCGGCATTGAGAACGGCGTCGGCACCGCCCACGGCATACGCGCGGGCCCACTGACGAGCCGTGGCCTGGGGAATGCCAAGCTCCGCGGCGAGAGCGCGATGACCGACCCCCTCTTGGAGGATCTCGACGGCGCGCTGCCTAACCTCGGGCGCATGCGTGCGAGTCCTAGTTGCTTCCGACATACCTGCCACTTCTTAGCCTTAGCCGTTAATCTGCTTTCTTACGTGCAAGTTAGATAGTAGCATTTTACTGTTTGCTCAAAGCAGTTAATTAAAATAGACGCGGCGTTATCTGGGCATTTGGCACCAAACTACGACATTTCTTTATCGATTATTTACGCTGGTAGCTGACTCGCAGCTAATCGTCATTCGCTTGTCAACAAAATTGGCATCTCTTTATGCCCTTTGGTATAGAGGATATAGTTATTAACCCCTCCCCCAATCTTTTTGAGTGATCTGCAAGGCAGTAGACGTCCTCACTCCTCATGATTACCGCGCATTGCCATTCATCGGAGCAAAACAAAAAGGGCGGGACCTGCTGCGCTTGCAGGCCCCGCACCGGTTGACACCCGACGGGACACAGCCGGGCGAGACGGATCCGTGCTACCGCCCCGCCTGGCCGCGATGTTCAACTACAGCTCGTTGGCCGCGTGATACGCCGTGCGAATGGCGCTCGCAATGTCGGCGGTGCGCTCACCCGAGCAGTCGCCCACGCAGGTCACGGGCACCGTCACGCCATCCAGGTCAAACGCGTTGGCCTTGGAGCCCACGGCCATCACCACGTAATCGCAGGCGATCTTCACCGGCTCCTCGGCGCCGTCCTCGGTGGTGCGAACAGCCTCCACGCCCTCGTCGGTAATGGCGGTCAGGCGGGTCTTAACATGCTGCTCCACGTTGTGCTCTGCAAAGTCGCTCATAATCAGCGGCAGAATGGTCTCGGACTCGCCCGCGGCAATCTTGTCGAGCATCTCCACGATCGCCACCTCGCAGCCGTGCTGCAGCAGGTACTCGGCAGTCTCGGTGCCCACCAGGCCACCGCCAATGACGGCGACGCGGCCCGTAAGCTCCACCTTGCCGGCCAGCACGTCCCAGCTCGAGACGACCTTGTCCGAATCGGCGCCCGGAACGGGAATGACCACGTCGTGTGCGCCCACAGCCACAATCGCGGCGTCGGCGGCGTTGAGGTCCTCAGCGGTAGCGGCATGGTTGAGCTCAACCTTCACACCCAGACCGGGCAGAATCTTCTCGTAATACTCGACCGAGCGCATGATCTCGTCCTTGCGCGGGGGCGCGGCCGCCAGCACAATCTGGCCGCCCAGATGGTCGCTCGCCTCGTAGACGGTCACGTCGTAGCCGCGCTTGGCCGCCACGCGCGCGGCCTCCAGGCCGGCGATGCCGCCGCCCACCACGGCAATCTTCTTGTCGCCCTCGCCCGGCTTAATGGCGATGGTCGCCTCGTCGCCGTTCTCGGCGTTGAGCACGCACGAAATGTACTTGCGGTTTTGAATCGCGTCGACGCAGCCCTTGTTGCAGTTGAGGCACTCGCGGATGGGCTCACCCGTGGCGGCCTTCAGCGCAATGTCGGGGTCGCACATGAGCGAGCGGCCGTACGCGATGATGTCGGCCGCGCCGTCTTCCAGGATCTTCTCGCCGGCCTCGACCGAAACCACGCGGCCGACGGTTGCCACCGGCACGGAGATCAGGGCCTTGACGCGCTCTGCCACGGGCAGCGTCCAGTTGTAGGGCATAGCGCCCATGGGCGGAATGGTGTCGCCCATGTTGCCGGTGTGGTTGGCCTGCGCGACCTGGATCATGTCGATGCCCGCGCCCTCGAGCAGCTTGGCAAACTCGCAGGCCTCGTCGGGCTGCAGGCCACCCTTGCCGCGCGGCGTGCCGTCGGGGTTCTCCATGATCACGGGGAGCTTGTACTCCACCATCAGCTGCGGCGCGGCTTCCTTAATGGCGGCGACGACCTCCAGCGCGTAGCGAACGCGGTTCTCGAACGAGCCGCCGTACTCGTCGGTGCGCTGGTTGAGGATGGCCGAGCACAGCGAACCCACCAGGCGGTCGCCGTGAACCTCGATGGCGTCGATCCCGGCCTGCTGCGCGCGAGCGGCCGAGGCAGCGATGGCCTCCTTGATCTGGGTGAGCTGCTCTACGCTCGCCTCGTTCACAAAGTGCTGCATATCGTGGTGCAACTTGGCGTAGGCCTGATTGCGGATCTCGTTGGACTCGGCCATCTTGGCGGCAAAGGTCTCCTCGTCGCCGGCGGCCTTGGCCTCCTGCGCAGCCTTGGCGGCGGCCATGGAACCCATGACCATGCGGCCGACGCCGGGCACGTCGTACTCGGGGTGGAACAGCTGCAGTGCAACCTTGGCGCCGTGCTTATGGACGGCGTCGGCCAGCGCCTTAAACGTGGGGATCTGGGCGTCGGTCGCCAGCTTGGGCGTGGGGCTTGCGGTCATGACGGGAGCGACGTCGCCGATGACGATGTAGCTCACGCCGCCACGGGCCAGGCGCTCGTAAAAAGCCAGACTGCGCTCGCCAATGGAGCCATCGCGCTCCTCGTAGCCGGTGGTCAGCGGCGGGAACATAATGCGGTTCTTGAGCTCAAGGGGGCCAACCGTAATGGGCTGGAGCAGCTTGGATGCAGGTGTGGTCATGAACATTCCTCTCTTGTAGGCGCGGCGGCGATGTTGCCGCGTAGTTGTCTAGAGGATATGGCATGGGGGCACAGCGGCACAACGGAAATCGGCGGATAGCAGGTAGCGGTAGGTGGATGGGGCGGGGCGGCCCGTCGGTTTGTCTCGATCTGTAACAACAACTCGGCAAAACCGGGTCTTACTGTTACAGATCGAGACATTCCTCTCGACCCATCCTCAACAATCTAGATCTGTAACAGCTAGGCCCACTTTTGACCCCTACCTGTTACAGATCGAGACAAACCAATCTGGCCTGCTAGAAAATCTCAATCTGTAACACCTAGCCGCCCAAATCGGGTCTAGATGTTACAGATCGAGATTTTGCTTGAGAGGCCGAGAATTGGACCGAAAACACGGTTCCGGAATAACAAAAAAGCTCGCCGGCTAGGCCGACGAGCTGCAAGTTCTTGGTCGCGGGGGCAGGATTTGAACCTACGACCTCCGGGTTATGAGCCCGGCGAGCTACCAGACTGCTCCACCCCGCAATGTCTGGGCGCCTCATGTGCGCAAGAAAGAATATTACGCGGGAGTTCGGTAAACGGCAAGGAAAACCTCGTAGAGCATAATTCCTTCATATTTAAACCCCTCAGCCCCTATCACCGTAAACGAATCGCAGCCGAGCGCCGTCGACGGCACGTATACAATGGTGCGCGTCCTTTTATGCCAACACCGGGAGTAGACATGCTGCTCGCTATCGATATGGGAAACACGCAGACGGCCATGGGCCTGTTTGACGGAGACGAGCTGGTGCAGTCGTGGCGCATGCCCACCGACCGCTCTTATACCGCCGACGAGATCCATGTGCGCCTGATGGGTTTCTTTAAGATGTACGGCCTTTCGCTCGACGCGGTCGACGCGATCGCCTTTGCGGGCGTGGTGCCGCAGCTCTCGCGCGAATGGCACGCCGTGGCCGACCGCATTGCCGCAGACGCCATCGTCATTGGGCCGCAGACGGCCGCGGTGACCAAGCTGCGCGCGGCGCGTCCCCAGGCCGTGGGCGCCGATCGCGTCGCTAACGCCGTTGCGGCCGAAACTTTCTACGGCGCGCCGGCAATCGTGGTGGACTTTGGCACCGCGACCAATATCGACGTCATCGATGAGGACGGCTATTACATTGGCGGAGCGATCGCGCCGGGCATCCGCATCTCCATGGACGCGCTTGCCGCCCGTGCCGCCAAGCTCGCCAGCGTGCCGCTCGAGGCGCCCGAGCACGCCATCGGCCGCGATACCGAGGAGTGCATCAAGGTCGGCGCCGTAACGGGCGCCGCCGCCATGGCTGAGGGCCTGGTCGCGCGCATGAAGCGCGAGCTGGGCCGCGAGGATGCCACCGTTATCGCCACGGGCGGTCTCGCCAGCATCGTCGCCGATTCGACCGATGCCTTCGACGTGGTCGACGGACAGCTCACCATCAAGGGTATCTGCGAAATCTACCGCCGCATGCAGGAGCTGGGATAGAGCAGGAGCTTAAGTCAAGCACGCCCGATGCCACAGTCCCCGCAAATGCTCGCCAAGCCTATTCCTCAAAATCGAAAAATTTTCAGTTTTGAGGAATAGGTCCGAGGTGCTACCCCGCAGTCACGCAAAGCCCTCCCCGGCACAGGCCGAAGAGGGCTTCGTTGTCATCGTTGTCTTTGAGCTCTGGTGCCCTGCGTTACAGACCGCGAATCCGTACGGCCTCGGGCGGAAACTCCTGCTCGCCGGCATCGGTCTTGATGGTCGCGCGGCCCCAGATGTCCAGGCCCGCAAACACGCCCACCGCGAGCGGCAAACCGTTGGGCGACACCGCCGCGACCTGACGACCCAGCAGTGGCACCATGTCAAAGTACTCGCCCAGCACCGGAGCCAGCGGGCCGGCGGCACCCTGCGGCGTGTTGGCGGCAACTGCCCAGGTGTCCACGCGGACCAGCACGGCGGCGGCCAACGCCTCGATCAGCGCCTCATCTGCCATATCCACGCCAAGCTCGCCCAGCGCCGCACGCTCAATATCAACCGTCACCGCGGCAAACATGCCCGCAGCACCGGCACCGCCGTTCACGGCAACACGCGCGAGCGACGTCTCAAACGCAGGCGCACCGCACACGATATCGCTCGGCCACTGGATACCCACCTTACCGGCAAGGCCCAGGCCCGGCGCCGAAGCCGTGCCCACGAGCGCGTCCATCATACCCATCGCCGCCACAAACGGCAGGCCGTGGAAGGCATGCATATTCACATCGGGGCGCACAACCAGCGAAAACGTCAGCGAAGCCTCGCCCACGCTCCAAGCGCACCAACCCGCGGACGCACCCTCGCGACCCGCGTCGCGCGCGGCGTCAAGCTCGGTGCCAGCGGCAACAGCATTCATCTCGATCATCTACATGCGCCCCAATTCGCCCACAATATGGCCCACGCGGTCCTCGGGCTCCTTGACCTCGACGCCGTTGTAGCGGAAGAACCGCGCCGGATCGTGCATCAGATCCTCGAGCGGCACCAGCACAAAGTCGCGCTCGCCGATCAGCGGATGCGGCAGGCGCAGCTTTTTGCCGCCGTGGGTCTCGCCGTCCATCCACAGCAGATCCAGGTCGATGGTGCGCGGGCCGTTGGCCTTGGCCTTTTTGGAGCGGTCGCGGCCCAGCTCGGCCTCGATCTTCATGAGCTCGTCGAGCAGCACCAACGGCGCCAACTCGGTCTTGATCTCGATGACGGCGTTGGCAAACGCGTCCTGGCGTGTCTCGTAGGCCGGCTCGCTCTCGTAGATCTTGGAGGAGTTGGACACGCAGGTGAGTGGAATCTCGGCGATCATGTCGCGTGCGGCGCGGATGTTGTCACAGCGATGCCCCAGGTTAGAGCCCACGGCCACAAACGCGCGGCGCGGCTGCGGCTTGGCAACCGCCCAGTAGCCGTTCAGGAACTGCGCAAAACCCGCGGCGTCGTGCACGCGCACGATGTTGGCACCGGCCTGGATGGCGCCCAGGCACACGCCAAACGTAGCGGCATCGCGCTCGGCGGCCTCGGTCACGCCCGAGACGGCGCCCACAAAGCGCTTGCGCGATACAGCGCACATGAGCGGATAGCCCAGTGACGCCATCTTGGCAGTCTCGCGCTGGATGACGATGTCCTCGTTGGCCGTCTTGCCAAAGCCAGGACCGGGATCGATGCAGATGCGGTC
>CABUBY010000026.1 GCA_902489955.1 uncultured Collinsella sp. | reverse complement strand
CAGGACTGTCCGAGCAGGCGACCTTATATGTCTGCCGCCCGGCGGCGGGGCTCCCGCACATCTCAACCTTGGCTGGGTTCTGGCTCAGTGGCAGTCGCTTCGCTTCTGCCCGCCTTGGTTGGTGTGGCGGTTTGGCGTTGGAACGGTTCTTTCTGATATATGCTGGTTGCGGCTCTTCTTTTGGGAGGGGTCGCTTTTTTGTTGCTAGGAGGTTGGCCCGTGGTTGATGGGGACGCTCGCTCTGAGCTTCTTTCCGCTGATTGGAATGGCGAATGGATGCGCCTGCAGGCTGGTCGGCGGCGGGCTGATGATTCTTTTGAATGGGATAAGCGGGCTCGGCATTTTCGGCCGTTGGAAACTGCCCCGTATGCCCGGGACTTTATGAAGCTGTTGGCGTTAAAGCCTGGTGAATCCGTGCTTGATATGGGGTGTGGAGCTGGGTCGATTGCTATTCCGCTTGCTCAGGCTGGGCATCCTGTGATTGCTGCTGACTTTTCCCCTGCTATGTTGGGCACGCTTGATGCTGGTATTGAGTACTATGGGCTCGAGGATCGCATTACGCCGCTTGAGCTTGCTTGGGATGATGATTGGGATTTGGTTGGACCGGTCGCGAAAGCGGTGGATGTTGCCTTTGCCAGTCGGTCGGTTACGACGACCAATCTAAAAGGTGCGCTTGCCAAGCTCGACCGTACGGCTCGTCGGCGTTGTGCTGTCACGATGGTCGCCAACTCCAGCCCACGCTATGACCTGCACCTAATGAACGCCATCGGTGCCTCGGTTACCTGCAGTAATGGCTTTGTGTACGCCTTCAACATCCTCATTCAGATGGGTGCCCTGCCGCAGGTTACGTACTTTGAATCGCCTCGTCGCGATACCTTCGATAGCCTTGAGGCGGGCGTGGTGGACTTCTCCCGCATGCTCGAGCACGGTAACGAGGATAAGATCGACCGTCTGCGCGTCTACGTCGCTCAGCATATGATTGAAAATCCCCATGCCGGCGAGCCAGGGTCCAAGGGCGTGCCGCAGGGGCGCTACATGCTCGACCACGTACGCAAGGTCCGTTGGGCGTTTATTGCATGGGAGCCGGTCTCTTCGAGCCGTCCATAGACCGCTTTCGGCCGCCGTACACGTCCGCCTGCAACCCGCGTTGTTCTCCCGTTCGGCATCCGCATTCTTTGCGAACTGGGCAAACGCGCTCCACACCGCGCCGTTCCTGCGCTATCGTGGGACAGCTCACGTAGATTAAGGCCCCGTCGCGGGGCGCCCCATACATAGAAAGCGAGAACCCATGGCACTGACAGGAGCCCAGGTCAAGCAGCTTCGCAGCATGGCCCATCACCTCAACCCCGCCATCATCATCGGTAAGTCCGATGTCAACGAGGGCACCGTCGAGCAGACGGTCGCCTACCTGGAGAAGCACGAGCTCGTTAAGTGCTCCGTGCTCGATGGCTCCAGTCTTTCCGCCCGCGAGGCCGCCGAAGAGCTCGCTGAGCGTTGCCACGCCGAGGTCGTCCAGGTCATCGGCCGCAAGTTCTCGCTGTATCGCGAGTCCTCGCGCAAGGACATCGAGAAGATCAGGCTCGTCTAAGAGCCAATGATCCGGCGAGCCAACACATAGCAAGCTTACGGGTGCCCAAGTACTTCGGGCGCCCGTTTTTTATCGCTCGACCAGCGCGCGATTGAGCCGTCCCTCCACCAAGCGCTCGTATAGACGCCGCGTCTCGGGCTCGGGCACGCCATTGACCTGCTCCCTCAGATGGTGCATATGCCCGCTGTACAGCTCGACGATATCGCGCCGCCGCCCCGCCGCACTGTAGACGCGCATGGCGCAGCGCACCATATCCTCACGCGCCGTTTCCTGTCGAAGCCCCGACTCTGCCAGCCAAATCGCCGACTGCAGATCGTTTTCTTCTAGAGCGGCATTTGCTCCCTTAATCATGCAATCGATGTACTTTGACTGCATAATGCGTCGCATGCGCAAAAAGTAGGTGGGATTACAGCCATTGGGAACATACAGCGGTCCGGCATAAAGCTGCTCAATCTTAAGGCACAGCTCAACTAAATGGGGCCCGCGCGCACCCGTGCGATTTCCCAAAACCTCGCGGCTTATCTGGTCAAACAGCCGTACATCGGTCTTGACGTAGTCGCCGTTGAGTCCGATGCATTCATTTTGGATGAGCACACACGACTTGCCATCCGGCGTCGGCCCCAAAGCCGACCGCAAGCGCGATATCGTCGAGTACAGGTTATTGCGGGCGCTATTGAACTCGGCATGGGGCCACAGCTCCATGGCCAGCGTCTCACGATCGACGAGTGCATCCATGCCCAGCGCAAGCCGCTCGGCAAGTGTCGCCGCCTTCTTGCGGCGCCACATTTTGTCCGTGATGGGAAACCCGTCGCGCTCGGCGCGAAACGCACCAAACATGCGAATCTCGATATGGTCGATGGTATCAACGGCTTCAACCTCGCCGGCCTGGAACAGGCGCTCGCCCTCCCCTTCCAAATCGTCGCGCAGCGAGTACCGCGACAGCTCGCGCACGGGAAGCTTCTTGCGTATCCTGCCCGCCGGCTCGCCCAGACAATGCATGGCAAGGCGCGCAAAGAGCCGATACGATGGCTCTAGAATCCCCGCACGATTCATGGACATCCAGGCCGCAAGATCGCTATCTCGTCCCGCGCAGGCCAAATGCAGCGCCACCATCCAGGCCTCTGCGCCACCAACCTGCGTCTGGCTTATATCGAGTAGCTCCGCTTCCTCGCGCACCGAAACCATCGAGGTGTTACGCAGATATGCCGCGCGCTCCAGCAGCAATGCATTATCGCGCATGTACGCAATCGACTCCTCGGCAAGTTTGAGCACTTGGACCGCACGGAACTTTGCATTAACCGGCCGTCCCTCTGCCAGCGACTGCCAGCCTTCTAGCAACAGGCCAAACAGCTGAATCTGGTTGTCGCGCATGCGTACGGCAAAACGATCGAGCTCGTTGAACGCCGCGTCGTCGGTTACCGGCAAGCCGGAAAGGAGCCGCCGTGCCGCCAACACCATGCGCACCCAGATAGCCATCGCCTTAAGCCCACGTACGTCGAGCGCCTCCCGCACCACCGTCATCTCGTCGTCGCGCTCGTCGATTCCCGCAAACGACCCGTCAAAGAGCTCCACCAGCATGCTATCGGCCCGTATAACAATCCCCGCGATGTCGAGCTCGCAGTCATAGGCCTTGCTCGTTTTGAGCTGCTGTAGAACGCCGCCGTCATCTCCCCGTTCGGTCAGGCATCGCTTGACCTCGATATGCGCGGAAAGCATGTCGAGTGCGGTGTGGGACGTCTCTATTTCTGGCACGGCCAGGTTCGTAGGAAGCCCAAGCCCGTTGTCCCCATAGCAAACAGCCGTCAGTGTCTGGGCCACCCTCCATGAAACAGGGTCTATTTCGCAGGCCGCCCGTTCGCCCCCGCGCTCGATGACCGATGCCATATAGCGAGCGAGCTTTGTATTGGACACGCTGACCGCCGCCAGATATACGCCGAGCGCCTCGGCAGGCGTTGGCTCTGGAGCCGGATCGTCGGCATCGATCGTACCCAGCGCTGCTCGGCAGATATCGGCCCCGTGCCCCGTCAGAGCCAAATCGACCCCATACTGCGCAGCAAGTTCAAGGACCGCTTCACGGTCCAAAAAGGCGTCCGCCAGGCCCATCGCCGCATCGCATCGGCCCGCCTTAAGCATAATCCGGGCCGCCCTCGGAACAAGTTCGGGGCGAACCTCGGCCACCAACTTACGCAAACGCAAGCGCCCGTTATCCTCCGTGCCCAGACACGTAAAACTCCGCTCGGCGGGGTCCAAGCCAAAAATCGGGTAGTCGCGTACAAAGTAGGACTGGTCGACCATCGACAGCCTCACCCCACAAGCCTCGAGTTCTGCGATATTGCCCTCGCCCATCAAAATCATGAGACATGCCACGCAAAACAGTGCATTATTGTCGAGCGAAGCCAGATCGACAAGTGCCGCGCCATATACGTTGACAATCTCGTTTTCGAGCAGACCGGCTACGTCGCCTTGGCCATACAGACCCGTCTGCAATGCCGAAACGAGCTCGGGCACGCCCTGCGTAAGCTGATAAAAGTCGAGCGATGTACTGATCGAAAACGCCGATGCCCACGCCGAATACTCATAGGCATGCACCTTGAGCATCTGCGCATTGATCTTAACCGAATCGCCCAGCCCATGAATCAGCTGACGATTTGAAGGACGGCAGGAGATAAAGACCCCTACCCCCATAGCGCGCAGGCCGCGAATCCTGTCGATGAGGTCTTCGGTATCGTGCTGATCGAGGTTTGGCACATTATCAATCGCGATAAGGGAGTGCGGTTTGTCTTTGAGTTCTTCGGTGACCACCTCGAGCTGCATAAACACCTCGCGCCCAATGGCGCGATCGGCCTCGATAATCCGCACGGGGCCTCGCGTCGGGTCGCATTTAACCTCATGGGTGTACTGCAGCAGCACCGAGGTCTTCCCAAACCCGTCGGGCGCATAGAGAACCACGATGCCGGCCTTTCGGCCCTTGGCGATAAGCTCATTCATCAAGCGTTCGCGTCGCACCATATAGCCTCCGCCCAGCGGCATCAGCTCGAGGTCGTCTATACTGCCCAAATCGTTTACCATGCCCGCTCCTCAACTCGACCGTATGGACACTGTAACCGCAAGACCATACAAGCCACGCTATGAATAGAGCGACCTTGTGTTTTAGGTTGTCTTTTGGTACGAAAGCGGCAAGTTTTTGTACAGCGAGGGCCGATTGTTATTAATCCCCCGACTAATCGGTCTTTAAGCAGGTAAATGAGCTTGTCAGCTTGTCCCATCCAAGCGGCAGTGTAACGCAGATGAACAAGGTTCAGCCATGTCATTCAACTCGCCTAGCACCCGCTACCGTCTACGACCTTTTAGTGGCATTTTTGCATAGAATCTGATAAGGAATGAATCAAGCTGTTGGGCATCCGGCATTCGTCAAGCTAGCGGCAAGTTTTTGGTCAAATGGGCAAAAAGGGATAGCAAAAAGGCCCCCGCAAAGCGGAGGCCTTAGGCAAGGCTATGTCGAGCTGCAGGATTCGCGCTACTCGCAGAGCGAAAGGGCGGCCTCGTCGGCAACGACAACGCAGTTGGTGTGCAGCTGCAGGATCGAAGCCGGGCACTCGGGTGTAACCGGACCATAGCACATGTCATGCACGGCCTGAGCCTTGGCCTCGCCGTTGGCGACGACCAGGATCATGCGGGCATACATGATGGTCTGGGTACCCATGGTGTAGGCCTGACGGGGAACATCGTCGATGCTGTCGAACAGGCGGCTGTTGGCCTGAATGGTGCTCTCGGTGAGGTCGACGCAGTGCGTGCCCTTGGAGAAGTGGTCATCGGGCTCGTTGAAGCCGATGTGGCCGTTGTTGCCGATGCCGAGCAGCTGCAGATCCGGGTAACCGGCGTCGGCGACGATCTTGTCGTACTCAGAGCAGGCAGCGGCGGCGTCGGGGTTGGAACCGTCGGGCACATGCGTGTTGTTAAGGTCGATGTTGATGTGATCGAAGAAGTTCTCACGCATGAAGTAGTGATAGCTCTGGGGATCGTCGTGCGAAAGGCCGCGATACTCGTCCAAGTTGTAGGTGCTGACCTCGGCAAAGTCGATGTCGCCCTTCTCGTACCAAGCAGCAAGCTGCTTGTAGGCACCGATCGGGGTGGAGCCGGTGGCAAGGCCCAGCACGCAGTCGGGCTTGAGGATGACCTGGGCCGAGATGATATTAGCGGCCTTGCGGCTCATATCCTCGTAGTCTTTAGCTTTAATGATCTTCATTACGCGTCCTTTCTCGTACAAGAGAGGCAAGGCTCCCTTACAAGCACTTGCCCGCGGCCCGCGTCGGCCGCAACCAACGTGTGCGGCCACCAGGGCGAGGTCGCGTAATGTATGTGTCTCGTGTCGAGCCGCGTCGAGGCCCCTGCCCGTCCACGGTGACCCAAAGCTGTTTAGCTTCGGACAAATCCCATCTTGCCACGGAGGGCGTCCTCTTTCAAGGGCGCCCTCCGTAAACGTGTTTGAATTGTAGGCTAATGGCCACGTGCACTTGCTAGCGCTCGCGAGCAACGATGAGCTGGTCCATCTCTTCGACATGCACGCCAACGGAGCCCTTGATGCTCGAGAACTCAACGGAGTTGCACACCAAGATGGGAACCGTCACATCGTAGCCCTCGGCAGCAATTGCCTCGCGATCGAACTCAATGAGTACATCGCCCTTATGGACGATGTCACCCACTTGCGCATGTACGGTAAAGTGCTTGCCCTCGAGCTGAACAGTGTCCAAACCAACGTGGATGAGCACGTCCAAGCCATCGACCGTGTTAAGCGCAACAGCGTGTCCCGTGGGAAAAATGGCCTCGACCTTGGCATCAGCCGGTGCAATCACACGCGTTCCGGTGGGCCGAATCGCCACGCCCTGGCCCAAAAGGCCGGTGGCAAACGTCTGGTCGTTTACCTCGGAAAGCGGAATGACATCGCCCGAGATGGGAGCATCCAGCGTAAGGACTCGACCACGCATACCAAAAGACCTTAGGACTTTAGTGAACATGCTCCCCCTCGGACATACCAATCAATCAAAATAACCTTAACAGTTTACCACTTGGCAACGGTTTTTGACCATTAGGGAAGTTCGCGCTTGACAACCTCGACGATGTCGTCGACAACGCGCTGGGTCAGCTCGTGCGTCTCGGCCTCGGCCATCACGCGGACCAGCGGCTCGGTACCGCTCGGGCGCACCAGAATGCGGCCGCGGCCGTCAAGCTCCTTCTCGGCAGCAGCGACGGCGTCCCAAATGGGCTGGCAATCGTCCAGACCGGCCTTGTTGTCGGAATGCACGTTGACGAGTACCTGCGGGTACTTCTTCATGATGCCGGCAAGATCGGTGAGGGTACGACCAGTGCGCTTGAGCACGGCCAGCAGCTGCAGAGCCGTCACCAGGCCATCACCGGTGGTGTTGTGCTCCAGGAAGATGATGTGGCCGGACTGTTCGCCGCCGATGACAGCGCCGTCCGCGAGCATGCGCTCCAGAACGTAGCGGTCGCCCACGGCGGTCTGGACCATCTCGAAGCCCTGCTCCTTCATAGCGATGGAGAAGCCCAGGTTGCACATGACGGTCGAAACGATCTCGGAGTTGGCGAGCTTGCCGCGAGCGGCGAGGTCAGAACCGCAGATAGCCAGGATGTAGTCACCGTCGATCTCATTGCCCTCGCTGTCCACGAACAGTACGCGGTCGGCGTCGCCGTCGTGGGCCAGACCGATGTCAGCATGGGTGCGCAGCACGAGCTCGCGCAGGGGCTCAAGGTGCGTAGAGCCGCACTCAACGTTAATGTCAGTGCCGCAGTAATCGGTGTTGATGGCATGGACCGTGGCGCCCAGGCGCTGCAGCGCGGCGGGCGTGGTCTGGCAAGAAGCACCGTGGCCGCAGTCGACGGCAACGACCAGGCCGTCGAGCCTCAGGCCATCAAGCGTATCGATGGCATGATCGACATATGCCTTGCGAGCGTCCTTCATCTTGATGATGTGGCCAACGCCGGCACCGGTCGGCAGCGTATCGGCAGCCATGGCTTCCTCGGACATGACCCAGGCGCTGATCTCTTCCTCGACAGCATCGGGAAGCTTCATGCCCTTGCGGCTAAAGAACTTGATGCCGTTGAACTCCGGCGGATTGTGCGAAGCGGAGATGACAATGCCGCCGTCGAGCTCGTTTTGAACAGTGAGCAGCGCCACGGCGGGCGTGGGAATGACGCCGCAGCAATGCGGACGGCCGCCCTCGGCCATAATGCCGGCGGTCAGAGCGCTCTCGAGCATGGTGCCCGAAAGGCGCGTGTCGCGGCCGATGCAAATATCCGGACCAAGGAACTTGGTCGCCGCGCGGCCCAGGCGAAACGCGAGGTCGCACGAGAGGTCGGCATTGGCGACGCCACGGACGCCGTCGGTACCGAAGATGTTCTGGGGCATAGGATTGCTCCTTCCCTAGCAGGCGATATACAACCGCCCACCCTAGTCGAAAAAGAAAAGCGGGACCCGCCGAGGAATCGGCAGGCCCCGCTTGTACATTGTATCTCGAAAGGAGATAAAACCTTAGCGCTTGGAGAACTGGGGAGCGCGGCGGGCCTTCTTGAGGCCGTACTTCTTGCGCTCGACCACGCGAGCATCGCGCGTAAGGAAACCGGCCTTCTTGAGGTCAGCACGGTAGTCGCCAGCGTTCAGAAGAGCGCGGGCGATGCCCAGGCGCAGAGCGCCGGACTGACCGGAGATGCCGCCGCCATCGCACAGAGCGATAACGTCGAACTGACCGGCGGTGTCGGTCACCTTGAAGGGAGCAAGGGCGTTCTCAACGAGCTGATGACGGCCGAAATACTGCTCGGCGTCACGCTTGTTGATGGTCACCTTGCCGGTGCCGGGGACGAGACGGACGCGGGCGACGGCGTTCTTACGACGGCCGGTACCCTGGTAGACAACGGTGTTCTCAGCCATCTTTAAGCCTCCAGCTCAATCTTCGTGGGGTTCTGGGCAGCATGCGGATGCTCGGCACCAGCGTAGACCTTAAGCTTGGTCATCTGGGCACGGCCGAGGGTGGTCTTGGGCAGCATACCGCGAACGGCGCGCTCGATGACCTTCTCCGGGTGCTTCTCCATAGCCTGGCGGAAGCTCTCAGCCTTGAGGCCGCCGTTGTAGCCGCTGTGGCGATAATAGGTCTTCGTGTCGGCCTTGTTACCGGTAAGCTGGACCTTATCGGCGTTGATGACGACAACGAAGTCGCCGCAGTCGCTGTTGGGCGTGAACTGGGGCTTGTTCTTACCGCGCAGGATCATTGCGATCTGGGTGGCAAGACGGCCCAGGACAGCACCATCGGCGTCGACGAGAACCCAGTTGCGCTGGACCTCGCCCTGCTTGGCGTAGTGAGTCGATTTCGAAATCACTTAGACTCCTCCATGTACAGTACGTGTTGTTACAGAGATTCACGGGGCTCTGCAAGTAACCCGTCCATATTACCCCGCTCGCCGTACGAGTCAACAGGTATTTTGGCTCCGACCAGAGTTTCTGCACATGTCATCCACGAGCCGTGATTTTCCAGCTCTTTAGCTGTTGTCATTTTTTGAGGGTTCGCCATCGCTAGCGCTCAACGAACTCTTGGATTTCCGCGAGCAGGCGCTTTGCCTCCTGACGGCCCTGTATATACAGGTCCAAAAGCTTTACCGAATCGTGCTCGACATGACCGACCTCGACCGGCTTTTGCGGAGCGACGACCAACGCACGGCCCTCGCGCTCATACTTCCACAGGTGCATGCGCTGCATGTTGTAGCGGTCGTGGCGCGTCTCGATAGCCTCGAGCAGATAGGGATAGTCGGCATAGCGGGCGCGCGCGGCAGGCATAAACTCGTAGGGCTTTTTCTCGTACGAGCGGTCCTGCGTGACAATGACAACCGCGCGATCGAAGCCCGCCTCCTCGAGCACATGCTCGATGGGAACCGAATCGGCTACGCCGCCGTCGACGTATTTGTGCCCGTCAATCTCGACCGGCGGCGTCACCAGCGGCAGCGACGTCGAGGCGCGAACAGCGTCGAGGTCAAGTACGGCGCTTTTGACCGGGAGGTACGTGGCGGTTCCAAAGAGCATGTCCGTCGCGACGGCGTACATCTCGATGGGGCTCGCGTCGAACGTCTCGTTGTCAAAGGGATCCAGGCGATCCTGGACATCGTTGAAGATAAAGTCGTAACCCACGATGGAACCCGTGGACGCAAACGATGCGGCGCCCATGAAGCGATTGTCATTGCAGAAAGCCAGGTTGATGCGGTTGGCACGGCCGATCTGGTGCGACTTGTAGTTCACGCCGTTGAGGGCGCCGGCCGATACACCGTAGACCGCCGGAATCTCGACGCCAGCCTCCATGAGAACGTCGAGCACGCCTGCGGTAAATTGCCCGCGGAAACTGCCGCCCTCCAAAACGAGCGCGACCTTGCCGGCGTTCTTTGCCTTATCTTCTGCAGTCATGTTGACCTCCTGCGATTGCGTTTTGGCCTTCTTCTACCCAGTTTTGGGATGGCGAGCGCGCAGGTTTTTCAAGGCGGCAGGTGAAGCGGAAAGTGTGTCCCAGTTTGAGGCGAGATTCCGGGATGCGCTTTCCGCTTGGACCTCCGCTGGGAAAGCGCGTCCCGTTCTGAGCGCGGATTCCGGGATGAACTTTCCGCTAGCCATTCATTTGGAAACTGCATCCCATTCCGAACGAGGATTCCGGGATGTACTTTCCGCTTGAGCTGCCATTGGGAAAGCATATCCCACTCTACGGCTCGATTCCGGGTCGCAGTTTCCGCTTGAGGCATCATCCGGAAACTACATCCCAGTCTGAGCGCGGATTCTGGGATGGGCTTTCCGCCTGGGCCGCCATTGGGAAAGCGCGTCCCACTCTGCGTCACTGAGGCGTTTTCTTTACGCTCGCGCCCTGCACAGAGTTCGATTCTCCGCGGTACGGGGGGGATCCGTTGATGCGGCGCATGGCCGGCTGAGATTCGATAAACATCGCATCCAAATTGAGCTGATAGTTTGCGCGGAGAATCTGCGTATTTGCTTCGCAAATCCGCACCGGCTTCGGTCGGCTGCCGCCGCCCTCGCCCGCGGGCTAAAAACGCTCAGGCGTTTTCTTTACGCCCGCGCCCTGCATAGAGTTCGATTCTCCGCGGTACGAACTAGAAATAAAAAGGCAGGTAGATACGAATATCTACCTGCCTGTTACTTATGGTGGAGGCGCGGAGAATCGAACTCCGGTCCACGAAAGCCCCCTGATTGGCATCTCCAAGCTCAGTCGCTGGTTTTGTCTCGGACGCTTTGCGCGCAGCGACACGCTCGCAGCATCCCAACCGGTTCGATCTTAGCCTGCGCCATACCGATTACGTGCGCAGGAGCATTCCCCTAACATGACGTCGCACCGGTGTCGGGGAAATCACCGGGTTGACGCGCCGCTATAAATTAAGCAGCGAGAGCCATAGGCTCAAAAGAAGAGTTGTTGTCAATTCAATTTGACGGTACCCCTGTTTAACGAGGCGAGGAGACCTCGGCTTGCTTCCTCTCTCAGAGCTATCGTGTCGAAACCAGTCGCCCCCGAATGTTGGGAAAGTCTGGATGGCATTGGGCACGAGCGCCCAACACCCGTCGACTTTTCAAGGAACATGCAGGGCGAGCCCCGCTTGTGGAGTGTTATCTTACCACGTTCTGAAAGCGGACAGCTGTTCTATGCACGAGCTGTGAAGACCCCAATGTGCGCCGCACTTCGCACTTTTGCTACCGATCGCGTCACGTATATTTTCGCCAAGCAAAATTGACCCGTCGAAAGGACCGTTATGGATACCAAGCAGCAACTTGTCAATGCCCTCGCAGGCCTGGGCTCAACCATTACCGAAGCTATGGATGTCATCGAAGGCTTTGTCCCCTGCGGACATCCCGCCCTCACGGTTTCGAACGCCCTTGTTGCGCTGGACGCTGACGATGATGCAGCTCTCGCCCAGCAGCTTGAGACCGTCGAGGGCTTTATCGACCACGTGAGCGAAAACCGCGGCGTGACCGCCTACCACGGCGTCGAGGTCGAGCTCGCGGGTCCCAAAGCCGATCTGCTCGCAGCAATCCGCGAGGTAGGCGCCCTTATGCAGACCGCAGGCGTCAAGAACACCCAGGTCAACGAGTGGGTCTACCGCAGCCTGGCAGCACTCGACAGCTCCGACGAAAAGGCAGCCGAGCAGCTCGCAGAAAGTCCCACCATCAAGGCCGAGCTTTTGTAAATAGCAGACGCGGGCCCCTTGGCGCATCGTCGTCCAAGAGGCCCGCAAACAGTTCGCGTCAACCGATAGCCGCGCCGCCGCGTTCGGCCAAGGCCAGAATCGGCATCATTTGACGAGGTGTCTTTGCTGCAAGATCGGCATGTTCGAGCAGCTTGCGATCGTTAGTTACCAAGTAATCGACCTGCGCGCGCTTACACGCGGCGAGCACCAAGTTGTCCTCGTAATCGCGATGGAGCGCTAAGTATTTGTCGGCCAGCCAAAGGTCCGACGCATCCGCACCCACGGCCGTGGCGTTTTCGGTCATGTTCCGCACAAACGCCAACGTCGCATCGCCAATTGCACGGGCAGACGCCTCGTCAAGCGCTCCCCCGCTGGC
The DNA here is from genome assembly GCA_902489955.1 of uncultured Collinsella sp. Lineage (GTDB taxonomy): Bacteria > Actinomycetota > Coriobacteriia > Coriobacteriales > Coriobacteriaceae > Collinsella. The sequence goes on along the minus strand of CABUBY010000026.1, from coordinate 4,536 downwards.
AAGAACGCTACGCTTCAGCTCGTGTTGGACAACGTACAGCACGTCCTTGGCGATATGAACCGGAAAGAACAGCAACGCCCCCGTCTCCGTCGCCTGCCCAATAAACGCACGCGCGGCAAGCGACTCGGCATGGTCAACGCAAAACGAATCGACCCATACGTTGGCGTCCACCATGATCTTGAGAGGCGCCCCACTCACTGGATCATCCCCTTTTGGCGATAATGCTCATCCATGGCTTCGGAATAGATTGCGTCCCAATCGCGATCGTCGGACACGGACGACGTAGCGATGCCCAGGTCCGCGTAAAGCTGATCAGCCGCCGCCCATGATGCGGCGAACGGAGTATCGCGCGCGACGGCCTGCTGCCGGTCGTCGACGGCCGCAAGCACTTCCTCGCACTGCCCGCCACCCTGCGCGACCTTGGCCACCACCTTTTTGATGAGCTCGGGCAGCGACCCGCCCGAAAGCCGCAGCGCCTCCTCGGCACGGTTCTTGACCTGGCGATCCACGCGAACGTTCACCTGCGCCATGCCGCTAACAGCACCCACGCCGAACCCCTCTCTTCAATTGCTAGCCTTGCTAGCAACAATATATAAAGAAGCTAGCAAATGGTCAAATGCAAAAGGCCTGCGCCCGGACGACACCGATGCCGTCTGGGCGCAGGCCAGATAACGTGCGCGAACACGTCTGCTAGCGCAGGTAAGCCTTTGCGTTGCCCAGGCTGTAGGCGATCGTTGAGCCGTTGTGCAGCAGTGACGACGCCTGCGGAGTGATCATGCCGGTAATACCCAATGCCAACAGCGCTGAGTTGGTAAGCATCACCTTGGAATACGAACTCGTCAGACGGTCGATAAGCCCCTGGCTCATGCGGCGCAGGCGCACGATCGCGGCCAGATCCGTATCGGTCAGGATGATGTCGGCGACCTCCTTGGCGATGTCGCTTCCGCCACCCATGGCCAGGCCCACGTCGGCCAAACCGAGCGCCGGCGAATCGTTGACGCCGTCGCCCACCATGGCAACGTGGCGCCCCTCGCGCTTAATCCGCTCCACATAGGCGTACTTGTCCTCGGGCAGCAGCTCGGCCTTAAACTCATCGACACCAGCCGCGCGAGCAATGCGCTCGGCCGTGCGCTCGGAATCGCCCGTGAGCATAACGACATGCTTGACACCCAGCGCATGCAGATCGGCGATGGCCTCGCGCACTCCGGGCTTAAGCGGGTCCTCGATACCGAGCACGCCGACGACCTTACCGTCGACCGCAAGATACAGCGGCGACAGGCCCTGCATCTGGGACTCAATTCGCTCCTTAATGTCGGACTCGAGCTGCGCACCCTCATCCTCAAACACAAAGTGTGCCGAGCCGATAATAGCGCGACGCCCTTCGATGGACGAAGCGATGCCGTGCGCCACGATGTACTCGACGGCGGCATGGCGCTCGCGGTGCTCGAGCCCGCGCTCGCGGGCGGCGTTGACCACGGCGCGCGCCACCGGATGCGGAAAATGCTCCTCCAAGCAAGCGGAAAGACGCAGGACCTCATCCTCGCTCCAGCCATCGGTAGTGAGCACGCAGGCAAGACGCGGCTGCGCCTCGGTGAGCGTGCCGGTCTTATCGAACACAATGGTGTCGGCCTTGGCAAACGACTCAAAGTACTTCGCGCCCTTGACCATGACGCCCATCTTAGCGGCGTCGCTCATGGCAGTCATGACGGCGACGGAACCCGTGAGCTTGAGTGCGCACGAGTAGTCGACCATCAGTGCCGCCGAGGTCTTGATGAGGCTGCGGGTGGTAAGCGCAACCAGGCCCGCGAGCAGGAAGTTCCACGGGACAATCTTGTTGGCGAGGTCTTCCATGTGCGACTGGCCCTCGGACTTGAGCGAATCGGCCGTCTGTACGAGCGAGACGATCGAGCGGAGCTTGGTCTGAGCCGTATTGGCGCGCACGCGCACCAAGATGCCGCCGTCTTCCACGACGGTACCGGCGAACACGTCGTCGCCCACGCTTCGCTCGACGGCCAGCGGCTCGCCGGTCAGGGTCGCCTGGTTGACCATAGCGCTCCCCTGCTCGACCACGCCGTCGATGCAGATGGACATGCCGGTGCGCACGGCGACCAAGTCGCCGGGCTCAAGCTCGGTCGCGGCAACGCTTACCTCGGTGTCGCCGACGACCTTTTGCGCCTTGTCGGGCACATCAAGCAGCGAGTTGATGAGCTCGTTTTCGCTCATGGCGCGGGTGTAGTCCTCGAGCAGCTCGCCCACGTTGAGCAGGAACATCGTCTGGCCCGCGGTATCGACGTCGCGTTTGACGAACGAAATGCCGATGGCCGAAGCGTCGAGCACGGGAACGGTCAGGCGCGGCTGAGCCAGCTCATGAAGGGCAGCGCGCAAAAATGCCATGTAACCGGCCACGGCAAACACCGCACGCAGGGGCGTCGGCAAGAACCAGCGGCGCGCGTAGTGGGCGCCGACGAGTGTCGCCAGGTCCATAACGAGTTTGTGCTTGCGCGGCTCGAGTTGCATCACGTAGCCCGACTTGGCGTCGGCGATAGCTTGAGCATCGAGTGCGCCCAAGGCGTCGAGCACGCTCGCGCGGCGTGGCTCGTCGTACTCCAGCGCCATCTGGCCAATGCGGCCATACACGCGCACCTTGCGCACGCCGTCGATATCGCCGCTGAGCTTAAGAAGTGCATCGAGATCGCTCTCTGGCACAGGACCCGCCAATTGAAGACGGGTCCTGCCGGGGATCTCGCTAATAATCGAGAATCTCATAGTTTGTGCCTGGGAGCGTTACTCGGCTGCCTCGTCAGCAGCGGCCTCGCTCTGGTTGATGTAGGCAGCCTCGGCAACCATGTCATCGACATTGGCCTTGGCCTGCTCGACCATGTCCTGGTAGCAGTTCTTGACGCGCATACCGCACGCGATGCCCTGCACGCAGGCATTCTTTACCGGAGCGCTGGTGAGCAGCTTGATGCCGGCCGTGCCAAGCAGAAAACCGCCACCGACAAGCAGGGTATTGAACGTCGACTTCTTCATGATGTCTCTCCCTTTTCCGCAACAACTGCGGCACGGTGCCTCAGCACCCGAGTAAATAAGTTTGCTCGAGCACACTTTTGGAAAATAGTTTAGTTTATCTAACTATTAAGTTCAACAATGGTTAACTTTTTGGAAACTATGGGGGTGAACTCAATATGACAAAGGGACTGCCCCTTTGTCACATTTTGGGACAGTCCCTTTACCCCTTTCCTACAGCTGCCAGGCCGCCGCTTCCTTTTGCAGTGCGACCATACGGGCAAATTCTCCGCCTGCCGCCTTGAGCTGCGCCGGAACACCCTGCTCGACAACCACACCATCCTTGAGCACAACGATTTTGTCGGCATTTTCCACCGTACGCATACGGTGGGCAATAACGATAACCGTCTTACCTGCAAGCAGACGGGAGAGTGCCTGCTGTACCACGGTCTCGTTCTCTACATCCAAGCTTGCCGTCGCCTCGTCCAACAGCACGATGGGCGCGTCTTTGAGCAGCGCGCGGGCGATAGAGATGCGCTGGCGCTCGCCGCCGGACAGCTTGGAGCCATTCTCGCCGATCATGGTGTCGTAGCCCTGCGGCATACGACTCACAAACTCGTCGCAGTTGGCGGCACGCGCGACCGCAAGCACTTCCCCATCGGTGGCATCACGACGCCCGAGGCGGATGTTTCCCATCACCGTGTCGTCAAAGAGCAGCACGTCTTGGAACACAATGGCGTAGTCGCGCAGAAGCACCTCGGGATCGACGCTCGCAACATCCACACCGCCCATGGTAACCTTGCCCGCAGTGGCATCCCAAAAGCGCGCGGCCAGGCGGCTCACCGTAGACTTACCGGAGCCCGAAGGACCGACCAGTGCCGTGACCTCGCCTTCCTTGGCGGTAAAGCTCACATCGGTAAGAACTTTCTCGCCGGCGCGTCCGTCCTCGCCCGCACCATAGCCAAATGCCACGTGATCGAACACCACATCGTGGCCCGCGGGCTCAAATTTCTCGCTGCCCCGCGCCACAGGCTCTTCCATGATGGAACGCATGCGCTTGGCAGACGACTCGGCGGCGAACAGCTCGGACATTAACATTAACGCCTGGTCAAACGGCGCATAGATACGGCTCACCATAAGCAGGAAGGCAAACATCACCAAAAAGTCGACCTGCCCGGAGGCGACCATCGCGGCGCCCGTGACCAGCGTGGTGGCAATGCCCAGACGCAGGATAGCAAAGGCGGAGTTGACCAAAAGCCCGTTAGCGAGCTCGCCCTTGGTGGTCTCATGCTCCTCGGCATCGATCACGGCGTTGAGCCCCTCAAGATAATGGGCCTCCTGGTTGGTGGCGCGGATCTCGCGAACGCAGTCGAGCGTCTCTTGAATAGCCTCGGTAACCTTGACCTTCTCGGCACGCACGCGATCGAACACCGGAGCCATGGGGCCGCGTGTTAGATACAGCACGGCAAAGGCCACGGGAACGCTCCAAAACGCCGCGATCGCCAGCTGCCAGCAAAAGAACAGCGACGC
>CABUBY010000025.1 GCA_902489955.1 uncultured Collinsella sp. | reverse complement strand
ACTCGCAGCCTTTGCCGCCGCCGGATCCATGCAGATGCCGCTCGACCGCACCAACACCACCATCAGCTGCATCGTCACCAACGTGGAACTCACTAAGGCACAAGCCACCAAGGTCTCCCAGATGGCCGCAGACGCCTACGCACACGCCATCCGTCCCACACACACCACCAACGACGGCGACACCATCTACACCCTCGCCAGCGGCAAACTGGGCGCCCAGGCAAGCGCCGCCGTTCCCCTAGACTTACTGGGCATGCTCGCCGTAAGGGCCCTACAGACCGCCATCGTAAACGGAGCCAAAACCGCCAAAACCTCCCACGGCATCCCCGGCGCCGCGAAGTAGCCTAACCTGACCGGTTGCCCGGTGGGGCTTGGTTATGTTTGCTGCTCTACAGTCCTGGCTCGCACGAAGAACACATTAAGTGTTCTTCGGCTCGTGCGGAACTCGCGACAAACATAACCAAGCCCCACCGGGCAACCTACCAACCAGATTCTTTTCAGCCCAGGCCCCTGTGTACCGCGCGTCGAAGATCTTCAAATTCAGGCAGCCTGACAATCGATTCTTATAGCAGAGGCCCCTTGGCCTTTAGTTTGATACAAGTTCCGCACGAGCCGGAAAGCACTTAATGTGCTTTCCGTGCGAGCAGGACTGTTCGCAGTAGCAAACTAAAGGCCAAGGGGCCCAGTCAACCTATCAGCAGCGATTACTCAACAGTTAGTTGAATTTGAAGATCTTAGAGGCAAGACGGTATAGGCCGAGCGTGGTTTTGTCTCCGGCCCGTCCGCGCAGATTGGTGAAGAACCCGACCACGCCGTAGCGGGCACGACGATACATGCGCTCGTCGTAGGCCTTCAAATCATTCCACAGCATCTTTAGGCGCTCGTCGGCGCAATCTTCCTCGGAAAGCTTGGTGAGCACCGAGCAGATCGCCATCATCATGGTGAAGTAGCCCATCATGTACGAACGCAGGCGCGACGACTCGACATCGCTGTACAGGTGGTACGACTCCATCATGATACGCGTAACACGGAACTGCTGGTCCAGACGCTTGACCATCGTTGCCTCGTTGACGCTCTGACCTTCGCGACCGATAAAGTAGCGGTAGAGGTCGATGTCGGCGTAGTACATGGTCTTGCAACGCGGCAGCGGCACGTAGGCGTAGATGTTGTCCACATAGAACGTGTGCGGCGGCATGGGAAGATTGGACTCGCGCAGCACATCCGTGCGATAGCACAGGCTGTGCATGAGCAGGTTCTGGTCCAGGCGAAAATGACCGATCTGATCCCAGGAAAAGATCTTTTTGCGCGGCAGGGCAAATTTGTAGCCAATAGCGGTATGCGTGCCCTCGTAAACCTTCTCGTACACGTAGTTCGAGATAAACAGGTCAACGCGCTGATCACGCTCTTCAAAGCCACGCAGAATCGACAGCATAGTCGAAAGGGCAGCGCCGTCAAGCCAGTCATCCGAGTCGACAACCTTGTAGTAGGTGCCCTGTGCCTCGCGCAGACCCGAAAGGACGGCAATACCGTGGCCGCCGTTCTCCTGGTGTACCGCGCGAATGATACCGGGATAACGCGCCTCCCACTCATCGGCCTTATCGGCCGTCTCGTCCTTGGAGCCGTCGTCCACCACGATAATCTCGATATCGGTGGCGTAATTGCTCCCCTCCAAGATGGAGGTGATGCAATGGTCCATGTCCTTGGCGGCGTTATACGAGGGAATACCGAATGTTATGACTTTATGCATGGCAGGCGATAATCTCATCCGAAAGATCGAGGGCGGAATTGGTCACAGCGTCCATATCGTAGTAACGATACTCGGCCAGACGACCCACCGGGTGGAAGTTCGTCAGGTTCTGGACGCGCTCAAGATAGCGCTCATAGAGCTCACGGTTCTCGGGCTCAAGAATGGCGTAGTACGGTGTCTCGCCCGAGCCGGGCGTATAGGCCTTGGAGTACTCCTTCATGATGGTGGTCTTGCCGGGCAGGACCTGACCGGTCATGTTCTTGAACTCGGTGATACGCGTGTAGTCCTCGCTCGTGGTGTAGTTGACGGTGCCCACGGGCTGGAACTGGTCCATATCGAGCGTCTCGAACTTCATATCGAGCGTGCGGTACGGCAGAGCGCCCAGGTCGAGGTTGAACAGCTCGTCGAGCGGACCGGTATAGACAATCTCGCCGCCGTAGACCTTGCCGTCGACCTTGACGGTGGTCTCATCGATCTCAAAGAGATCGCGGGCGTCCACGTCGCAGAACACGTCGATCAGGTCGTGGTCGAGCATGTGCTCAAAGAGCGCCGTGTAGCCCTCCTGCGGCATGCCCTGGAAGGGAGCTTGCGGGAAGTAGCGGTCATCATCGCCCACAAAGACGGGAACGCGGCCGGTGATCGAGGGGTCGATCTGATCGGGCGTCTGGCCCCACTGCTTCATGGTGTAATGCAAAAAGACGTTCTCGTAGACGTAATCGGCGACCTCGGCCAAGTCGGGGTCGTTCTTCTTACGCAGCTCCATAATGGGCACCTTGACATCCTTACCAAAGGTCTCCACGAGCTTCTGATACAGCTCCTCGCCGCGCTCGTCACCAAAGGCGAGCTTGAGACTCGCATGGTTGAAGGGCACGGGCATAAGGGTACCGTTGATGTTGGCGAGCACCTTGTGCTGATAATCCGTCCACTTGGTAAAGCGCGACAGGAAATTGTGCACGCGCTCGTTAAAGGTGTGATAGATATGCGGACCGTACTCGTGGATCAGGATTCCGGCCTCGTCAGTGCAGTCATAGGCATTGCCCGCAATGTGGCTACGGCGCTCCAAAACGGCAACACGATAGCCGATGGTCTCGGCAAGACGGCGGGCGCAAACGGCACCGGCATATCCAGCACCGACGACAATCATGTCGTACGCGCCGGCGTTAAAGCCTTCAGGCAGGCCTGAGGTAATCTGCATCGATACTCCTTGTCAAAAGCCACGGGCTCGTTAGCTGGGCTTTTCTCGAACATTCTTCGAGACATATTTATCAGAGCGATTATAGCGCTAATGCGTCCTATAATGAGCTTGCCACACAAGGAAAGCTCAAGCACAGCGGCGAACATAATTGAAAGGTAGACCCGCTAGCAGCGGGTTTATTCGTGAACAGCCGGGCGCCTGGAGCTTAGCGAAACGCTTGTAAGGAGTAACATGAGCGATTTCCTAAACCGTATGAAGTCTGCCGCCAAGGCCGACCTTAAGACGATCGTCCTGCCCGAGGGCGAGGATCCGCGCACTATCGTCGCGGCCACCAAGATCATCGAGGAGGGCCTGGCAAAGATCGTCATCCTGGGCAACCCCGACGAGATCAACGTTCCCGGCGCTACCGTCATCGACCCGCGCAATGCCGAGAAGCACGAGGAGTACGCGCAGAAGTTTGCCGAGCTCCGCGCCAAGAAGGGCGTTACCATCGAGCAGGCTCGCGCCCAGGTGATGGACGCCACCTACTTTGGCACCATGATGGTCAAGATGGGCGATGCCGACGGCCTGGTCTCCGGCGCCTGCCACTCCACCGCCGACACCCTGCGCCCCGCGCTTCAGATCCTCAAGACCGCCCCGGGCACCAAGCTGGTCTCGGCCTTCTTCGTGATGTGCACCGACACCCCGCAGTTCGGCACCGACGGCACGCTGATCTTCGCCGACTGCGGCCTCAACATCAACCCGTCCTCCGACGAGCTCTCCGAGATCGCCATCGCCTCCGCTCACTCCTGGTCCACCTTCATGGGCAACGTTGAGCCGCACGTGGCCATGCTCTCCTACTCCACCATGGGCTCCGCTGGCGGCGAGGTCGCCAAGAAGGTCCAGGAAGCCGTGAAGTTCTGCAAGGAGAAGGCTCCCGAGCTCGCCATCGACGGCGACCTGCAGCTCGACGCCGCCATCGTCCCCACCGTCGCCCAGCTCAAGGCTCCCGGCTCCTCTGTCGCCGGCAAGGCCAACGTGCTCGTATTCCCCGACCTCGAGGCCGGCAACATCGGCTACAAGCTGGTCCAGCGCTTCGCCGGTGCTGACGCCTACGGCCCCATCCTGCAGGGCATCGCCAAGCCGGTCAACGACCTTTCGCGCGGCTGCTCTGCCGACGACATCGTGGGTGTCGTGGCCATCACCGCCGTCCAGGCTCAGATGGCTGAGTAGCGTACGCACTCGCCCGAAGGCCGTACGGGCTAACCCCTGAAAACGTCCTCGACCAATGAAACGCCCCCGTTCTGCTCCTTCGGTGAGCTACGAACGGGGGCGTTTCTGGTCTGCGGATTGTTTTCAGGGGTTAGCCCGTACGGCCTTCTACCGCTACGTAGCAATTAGGGCATCTGGAGTGGACGGCGGCTTGGCTACGAGCTGAGGCTGAAGATCTGGATGGCCGGGTGCCGTTGCTGGGAGTGCAGGCGTTACTGGCGATGGTCACTTTGGGACTGGTATTTCCGCCTGCTAGCAAAAAGGCCTCCGAAGCTGTTGCTTTGGAGGCCTTTTGTTTACTTGCAAATGCGCGCGTTAGTTGTTCTTGGTCAGACGCTCGACGTCGTGGGCGATCATGTATTCCTCGTCGGTGGGGATGACCATGACCGTGACGGCGGAACCGGCGGCACTGATAACCTGCGGGCCGTTGCCCACAGCCTCGCGGTTCTTGTTGTTGTCGATGCGTACGCCCAGCCACTCAAAGCAGTCGCAGAAGGCCTTGCGGATCGACCAGTCGTTCTCGCCGATGCCGGCGGTAAAGGTGATGGTGTCCACGCCCGCCATGGAGGCGATCATGGAACCGGCCTGCTGCATGGCCTTGTATGCGAACATATCGAAGGCGAGCAGGCAGCGCTCATCGCCCTCGGAGGCGCGCGTACGGATGTCGCGGGCGTCGTTGGAGATACCCGAGATGGCAAGCAGACCAGACCGCTTGTTCATCATGTCGTCGACTTCCTGGTAACTGTATCCGCCCTCGCGCTGCAGGTAGCACACGGTGGCCGGGTCAATGGAACCACAACGGGTGCCCATCATCAGGCCATCGAGCGGCGTGAGGCCCATCGTGGTATCGCGGCACACGCCGTCCTCAATGGCGGCAAGCGAAGCACCGTTGCCCAGATGGCACGAAAGCAGGCGGTGGCAGCGCGAGCCCAGGATCTCCTTGGCCATCATCCACTCGTAGCGGTGGCTCGTACCGTGGGCGCCGTACTTGCGCACGTGGTACCTGTCGCACACGTCCTTGGGCAGCGCGTAGGTGTAGGCAACCTCGGGCATGGTCATGTGGAACGAGGTGTCGAAGACGGCCACGTTGGGCAGCTCCGGATACTTCTCGCGGCAATATTCGATTGCTGCGGCCTCGCCGTAGTTGTGCAGCGGAGCAAGCGGTGCCACCTCGAGAATCTTGGCCATGACCTCGTCGTCGACGACCGCGGAATCATCGAAGTGCCAGCCGCCCTGAACGATGCGATGCCCAATGCCATCAATCGTAAAGTCGGTCTTCTCGAGCTCCTCGAGCACACGAGCGATAGCAGAGCGATGATCGGGGAAAGGGACCTCCTCGGTCTGCTTGGCGCCACCGTTCTCGGAGTGGCCAAAGATGCCCATGTCCGAACCGATACGTTCGCAGTTGCCCTTGGCGAAAACCTCGCGGGTAACGGTATCCAAAAGCTGATATTTAAGGCTTGAGCTGCCGGCGTTGACAACAAGTACGTTCATGAGACTCCTTTGCAGTGCAATACGGTCGACGCAGACCCCTTAAGGCGGCCGCATTTTAATAAGAAGTTATCACAACTTGATAAATAGCTATCAAGCATATCGCCCAACGAGCACAAAAGAGGGGCCGAACGGCGCTCGGTCGTCCAGCCCCTCCCCTCTTGCAATTACTTGCCGTTGACGATGCGCTCGACGTCAGAAGCGATCATGAACTCCTCGTCCGTGGGAATGACGAAGATCTTGACCTTGGAATCCTTGGCAGACAGGCACCAAGCGCCGTCGCCACGCAGGGCGTTACGGGCATGGTCCATCTTGACGCCCATAAAGGCCAGACGGTCGGCAACGCCGGCGCGAACGGCCGGAGCGTGCTCACCGATGCCAGCGGTGAAGACCAGCGTGTCCATGCCGCACATGGAAGTGGCCATCTCGGCAGCCTTGGCGGCAATCTTGTAGACGAACATGTCGAAGGCAAGCTGAGCCTCGGGGTCACCAGCAGCGGCGAGCTCCTCGACGTTGCGGCAGTCGTTGGTCTTGCCGCCGGTCACAGCCAAAAGGCCGGACTTCTTGTTCATCATCTCGTCGACCTCGTCGAAGGTGTAGCCGCCCTCGCGCTGCAGGTAGCACACGGTAGCCGGGTCGATGGAGCCGCAGCGGGTGCCCATCATGACGCCGTCGAGCGGCGTGAGGCCCATGGTGGTGTCCATGCACTTGCCGTCCTCGATGGCGCACAGGGAAGCACCGGAACCGATGTGGCACACGACGACCTTGCGGGCCTCGCCGTTGGTCATCTCGTCGACCTTCTTGGAGATGTAACGGTAGCTGGTGCCGTGGGCGCCGTACTTACGGATGTGCAGCTTGTCGCAAACATCCTTGGGAAGGGCGTAAGTCTTGGCGACCTCGGGCATGTTGAAGTGGAAAGCGGTGTCGTAGACCGTAACGTTGGGCAGGTCGGGATACTGCTCCAGGCAGTACTCGATAACGTTGGCCTCGGGGTTGTTGTGCAGCGGCGCTAGCGGGGCGACCTCGCGAATCTTGGCGAGAACGTCCTCGTCGACGAGGGAGGAATCGCCAAAGTACCAACCGCCCTGAACGATGCGGTGACCGATGCCCTCGATCTTGACGCCGTTGGCCTCGAGGTCCTTCAGGACAGCCTCGATGGCGACCTTGTGGTCGGGGAACTCGATGTTCTCGGTCACCTTCTTGGAGCCGTTGGCAGCATGGGTGAAGGTACCGCCGGTAAAGCAGACGCGCTCGCAGGAGCCCTTTGCGGACACCTTGTGGGACTTGGTATCGATGACCTGATACTTAAGGGTCGAAGATCCTGCGTTGACGACCAGAACGTTCATGTGTCTCCCTACTAACAGGCGGTGTGGCGCCGCCAGGTTACATACGCTTCAATAATAAACCCAAACGCCCTCGCGCTCGGGTTTATTGCGTTGATATATAAGTTATCGGTGCCTAAATACTCATGGCCTTTGACCTGTAAGACGAAATAGCGCGGGGATATACACCAGGGAAGAAATCCCGAGCGCAACAAGCAATACGACTCGAATGCCCGCAACGCTACTCAGCACAGAGTTGAGCAGATAGAAAAGAACAGCACCCACCGCCACCATCTGGCTTTGAACCGAAATCAGTGAACAGCGCATCGATGAATCGGCAGCATTTTGGAAAACTGAGTATTTGATTGGGGCAAACAACGAGTACGCAACCGTCTGCAGCACATAGAACACGGGCAGCAAATTAGCCGGAGTAAGGGGGATCAAAAACAAAGCTGTCAATACTAAGCGAATGATGCCGCAAATACGCGCAAAACGGCCCTTGTCGACATGAGCAATCACACTGGGCACAATAAGCCCCATGGAGGCCGAGGCAAGGAGCTGGACCGCAATGGTCGCACCCGAAGCGACGGCATTCATTCCGCGACCCGCAAGCAGCAGTGAGAAAAAGTCTTCCAGGGCGACAAAAGCAAATGCCTGAGAGCAGTCCATGATGAACGCTGAACGAAGAATGCCGTTACGCGCAATAGCGGCACCGATCATCTTCGGGCTAATTCCACGCTCAGATGTCGCTGTAGTGTCCCCTCTTCGCATCTCAGGAATGCAGACAACGACAACCAACGCCAACACCATTGCGATGATATCTGCCGAAAGACCAATGAGATATGCACCGACAGACGAAATGAAACCACCCACGCAAGCGGAGATGGCATAAGAGGCATAGAAAACAAATCGCTCAACGACATTAAGTCTTACGAGCTGGTCCTGAGAGACGCTGTCAATGTAAATCGCTTCTATGGATCCGCTCAGACATGCAACGGCAAAACCTTTGAGAGCGAACGCACCGATTAAAAGCAGAGGGGAACGGACGAGAAGCAGGGCGGCGTAGTATCCAAGCATTCCCACAATGCCAACGAGGCCGCTCACCTTTCGTCCAAACCTATCGGCAATATAGCCAGTGGGAACTTCAAGGATAAACTTGCTCACTTGATATGCAATCATCATGCTAGAAATCGCTACCATCGAAAGCCCGACGAACTCAAGGTAGACAGTTAGAAAATACAAAATGGTGCTGAAGTTCGACAGAAAAACGAACGTCATATAAAGCAAAACCGTACGGTTTTTCATGCTCCGCCCTCCAAGAGTCAGCAATCTAAATCGAAATCTTGGAAAAGCATGAGGGCAAAGCTGTCAGCTATGTGTTGCAGGGCGTCAACATTCACTTGACGACACGAGGCCAAATGGCCTCACGAAGCGAGATGACGCAATAGGTGAAGAAATACCGTCTGGTGTCGATCGGTCCAGGCATTTTGTCGATAGCAAAAGTAGATGGGCAAGGCTACGTCATGTGAGGCTTCAATGGAGCACTCGCTCACTTCCAATCCATCTGATGCGAGAGAAGAGCCAGAAAAACTCAATATCAATCCCCCGGCTTGAAGAAACTCGGCCTGCGCCCTGCTTCCGTATTCGACATCGCGAAAGCGGAAATTAACCAGCTGAGCTTCGGGACATTGATTGATTGCATTGAGACAGGGTGACAAATTGATGGGAACAGCGAGCCTGCCGCCCAGTAACTCACGAATGGTCATAGCGTCAACAGATTGATGACCAGCTGGGCATGAAAGAACCCTGAGCTCCTTTTCACCCATATATTTTGAAGAAAGGACGCTGTCCCGTGGTTCCTCAAACGAGATAGCCGCGTCCGAAATTCCAAGTATAAGTGATTCAAAGCATGTTGCCGTTGGCTGATGCCACACATCAAGATGAATCTGAGGGTGCGAGCTTTCAAACGAGTCGTACCAGTTTTCGGAAAAAAGGAGCCCCCGCCCGTGATGACAGGGGCGTAAAGACGGAAATGGCCGTCGGGCGAAACGCCGCCGTTCCCCGATTGAGCGTACTTTTTGAGATCGTCGACTTGCGCCAGGATCACGCGTGCACGACGCGCAAATTCTCTGCCCGCCGGAGACAAAACAGCCTCCCCCGCCGATCGGTCGAGCAAAACAATCTGATACTCAGATTCCAACTTTTTTATTGCCGACGAAACGGCCTGCGGACTCACGTGAACGGCGCGAGCTGCTTTGCGCACGCCGCCATAGTTCGCTACAGCTTGAAGGTATTCGAGTTGAGAAAGCTGCATAGATTACTCCAAAGGCAGCCAAGTCGACGGCCTACGCGCCCTCAGATGAGGTTCTCGCCCAGGTTCTTGCCACCGAGAACGTGCATGTGGAAGTGCATGACGGTCTGGCCGGCGTTGACGCCCATGTTGGAGATGACGCGGAAACCGTCCTCCAAGCCCTTGGCCTTAGCGACCTCCTGGATGGCGTGAGCCACGGCGCCCATGGTCTCGGCAGGTACGTTGTCGGCAATGTCACTGTAGTGCTTCTTGGGGATCACGAGCGTATGGACCGGCGCCTGGGGATTGAGGTCGTCGAAGGCGATGACCTGGTCGTCCTCATAGACAACGGTCGAGGGGATCTCGTGGTTGGCAATTTTGCAGAAGATGCAATCGCACATAGTTGGTTCCTTTCTCACAGACCAAGGTAATTATATTTGGTCGGGATGGCTAGAACGAGAGGTTGTCGTCGGTGTTGGCGGCTTCGCCGTCGGCGAGCACGTCGTTGCCGTCGACGTCCTTAAGGAGCACCGAGACCTTCTGCTCGGCATCAGTCAGGCGGGTACGCAGGCTCTTGAGAAGCTCGACGCCGCGGGTGTAGCTCTCGAGCGATTCCTCGAGCTCCATGTCGCCCGACTCCAGGCTGCGGATAATGAGCTCCAGCTCCTGCGAGGCCTGCTTGTACGTAAGCTGCTCGACCGGGGTCTTCTCTGCCATATCTGTTTCCTTTCCTAAAGGTCTATCACAATGAAACGCGGTCTACTCAACCGTATCGACGGTTGCTGCCACGTTACCATCCGCCATACGCACGCGGATGGCGTCACCGGGCTTAAAAGTCTTAGCGCTCGTAGCCACGCCGCCATCGCTGTATGCGATGGAGTAGCCGCGGGCAAGCACTTTGAGCGGTGACAGGGCATCGAGCGAGGCCGCTGCGCGACCCAAGTCGGACGCGGGTTTGCTCAACATCGTGCGTCCCTGTTGCTCCAGACGGGAACTCGCGAGCGTGAGCGCATGGCGCTTGCCATCGAGCCCCGAGGTGCTTGCGACCAAGCGCTCGGGCAGGCGCTCATAGTTCGAACGGAACACCCCGACCGAGCGCGCAATGGCGCCCGACAGGCGGTCAGCGGTCAGGGCAAGCTCCGACTCGCGACGCTCGACCATAAACGTTGGATCGTTCAGGCACGGGCGGCACGCGGCCGCATCGAGCGCATCGCCCAAGCGCGCCGTATAGGTATCCCAGGCACGCCGACCACGCTGATCGAGCATCTCCAGATCGACCTGATCCGACCCGATCATCGAAGCCATCGCAGCACCTAGGCGCTGACGGCGCGTCTCGAGCACATCCGCCAGCTCTGTCATAGCCGGTGCCACGGATTCTGCCGCCGCCGTGGGCGTGGAAGCGCGACGGTCGCTCACCATGTCGCAGATCGAGGTATCGGGCTCATGGCCAATGCCCGTCACCACAGGCACGGGGCAAGCCGCTACCGCACGGGCAAGGTCCTCGTCGTTGAAGGTCATGAGGTCCTCGAAGGAACCGCCGCCGCGTACGAGCAAAATGCAATCGGGCGCGGGCGTGATGGCAGCGGCGCGGCGCAGACCCTCAATAAGCTCCGCCGGCGCGCCCTCGCCTTGGACCTTGGCACCCACGCAAACGAGCTCGACAAGTGGGTTGCGACGGCGCAGCGTACGCTTGACGTCGTCGATCACGGCGCCCGAAAGCGAGGTGACGACCGCCACGCGTGAGCAAAACACCGGAATGCGACGTTTGCGCGCCTCGTCCATCAGGCCCTCGCGACGCAGCTTTTCGGCCAGTTGTGCCACCTGCTGACGCAGCAGGCCCTCCCCCGCCAGCGAGAACGAACGGGCGACAAAGCTCATACGGCCCGTGGGCTTATAGAGATTGAAGCTGCCCTTAAAGCTCACCTGCATACCGTCGCGCAAGTCGAAGGTGCGCTTAAGATAGGCACCCTTCCAGATGATGCAATCGACGGCAGCCGAGTCGTCCTTGATCTGGAAGTAGCAGTGGCCGCTTCGGGCATTGGGGCCACGAAAGCCCGTGACCTCGCCCAGGACGCTCAGCTGCGGAATGGCATCGAGCGCGCCAGCGGCGATCTCCACCGCCTGGCTCACGCTGAGCTCCTTGCGCTCCTGCTCGTCCGAGCCGTCAAACTCGGCGGAAACGCTGTTGCCGGTTAGATTCCAGCCTGCCACGCAGCCTCCTTTCGTCATCGTGCACACGGGCTCCAGCCCTGTGCAAATTCAAGTCCCACACATAGTACAGCGCCGCGGGGACACAAATCCCCGCGGCGCCTGTCAGTCTAAGCTCTTATCGGTTGGAGTTTCTGTTGTAACGAGCCATAAGGTAGAGCAGCTGAATAATCGAGGTGAGCGCCGCCGCCACGTAGGTGAGCGCAGCTGCCGTCAGTACCTTCTTGGCACCGTTGACCTGCTTGGAGCTCATACCCGACTGCTCGATATACGCCACGGCGCGGCGGCTGGCATCGATCTCGACCGGCAGCGTAACCAGCTGGAACAGCACGCTAAACGAAAAGAAGATCAGCGCGAGGGTCGTGAGTCCCGCGATGTTCATGAACAGGCCCATAAGCAGCACGATCGTCCAGGTGTTCTGGGTAAAGTTGACAACCGGCACGAGGGCGCTGCGCACCTTCATCATGGCATAGCCGCTTTGGCGCTGGGCGGCATGGCCCGCCTCGTGGCAGGCGACGGCAACGCTTGCCACCGAGCCGCCCGAGCGGTTGGCGTCCGACAGATACAGGTTGTTGTCCTGCGGGTTGTAATGGTCGGTGAGCTCGCCGGCAACGCCCTTGATACCCACGGCGTTGCAACCGTTGGCGTCGAGCATGCGGCGAGCAACCGCAGCGCCCGTGTCGCCGTCCGAGCGTACCTTGGACCACGTCTTGTACGTCGAGTTGATATAGCTCTGCGCGGCAAGACCAAGCACCGTACAGACAAGAACAACCAGCAGGTACAGCGGGTCGATGCCAAAGCCGTATCCATAGTAATAAGGCATGCGAATTCCTCCGAATCGAGTTACACGTTGGAGGCATTTTACCCACTCAAACGGCTAGGCTTCCTTACAGCAATTCGATTTTTCCGTCCTTCACCGTCAGCCCCATATTGCCGGAGAGCAGATCGTCCAGGCGCGAACCCACAAGCTCAAAGCGCCAGCCTTCGCGCAGGGGGCTCTGCTCGGGATGCTCAATGTAGTCAGCCAGATCATCGCGCGAGGCGATGACTGAGGTTGCCACGCCCGAGCGCTCGGCAACCAGGCGAATGAGCGCATACATCAGGTCCGTCACGCTCTCCAGCTCCGGCGAGATCTGACGGTGTCCGCGCACCATGAGCGGCAGACGATCGTGCGGGCAGCTCGCGCCGCGCTTGATGGCCATGAGCGCGCCGTCCACGTCGCGCTCTCCCAGCTGATCGGTACCGCGGATACTGCGGAACTCCTCAACGCGCACGGGATTGCGCTTGACGAGCGCCAGCAGCGTATCGTCGGACATGACCCACTTGCGCGGGATGTTGCGGCGCTCGGCACGGTCCTCGCGCCAAGCGGCAAGCTCGCGCGCGATGCCCAGCTGATGGCGGCTGCACGAATTGATGCGCTTGACCTTGCGGAACGCCTCGTGGCGATCGGCGCGATAGTGCGACTCGTCAGCCAGCGGGCGCAGCTCGTCGAGCACCCAGTCCACACGGCCCAGCTCGCGCAGGCGGCTCATCATCTCGGTATAGGCGACGATCAGGTACTTGACGTCATCGATCGCATACTCAATCTGCTTATCGGTCAGCGGGCGGCGCGACCAGTCGGTCAGTGACTCGGTCTTGGGCAGCGATACGCCGCAGAACGTCTGAACAAGCGCGCCATACGAAATCTGCTGGCGCTCGCCCAAAAAGGCGGCGGCGACCTGCGTATCGAAAATCGGTCGTGGCAGCACGCCCACGGTATGGAGCATGACCTCCATATCCTGCGAGCACGCGTGGAAGACCTTGGTCACGCTCTCGTCGGCCATAAGCTCGGCCAGCGGCGATAGGTCGTCGATTACCAGGGGATCGACCGCGACGCTCTCAGCAGGGGTGGCAATCTGAACCAAACATAGACGCGGATGGAACGTGCGCTCGCGCAAAAACTCGGTATCGACGGCAATCGCGTCGAACTCACGGGCGCGCTGGCAAAAGTCGAGTAGAGCCTGATGTGTGGAAATGTACATATCAACCCATCGAATAAGGTTAGGCCCGAAAAACACGGGTAGGATATCGGCATTGCCTTACAACTATACTCGGTTAGTCACAGAACGGGAACGTAAGTATGCGCTGCCTTATCATCCACAACCCGGCATCGGGCCCCAGCTCAGATGAAATCTTCGCATTCACGCACGCCCTTGCACAGGGCGGCGACGAGGTCGTGATGCGCTTTATCGGCGATGGCATGGAACCCGAGGACGCCGTGGCAGACGTGCGCGAGTTTGACCGCGTGGTCGTTTCGGGCGGCGACGGCACTGTCTCCAACGTGCTCGACCAGATGCGCGGATGCGGTGTCCCCACGCTCGTCTTCCCCTCCGGTACGGCCTGCCTGTTCTTCAACAACATCGGCAATGCCCCCGAGGCGGCGGCGCTCGCCAAGGCCTGCCGTGCCGGTCGCACGGTCAAAGTCGACATGGGCGAGCTCTTTTGGCTCGACGAGAACGGCAACGAGAAGCGCCACGGCTTCATCATCATCGCCGGCTCGGGCTTCGACGCCGAGATCATGATGAAGGCCGCCCCCACCAAAAACGACATCGGCGAGATCGCTTACTTCCTCTCCGCGCTCGCCACGCCCAATCCCACGGTGGCGCACTTTACGATTGAGCATGACGGCATTGTCGAGGAGCTCGACGGCATCTGCTGCATGGCCGGCAACACCTCGGTCATCCAAAACGACATCAACCTGTTCCCCGACTGCCGTATGAACGATGGCATGGTCGATATTGCGGTCATCGAACCCGTAAAAACTGTGCAGCTTCTACCGACTGTGATCACCGCCGCACTCGACCCCGCCGGCAAGGTACTCGGCCGCCCGCAGTTCAAGATCATCCAGACCAAGGAAGCCAAGATCACCTGCACCCCGTCGCTGGGCATGCAGTTCGATGGCGAGATTATCTCCAGCAATTCGGGCGTCTTTGGAGCCCGCGCGCTTCCGCAATGCCTCGACCTCATCGTCGACGAATTCTCCCCGCTCGGAAAATAGGAGGACCCTATGAACGACAATCCCCTGCTCGGCTTTATCATCATCGTTTTGGCCATGCTCGTCGGCTATGCGATCAACGTGATCCACCGCCGGAAGAAGTAATTCCACATTGGTATGATATTCATCCAATTATCGCCTCCCCTGCTGTTTATGCATTTGCCAAACAGCAGGGGATTTTCTTTGCGCCCCGTGCAAGGCGCTTTATTCAGGTAATGTAATTGCAGGACGTCTTTATTAAAGTAAAGCTACAAACCGAGTATAATTAACCACTCATCGCATATTTCATTACGCTTATCGAGTAAGTTTCTTTCATAGATGAATATTGTTTCCAGTTCGTTACGCTAATGGGGTGTCTTTATTGGCTGAAGCTCTCTGGCAACGGAGAGCTTTCGCACGCTGGGAGGGAAAATGAGGAAAACTCACCCCGTCAACGCGCTCAAAAAGCTTGGCATAGGCCTCGCCTTTGGAGCTGCAACCATCATGTCCATGCCGACGTCTGCGCTCGCCTGCACGCAGATCTACATGGGCGGCAAGCTCACGGCGGACGGCAACACGTACTACGGCCGCGCCGAGGACTTTGGCAAGCGCTATCTTAAGCACTACGGCATCGAACCTGCCCACGAACCTGGCTTTAAGTACAGCTCGATTGAATCTGCTTTTGAATACACTTCGAACAAGCCTACCTATCGCTACAGCTATGTACGCGACCACCCCTCCAACTGGATGGGTCGCACCGACGCCTACTCCGAGGCCGGCATCAACGAGAAGGGCGTCTCCTGCTCCGCCACGCTAAGCACCTCCTATAACGAGGAGGCCGCTGCAGCAGACCTCATCGATGAGGAAGTGGGTCTGGGCGAGTACAGTTACGGCAGCATCATCCTGGGCGAGAGCGCCACGGCCCGCGAGGGCGTCGAGCTCCTCGGCAGCCTGATCGATGATCAAGGCGTCTGCACCAACGACCAGATCATCATCGCCGACAACAACGAGACCTGGCTGTTCGCCACACTTTCCGCCCATCAGTGGATCGCCATGAAGCTCGCTGGCGACGTCGCGTCGCTCAACCCTAATATCGGGAGCCTCAACTACGATGTCGACCTCAATGACACCGAGAATTGCCTCCACTCTGAAAAGATCCAATCCATGCCCGAAGAAAAGGGTTTCGCCAAATACTCCGCTGACGGCAAATTCGATGTCGCCCAAACGTATGGCGAAAGCCTCGCCGATTCCGGCGTAAACCAGTGGTCCCGCTATGTGCAAGGCCGCGATTATTTTGGTAGTCAGCTGACCGAAGGCACAGATTACGACATTATCACAGTAAAGGAGAAAGGAAAACCTGACCAAAAGGGAGCCATGGTCAGCGAAATCCAGCCCCTGTTCTTCAAGCCTGGCAAGTCTGGTTGGAGCACTTTCGAGTTGATTCGCGCCTTCGGCAACCGCGGCGAGAACGTCCCTGGCCTCAACGCGAACACTGATGGTGTTTATTGCATCGGCAGCGAGCGCAACACCGAGATCAACCTCTTCCAGATTCGTCGCGGGTATGACCCCGAAGTCGCTACCATCCAGTGGGAAATGCTCTCCCGCGCCGCGTACTCCGTCGCCATCCCGTTGTACTCCGCTCTGATAACTGAGGTCAGCCCGTACTTCAGCGATCAGACCGTCTCCTTCGATCACTGCAAACAGACTGACGTCGTGTACAACGAGGAGCCCGAGAACTCAATCAACTACGTCCTCATGGACATCAGCTCGCTCTGCTTTGAGAACCCTGACACCCTTGGTATCAGCGTCCGCGCCTACCTCGATGCGCTCCAGAACGAGCTCATCGAGCAGAACAAGGAAGTTGACGCCGCCATGCTGGCCGAGACGACCACCGAGGGCCGCACTGCCCTGGCCAACAAGGCCGGCAAGGCTGCTACCGAGAACACCTACAAGAAGTGCAAGGCCCTGCTCCAGGAGATGCGCGCCTATCAGAAGGCCGAAAACTTTGACGAACCCTTCACTCCGAGCGATCTGAACACTGAGACCAACGGCCTCAAGGTGTCCATCACCTACGCCAAGGATGCTCTTTCCACCGATCCGGTAACCCCGGATCAGCCTGGCACTCCCGAGCAGCCTGGTACTCCTGAGCAGCCCGGTACCCCCGAGCAGCCCGCTAAGCCCGAGCAGCCCACCACCAAGCCCGAGAAGCCTGGCAAGTCGGACACCACGACCACGGTAACCACCAACAAGACGAGCGCCAAGGGCGGCCTGCCCACCACCGGTGATCGTTTTGATGGCCGCGTGGTGGCTGCATTCGCCATCGCTGGCGTTGCCGTCATCTCCGCGGGCGGTTACTTCCTCTACCGTCGCAATAAGGAGT
>CABUBY010000024.1 GCA_902489955.1 uncultured Collinsella sp. | reverse complement strand
AATCTCGACCCCGGGAATCGCCGCGCGCAGCGCGCAGGCCAACCCGGCATCGGCGACAATCAGAGCATCGGCGCCCAGCTCCAGTGCATGAGCTCCCAACACCACCGCGTCGGACAACTCATCGTCAAACACGAACACGTTGAGCGTCACGTACACACGCACGCCATGAGCATGCGCCACGGCACAACCGCGCGCAAACTCGTCATCCGTAAAGCCACGGGCGCTCACACGGGCGTTAAAGCCGCCCAACCCCGCATAGATGGCATCGGCGCCCGCGGCGATGGCCGCAAGCATCTGGTCGAGCCCGCCCGCCGGCGCCAGCAGCTCGGGCAGCGCCGCACCGGCAGCATCCAATCCAGTCTCGTATTGTCCGCTCGGCCCCATCGTCCGAATCGCCATCGGCAAACTCCTTACCAAGGTATGCATTCACTCTGAAAAATGCCGTCTTCCAGCATACACGAGGCCTCGCGCGCCCCGTTTGGTTTATCGTGTAATAACTTATGTCCATCCTGCCCCGACGGCACATCCGCCGTCCGGCACGACATACCTGGAGGTCAATATATGGGTCCTCGCCAACGACAGGGACGCAGCCGTTCAAAGACGCATGCCCTGCCCATAATCCTGCTCTCGTTTTTGGGCTTTTTGCTTATCGCGGGCGTGGCATTTGGCATCGGCATGGTCGGCAACGTCAACCGCTGGCTGTCCGATCTGCCCGACTACACCGACGCCAACGCGTATCTGGTGAGCGAGCCCACCGAGATCGTCGACTGCAACGGCAACAAGATCGCAAGCTTCTACACGCAATACCGCAAGTCCATCACCAAGGACGAGGTCTCCCCCTACGTGCTGCAGGGCACCGTTGACGTCGAGGACGAGCGCTTCTACGAGCACGGCGGTATCGACCTGTGGGGTATCGCGCGCGCTGCGGTGGCAACCCTCGGCGGCGGGCACGAAGGCGCCTCGACTATCACCCAGCAGCTGGTGCGCAACACCATCCTGCAGGAGGAGCAGTTCGACTCGACCATCGAGCGTAAGGTGCGCGAGGCCTACATCGCCGTCAAGATGGAGGATATGTACTCCAAAGACGAGATCCTCATGATGTACCTCAACACCATCTACTACGGCCACGGCGCCTACGGTATTGAGGCCGCAGCTGAGACCTATCTGTCCAAGAGCGCCGCCGACCTCACGCTGAGCGAGGCCGCACTGTTGATCGGCCTTCCCAACTCGCCCTCGCAGTACGACCCCACGGTCAACCCCGACCTGGCGCTGTCCCGTCGCAACAAGGTCCTTGACAACATGTTGCGCCTGGGCCACATCACGCAGGAGGAGCACGATGCCGCACAGGCCGAGCCCATCACCCTCAACGTGACCGAGATTTCGGGCAGCGGCGTCGACGTATACTCGCAGCCCTACTTTGTCGCCTATGTTAAGCAGCTGCTGGAGCAGGAGTTCTCGACCGACGTGCTCTTTAAGGTCGGCCTGACCGTCAAGACCACCATCGACCCCACGATGCAGCAGGTGGCAGAGAATGCCGTCCGCGAGCAGCTCGACACGCTCTCACTCGACGGACTGGACATGGGCATGGTCGTCGTCGACCCCAAGACCGGCTACATCAAGTGCATGGTGGGCGGCTACGACTACAACGCCGACGAGAACCACGTAAACCATGCCACGGCCAAGCGTCCCGTCGGCTCCACCTTCAAGGCCTTTACGCTGGCAACTGCCATCCAAAACGGCATGAACCCCAACGTCACCCTCAACTGCAACTCGCCACTCAAGGCCAAGGGCACCACGACCGAGGTCCAAAACTACGCCAACCATAGCTATGGCAACATCACGCTTAAGCAGGCAACGGCATACTCCTCCAACACCGGCTACATCCAGGTGGCGGAAGCCGTCGGCAACAGCAAGATCATCTCACTCGTCAAAAAGCTCGGCATCGATCCCGCCAAGGACAACATCGAGGACGTTCCCGTCATGACGCTCGGCACCGGCTCGATCTCGCCGCTCGAGATGGCCGCCGCCTACGCGACGTTTGCCAACGGCGGCTACTATCGCCAGCCGATCGCCATCACCGAGATTGACTCTCGTACCGGTTCGGTGCTGTACCAGCACACCGACAATCCCTCACAGGTACTTACCGAGGGCGAGGCCGCCGCGGTCACCGATGTTCTGTCCGGCGTCATGAAGGGCGGCGGTACGGGTGCTGCCGGCGCCCTGAGCGTCAACCAGCCCTATGCCGGCAAGACGGGCACCACCGACAACACCACCAACCTGTGGTTCTGCGGCTATACCCCGCAGCTGGCGTGCGCCCTGTGGACCGGCTATTCCGCGGGCGAGATTCCCATCCAAAAATACGGCACGGACCTGCTGGGCGACAGCACCAACCTGCCTGTCTTTAAGCGGTTTATGAACACCGTTCTGACCGGTACCGAGCGCGAGGAGTTTGCGACCGGAACGGCGCCCACCTACAAGAACAACAGCGTCTGGAAGTTCTACGGCACCAACAACACCAAGAAGACGGAGAACGACGACAAGGACGAGAACGAGGACGAAGAGGAAACCACCACAACGACTACCACGACGACCACGACCACCGAGACCACGGGCGGCGACACCACCGGCGGCACCGGTACGACCGGTGGCTCGACGGGCGGCTCCACTGGTGGTTCGACCGGCGGCGATGGCGGCACGCCTACGCCTACGCCTACGCCTACACCCACTCCCGACCCCTCGCCCACGCCTGACGATACGGTTGGCTAGAAATTCATCCGGCCATTAGCAACAAGGCCCCCGAGCAGCTTATTAAAGTGCTCGGGGGCCTTTTAGTTTAAAGCGACCTGGTGGACGGCCTTTATACCGGCAAACAATATAGGGGGTACCGACCAACGTCGATACCCCCTTACAAGCCACTATGTCAGCGCGCACGGTGCCGAGCGCACGACCCGCACGCCTACTTGCGAGAATTGCTCAGCTTATTGATCAGCGCCTCGAGACGCTCGCCGTCCTCGGCCGTCTGGGCAATAACCAAAATCGTATCGTTGCCGGCAAGCGAGCCAAGCACATCGGGCAACTCTGCCGCATCAACGGCGGCGGCGATGCCGGAAGCCGTACCAGGCTGAGCCTTGATCATAACCAGATTATCGGTGCGCAGAACGCCCGTTACGAGCTCGGAAACCATACGCTGCAGGTGCAGGTCCTCTGCCAGAACATAGATACCCTCGGGGAGCTTACGCAGCCCCATATCGGCAATATCGCGAGAGACAGTCGCCTGCGTGCAATCAAAGCCCATAGCGCGGAGCTCATCGACCAGCACGCGCTGCGTGCGGACGTCCTTATTGCGCACAATATCTCTAATGGCATCCTGGCGCCCATTGCGTTTTTTAGCCATACAAACCCTCTCTCCAAAAGATGGCGGAGACAATCAATCAGTGACTGAATAGTTTAACGCTATTTGAAGGCTTTTGTGTATAAGAACGCATTTCGAAACAATTCTATGCAAATTTGTTTCGAAATGAGCCGTTTAGGCGGTTTTTGCGCCCGTCCGGTTAAGAAAAGCTGCCAGATGCGTACACATCACGCAGCGCGCGGGCTTGGCGCTGGCGATCGGCCCAAACAACAAACCGAGTCCCCGATGGTTATCCTTGAGCGCGGCGACCATCTGACGGGTTCGAGGCGCCTCGAGCATATCACGCATGCGGGCGGAACGCTCGATTGACGACACTCCATGCGGGCTCAGACACAAATTCTCGATGCAGGCGACCAGTCCGGCAAAGTAGAACTTTTGGCTTGCCAGCTTGAGCCGACCACTGCTATCTGCTTCCGAGAGTGAGTCCGCAAGCTCGTCGAGCGCTCGAGTGTCATCGGATATCCTGGCATACATGGTGGGATCAAAGGCATCTGTAAGCTTAGGTGCCACCGCGTGGAAACAAGCGTCGCCGCAGCCGGACACGAATCGTGCCTGCGAGAGCGCATAAGCCATAAACTCAACCGTACGGTACGCCTTGCCGCGCGACAGGCATGCCTCAAACAGCGGACGGCTATACATCACGCCAGAGGTCTGAGCGACTAGGCCGCCCAAAATCAACTGGGGCAGCCCAGTCACCATCGAAGATTTGCTATCAATGGAAATATGAGCAGCATCCAAGACGCGCGAATGGCGCTCTCGATGTGCATCATAGCGGTCGAGCGACACCGTGGGGAGCACTATGTCTGCCGCAGTATCGCACGCAATATCGACCATCTTGGAAAGAGACTGCGGAGCAAACCACTCATCGGCGTTCATGGCGATGATTTGAGAGCCGCGCGAGGCAGCAAAACCGGCACGAAGACAAGCGCCGCGCTTCGCGTCCTCGACGTCAATCAAATCAATATGGATGTCCCTGTCGGCGGCAACTTGAAGCGAATGGCGCACACCAGGCGCAGCATCGCGGCAGACAACGACAATCTGCAAATCGTAGAGGTCTTGGTTCTGGATACTCTCGAGCGCACGCATCGCATAGCTGGGCGAACCTTCTACCACAAGGATCACCGAAAGTCGCGGATGCGAGCCACGTCGAACCAAGTTATCCGTCCTCTCGACAGCAATAAATCAAACCGTGGTTCATGGTACACCCCGGCAATAAAAGCAATGAGACACCAGTTGTATTGCACGTCAAGAACAGATGTTGCACACGCGCAGCCCACAGATGACAGGTGTCGACGCACGACGCGTCGAGCCCTCCCCTAGTCGAGCACGACGAGCTCGGCGGGATCGTAATCCACGCCCATAAACGTAAGGCCGCAGGCAGGAGCCGTGGGGCCCGCAGCGGTACGGTCGCAAGCATCGATGACCTCGCGCATCCACTCGGGTTCACGGCGATGCATGCCAATCTCGACAAGCGTGCCCACGATCGTGCGGACCATCGAATGCAGAAACGCATTGCCCTCGATGGTAAACGCCAGGATGTCCTCGCCAAACGCAACCTCATGGCCAAACTCGGCACGCATCACGCAGCGATGCGTGGGCTTGCCAACGGCCGAGGCAACCTTGCAAAAGCTCTTAAAGTCCTGCTCACCCAAAAGCGCGGGACAGGCCGCAGACATGGCCTCGACGTCCAAGGGATAGCGATGCCACCACACGGCACCCCGTGAGAGCACGGGACGCGCGTCGCGATCGGCAATACGGTACGTATATGTACGTGAACGCGCATCAAAGCGTGCAGAAAAGCCTTTACGGGCCTTGTAGACCTCGTTTATGGCGATATCTTTGGGTAGCAGGGCATCCATAGCCCGCAGCCACCTACGGCGCGTACAAGCGAGCTCAGCGTCCGTTACGGGCACGCTGATGTACTGAGCCACGGCATGTACGCCGGCATCGGTACGCCCCGCGCACGTCAGGACAATCGGACGGCGCAGGAGCGTCTCGATAGCGCGGCGCAGCTCGCCCGCAACCGTCGTCTGACCGGGCTGCTCGGCAAAGCCGCTGTAGGACGAGCCATCGTAGGCCACGCGGAAAACGAGCGTGGCATCGAGCTCGGGAATCGAATTGAAATCAGACGGCGCGGTCATGGACGCTCCCAACAAACAGGCAATGGCATTTCGACAAAAAAAGAGGGGTACGCGAACGTACCCCTCGAATATAGCCTATGCAGACGGATTGTCTACTCAGCGGTCTCCTCAGCAGGAGCCTCCTCGGCAGCCTCGACCTTCTTGGGAGCAGCGGCCTTCTTGGGGGCCGGAGCAGCCTTCTTGGCCTTAGGCGTGCAAGGCTCGGTGACGAGCTCCATGATAACGATGGGAGCGTTGTCGCCCTTGCGGTTACCGAGCTTCATGATGCGGGTGTAACCGCCGTTGCGGTCCTGCCACATGCCCTGAGCAGCCTTGTCGAAGATCTCGGCAACGAGCTGCTTATCGCCGAGCTTGGCGATAGCCAGACGACGAGAGTGCAGGTCGCCCTTCTTGGCCCAGGTGATGATCGGATCGACGACCGAACGCAGCGCCTTAGCGCGGGTCTCGGTGGTCTTGATGCGGTCGTTCTCG
Source organism: uncultured Collinsella sp. (assembly GCA_902489955.1). Lineage (GTDB taxonomy): Bacteria > Actinomycetota > Coriobacteriia > Coriobacteriales > Coriobacteriaceae > Collinsella. The sequence continues at coordinate 11,132 of CABUBY010000024.1, read as the reverse complement.
AAGAGGGCCTTAGCAAGGCTCTTCTTCATGGCCTTGGTGTGGCTCGCATCGGTGCCGAGCTTCAGGCCCTTCTTAACGTTATGACGCATGGTCTAGTTTCTCCTCAAATATGCGAAGCATTAAGCCTTCAGGCTCAGGCCCATGGACTCAAGCTTGTCCTTCACTTCCTCGATCGACTTAACACCGAAGTTACGGATGTTGAGCAGATCGTTCTCCGAGAACTCAACGAGCTGACGGACCGAGTGAATGCTGGCGCGCTTAAGGCAGTTGTAGGAACGGACGGAAAGGTCCAGATCCTCGATCTGCTTGTCCAGCTCGGCGTTGTCGTTGGTGACCTCGGGAGCGAAGATCGAAGCCTCCTCCTCGACCTCGGGGGTCTCGGCAAGGTTCATAAAGGCGGCCATATGCTGGTTGATGATATTGGCAGCCTGGACCACGGCGTCGCGCGGGGCGATGGAGCCGTTGGTCTCGATCTCGAGGACAAGGCGGTCGTAGTCGGTGTGCTGACCGACACGGCAAGCCTCAACGAGCTTGGCGCAACGGGAAACCGGCGAGTACAGCGAGTCGACGTGGATCACACCGATGGGATCGTTGTCGCGCTTGTTGGCCTCGCCAGAAACATAGCCGCGGCCATAGCCGATGCGCATGCTCATGGTGAGATGGCCACCCTCGGTGAGCGTAGCGATGTGCTGCTCGGGGTTGACCAGCTCAAACTCGGACGGAATAAAGAAGTCCGCACCGGTGACCTCGCAGGGGCCGTCAACCGAGATGGTAGCGGTCGCCTCGTCGGTCGTGCCGAGAGCCCTGAAGACAAGACCCTTGACATTCAGGACGATGTCGGTGACATCCTCGACCATGTTAGGGATGGTCATGAACTCGTGCTGCGCACCATCGATCTGAATAGCCTCGACGGCGGCACCCTCGAGCGAGGACAGAAGAACGCGACGAAGGGAGTTACCCAGAGTATCGCCGTAGCCACGCTCGAGCGGCTCGACGGAGACACGAGCAGACATCTCGTTGATCTCTTCGACCTGAACCTGAGGCCTAATGAATTCTGACATGTATTACCTCCAGCCTCAGCAGCCCGGATGGACTACTTAGAGTAGAGCTCGACGATGAGCTGCTCGTTGATATCACCGCTGATCTGCTCACGCGTCGGCAGAGCGAGCACGTTACCAGACAGCTTCTCGATATCGACCTCGAGCCAGCCAGGAACCTCAAAGCGCTCGGAGGAAATCAGGGCCTCCTTGATGGGGAGGAGGTCACGGAACTTCTCGCCGACAGCGACGACGTCGCCGGCCTTGACGCGGTAGGACGGGATGTCCACGCGCTTGCCGTTCACGGTGAAGTGACCGTGACGGACGGACTGACGAGCCTCTTTGCGGGTGCGGGCGAAGCCAAGACGGAAGACGACGTTGTCGAGGCGAGACTCAAGAATGATCATGAGGTTCTCACCGGTGACGCCGTTCATCTTACGGGCCTTGTTGAAGTAGCCGTGGAACTGCTTCTCCAGAACGCCATAGATGAACTTGACCTTCTGCTTCTCGCGCAGCTGCATGCCGTACTCAGATTCCTTGCGACGGCGCTTGGGCTGACGGATAGATTCCTTCTTGCTGCTGTAACCGAGCTCAGCGGGATCGATCCCGAGCTGACGGCAGCGCTTAAGAACAGGAGTCCTGTCGATTGCCATATTGATACGATCCTTTCAGTTACACGCGGCGACGCTTCTTGGGGCGGCAGCCGTTGTGCGGAATGGGGGTCTTGTCCTGGATGCTCGAGACCTCGAGGCCAGCAGCCTGGAGGGAGCGGATGGCGGTCTCACGACCGGAGCCGGGGCCCTTGACGAAGACGGAAACCTTCTTCATACCGTGCTCCATGGCCTGCTTGGCAGCAGCCTCGGCAGCCATCTGGGCAGCGAACGGCGTGGACTTACGGGAGCCCTTGAAGCCCACCTGGCCAGCCGACTTCCAGGAAATGACGTTGCCCTGGGGATCGGTGATCGAAACGATCGTGTTGTTGAACGTAGAACGAATGTGAGCCTGGCCCACGGAAATGTTCTTACGGTCCGCGCGCTTCAGACGGGCAGCGCGAACGTTCTTCTTAGCAGTAGCCATCTATCTAGCGCTCCTTATTTCTTCTTCTTAGCACCGATCTGACGCTTCGGGCCCTTGCGGGTACGAGCGTTAGTGTGGGTGCGCTGGCCGCGGACCGGGAGGCCCTTGCGGTGACGAAGGCCGCGGTTGCAGCCGATGTCCATAAGGCGCTTGACGTTCTGGTTGCGCTCACGGCGGAGGTCGCCCTCAACCATGATCTGGTTCTTATCGATATAATCGCGGATGGCGTTAACCTCATCCTCGGTGAGGTCCTTAACGCGCGTATCCACGTTAACGTTGCACTCGACGCAAATCTTCGTCGCAGTGGTGCGGCCGATGCCGTAAATGTAGGTCAGACCGATCTCAACGCGCTTCTCACGCGGGAGGTCGACACCATTAATACGGGCCAACGTAGTCTCCTCTCTTAACCCTGACGCTGCTTATGACGGGGGTTCTCGCAAATGACGAGGACCTTGCCATGGCGCCTAATGATTTTGCACTTATCGCACATCTTCTTGACCGAAGGACGTACCTTCATCGTTCTTCCTTTCGGTAGCGCTCAAACTACTTCCCTACTATCTACTCGCCCAGCCGCAGGCGTTTAAAACTATGGCTGGTCTTCACACACAATCCGACCGTAGGTTGAGCTAAGCCTGCAGTCGGAAATGGAGTGCGTGTATGCGTGCCGCTATTTGTAGCGATAGGTGATGCGGCCGCGGGTCAGGTCGTACGGGGAAAGCTCCACGACAACCCTGTCACCGGGGAGAATACGGATGTAATTCATTCGGATCTTGCCAGAAATGTTGCACAGAACCGAATGACCGTTCTCGAGCTCGACCTTAAACATGGCGTTGGGCAACGGTTCCTTTACCGTACCCTCGAGCTCAATTGCGTCTTCCTTCTTCACAAGCAATCATCTTTCTCTAGAAAACGACAGCGATTGAGTATTCTACAACACGTATGCACGCATCGTAATAACTTCGTAATGGCTCCACAACTAAATGGAACTTGTTACATTTCTCCGCCTTGGAGGGAGCACCAAGCACCTTGGGCATCCGTGGTGAGAATCACCGGACCGTCATTGGTAATGGCGACGGTGTTCTCGTAGTGCGCGGCGGGCAGGTGATCGTTGGTCGTAACAATCCAACCGTCGGAGCCCGTGCTCACATGGTTGGAACCCATCGTAACCATCGGCTCGATGGCAATGACCATGCCGGCCTGGAGGCGAACGCCCCTCCCCTTCTTTCCATAGTTAGGAACGTTGGGGTCCTCGTGCATCACGCGGCCAATGCCATGGCCTACATAATCACGAAGCACACCGTAACCGTGAGACTCGGCGAGGGACTGAACGGCATAACCGACGTCCCCGATATGGTTACCGGGAACAGCCTGCTCGATGGCTGCCTTAAGGCAATCGCGCGTGACCTCGCACAAAGCCTTGGCTTCGGGCGTGGGGGTGCCGACGAAAAACGTCCAAGCGTTATCGCCGACCCAACCGTCGACAACGGCTCCCGTATCGATGGAGATGATATCGCCATCGCGCAGGATCATGTCGGGGTTGGGAATACCGTGGACCACGGCATCGTTGATCGATGCGCAAATGGTCCCCGGGAACCCGCCGTAACCCTTAAAGGCCGGGGTGCCGCCATGCATGCGGATAATCTGCTCCGCGAGCTGATCGAGCTCAAAAGTCGAAACGCCGGGGCGCACCATGGCTCCAACGTGGCGGAGCGCCACCTTAGATAGCGCTCCTGCCTTCTTCATCTGCTCGATTTGCGTTGCAGACTTAATCTTGATCATAGACCGAGAGCCTCTTTGACATCCCCGTACACGGTCTCGCGAGCCTGGTCACCGTTGACCGACTTGAGCAGACCCTGGCCACGATAGTAGTCGACGAGCGGGCTCGTGGACTTCTCGTAGACGTCGAGACGGTTCTTGATGGTCTCGGGCTTGTCGTCGTCGCGCTGATACATCTCGCCACCGCACTTGGGGCAGGTGGCATCGGCAGCAGTGCCGGTGTAACCGCAGGCGCGGCAGGTGCGACGCGAAGACAGACGATCGATAATGACCTCGGGGGCCACATCGACCAGAAGGGCGCAATCGATCTCGCGACCCATGGCGGAGAGCTCGGAATCGAGCGTCACAGCCTGGGCGGTGTTGCGCGGGAAGCCGTCGAGGATGAAGCCCTGCTGGGCGTCATCGGCGGCAAGGCGCTCCTTGACAAGGTCGATCACGAGCTGGTCGGGAACGAGCTCGCCAGCGTCCATGTACTTCTTAGCCTGAATACCAAGCTCGGTGCCACCCTTGACGGCAGCACGCAGCAGGTCGCCCGTGGAAATATGGGCGACGCCAAACTCGGCGACGAGCTCCTGTGCGACGGTGCCCTTACCGGCACCCGGAGCTCCGAGCAATACGAGGTTCATGAGCAATCCTCCTCTAGCCTATTTAAAGAATCCATCGTAATCATACATCTTGATCTGGCCTTCGAGCTTATCGACCGTGTCGAGCACGACGCCGACCATGATGAGGATGGACGTGCCGCCAAATGCCTGGATCAGATGGTTACCCGTGAAGGAGAAGATGATCGAAGGCACGATGGCGATGAGCGCCAAAAAGACAGCGCTGGGAAGCGTGATCTTGTTAAGCGCGTTCTTGATGTAGGCCGCGGTAGCCCTACCCGGACGGACGCCCGGAATAAAGCCGCCCTGCTTCTTAAGGTTATCGGCCGTGTCATCGGGGTTGAACACCATGGAGGTGTAGAAGTACGCGAAGAACACGATGAGGACAACGTTAAGCACCCAGTTGAGCCAACCGGTCGAAAGCGCGGAGGCAACTGCCTGAATCCAGCCGATGCCGGGGAAGAACACGGCAATCTGAGCCGGGAAGTACAGCAGCGCCGAAGCGAAGATGATCGGCACGACACCCGCGGTGTTGACCTTGATGGGCAGGTAGGTGGTCTGGCCACCCATCATGCGACGGCCCACGACGCGCTTGGCGTAGGAGACCGGGATGCGGCGCTGGCCGCGCTCAAGGAAAACAATCAGCGGGATAACCAGCAGAATGATGGCGCAGATGATCACCATGGTGATGATGCCACCGGCATTGCCCTCAGTGCTGGAGAAGATAGCCTGCGGCAGACCGGCCATGATGTTCGCAAAGATGATCAGCGACATGCCATTGCCGATACCGCGCTGGGTGATGAGCTCACCAATCCACATGATCAGCATGGCGCCCGCGGTGAGCGTACCGACAATCATGAGGTCGAAGATGATCTCGGGAGCGCCGGCGCCATTGAAGCTGATGCCGAAGCTCTTAAAGAGGAAGAGGTAACCCACGGAGTTGAGGATTGCCAGAGCCAAGGTGAGGTAACGCGAATACTGCGTAATCTTGGTCTGACCGACCTCGCCCTCGCGGGCAAGCTCATGCAGGGAAGGCACGACGGCCTGGAGCATCTGGAGGATGATCGAGCTGGTGATGTAAGGCATGATGCCCAGCGAAAACACCGACACATAGCTCAACGCGCCGCCAGAGAAAAGATTCAGGAGGGCCATAGCACCTGCGGCGACCGAATTGTTATCGGTCGAGAAAAGGCCCAGCATCCCCTGGAAGGGAATGCCGGGCACAGGAACGTGCGCACCAATGCGGTACACGACGAGCATAGCTATGGTAAAAAGAATCTTTTCGCGCAATTCTTTGATGCGGAAAGCATTCTTAAGACCATTTAGCACGGCAGCTCGACCTTTCCGCCGGCGGCCTCGATCTTGGCCTGCGCAGAAGCGTCGACCTTGACCGTGAACTTCTTGGTGAGCTCACCATTGCCGAGCACCTTGACGGGCTCGAACTCGCTCTTGGTGATGCGAGCGGCCTTAAGAGCGGCACCGTCGATCACAGCGCCGTCCTCGAACTTACGCTCGAGACGCTCAACGTTAACAGCGGTGTACTCGATACGACGGGGGTTACGGAAGCCCGGAAGCTTGGGCAGGCGCATAGCCAGCGGAGTCTGGCCACCCTCGAAGCCGGCACCCTTGGTGCCGCCAGAGCGGGAACCCTGGCCCTTCTGACCGCGGCCAGAAGTGGTGCCGTGACCCGAAGAATTGCCACGGCCGACGCGCTTGCGGTTCTTGGTGGAACCGGGCGCGGGAGTAAGATCGTGAAGCTGCATTTGCTACTCCTCTACAATCTCGACAAGGTGCTTGACCTTGAAGATCATGCCGCGGACGGACTCGTTGTCAGCAATCTCGCGAACCTCGCGGATCCTGTGGAGACCGAGGGCACGGACAGTACGGACCTGGTCCTGCTTGCAACCGTTGGTGCTGCGGACCTGCTTGATCTTGATGGTGTCAGCCATGCTTAGTTCTCCTTACCGACGAACATCTCGGAGACCGTCAGGCCACGGCGAGCCGCGACGTCCTCAGGGCTGGAGAGCTCCTTGAGGCCCTCGACGGCAGCCTTGATGATGTTGAGGCCGTTGTCGGTACCGAGGGACTTGGACAGGACGTTCTTGATGCCAGCAAGCTCAAAGAGGGGACGCACAGCGCCGCCGGCGATAACGCCGGTACCCTCGACAGCGGGCTTGATGATGATGCGGCCGGCACCAAAGTGGCCGAGAACCTCGTGCGGGATGGTGCCCTGCTCGGTCACCGGCACGTGGAACATGTTCTTCTTGGCATCGAGAGATGCCTTGGAGATGGCCATGGGCACCTCAGCGGACTTGCCCATGCCAACGCCGACGTTGCCCTTGCCGTCGCCAACGACGACGAGAGCGACGAGGCTCATGCGACGACCACCCTTGACGGTCTTCGACACGCGGTTGATGTAAACGACGCGCTCCTCGAACTCGGAGGCCTCGCGCTGCTGCTTCTGATTACGAGCCATGTGCTACATACCTCCTAGAACTCGAGACCGGCGGCACGAGCACCGTCGGCGAGGGCCTTGACGCGGCCATGGTAGATACGGCCACCGCGATCGAAGGCGACCTTGGTGATGCCGGCCTCGATGGCGCGCTTGCCAACGAGCTGACCGACCTTCTCCGCAGCCTCCTTGTTCGAGGTGTGGGTGCCCTTGAACTCGGCCTCGAGGGTCGAGGCAGAGACGAGCGTCAGGCTGGAGCCCTTGCTGTCGTCGATGATCTGGGCATAGATGTTGGCGTTAGTACGGGTCACGCGAAGACGCGGACGCTCGGAGGTACCCGAGACCTTGCCGCGAACACGACGCTGACGACGCTTGAGGCCTTCCAGCTTCGCCTTATGCTTGTTCATACGTAAACTCCTAAAAAGGTTGATCTTGCCAGCACCTGACGGGGTGCTGGTCTTATGCGAGTGAGTCGGTTACGACTACTTGGCGGCCTTACCCAGCTTGCGGCGGATGTGCTCGCCAACGTAGTGGATACCCTTGCCCTTGTAAGGCTCGGGAGGACGATGGCCGCGGATCTCAGCGGCGATCTGACCGACCTGCTGCTTGTTGATACCCTTGACGTTCACGTGGGTGTTGTCGGGAACCTCGAAGGTGATGCCCTCGGGAGCCTCGACGATCACGGGGTGCGAGAAGCCCAGGGAGAACTCGAGGTTCTTGCCCTTCTGCTGCACGCGGTAACCGACGCCGGCGAGCTCGAGCTTCTTCTCGAAGCCCTCGGAAACGCCAACAACCATGTTGTGGATGAGGGCGCGGGTGAGGCCGTGGCGGGCACGGGTCTCACGCTCGTCGTCGGGACGGGAAACGGTGAGGACGTTGTCCTCGACGTTGATAGCGAGCTTCTCAAAGACATCGAGCTCGAGCTGGCCCTTGGGGCCCTTGACGACAACGTTGTTGCCGTTGACTGCCACTTCGACTCCGGCGGGAATCTGGACAGGCTTATTACCGATACGAGACACGGTGATCTCCTTTCCTTCTACCTACCGAGCGAATTACCAGACGTAAGCGATGATCTCGCCGCCGACGTTGTGCTTGCGAGCATCGCGGTCGGTCATGACGCCATGGCTGGTGGAAATAATGGCGGTACCAAGGCCACCGCGGACGCGGGGCATGTCGGCAACGCCGGTGTACTTACGCAGGCCCGGCTTGGAAATGCGGCGGATGCCGTTGATGACCTTAGCCTTCTTGGGACCATACTTAAGCGTGATGTGCAGAGTCTTCTGGGGAACGGTGTCCTCGACATCGTAGCCCTCGATGTAGCCCTCCTCGTGCAGAACACGAGCGATCTCGACGAGCTTCTTGCTGCTCGGCATGGAGACCGTGGCCTTGTTCACAGAGTTAGCGTTACGGATGCGCGTAAGCATATCTGCGATCGGGTCTGTAAGGTTCATACAGATTCTCCTTCGTTCTTGATGAACACGTGCTCTTGGTTCTTCGCCGCCCTTAACGGCAAAGCCTTTTTAGCGCGTTTTCCCTGTTCCAAACTGATGCTTGAAACGCTGGTAGTGACTTACCAGCTGGCCTTCTTAACGCCGGGAAGCTCGCCCTTGAGTGCAAGCTCGCGGAAGCAGACACGGCACAGGCCGAACTTGCGGTACACAGAGTGCGGACGGCCGCAGCGCTGGCAGCGCGTGTACTCACGAGTAGAGAACTTCTGCTTGCGATTGCACTTGACGATCATCGATGTCTTAGCCACTTATATCCTCCTCACATAGAGTATTGTTCGCCCCAAGCGCCGCCCCCTTGTGGGAACGGCGCTTATAGGGCAGGTGAACCTATTTCTTGAACGGGAAACCGAAGGCGTCCAGAAGGGCCTTGGCCTCCTCATCGGTATTGGCGGTGGTCACGAAAGTGATGTCCATACCGCGCTGGTGATCGACGGAGTCGAAGTCGATCTCGGGGAAGATGAGCTGCTCGGTGACGCCCATGGAGAAGTTACCACGGCCGTCGAAGCTCTTGGCGGAAATGCCACGGAAGTCGCGGATACGGGGGATCGCGACGGAGGTCAGACGATCGAAGAACTCCCACATACGGTCGCCACGCAGGGTAACCTTGCAGCCGATCGGCATACCAGCGCGCAGGCGGAAGGTAGCGATGGACTTGCGGGCACGGGTGATCATCGGCTGCTGGCCGGTGATGGCGCGCAGGTCGCGCACGGCACCGTCGATGGCCTTGGAATCGGTAGCGGCCTCGCCGACACCCATGTTCACGACGATCTTCTCAAACTTGGGGATCATCATGACGTTCTCGTACTGGAACTTGTCCTGAAGCTGCTGCTTGACCTCGTTGTTGTACTTGGTCTTCAGACGCGGCACATACTTCTCTTCTGCCATTGTTCACTCCTTCTTGGGGTTTTAAGCACGGGGCGTGGCCACGATGGGTTGTCCTCGTGCCTCCTGGCTGCATCCGCGCCGCTCATGGCATTTTGCGGTTTGGACTCGACGCAGCAGGAGCCGACAAAACAATCGGTACTATACGCGCATCGGGAGCGTATTTCCAGAAAAACCTCGTCTGCCTGCACAACTCCACAACTCCCCCGCACAAATGGATCCCAAAAAGCAGTTGCGGTGAAATAGGGACTGTTTGGCGGCCTAACAGGCTTAAACAGTCCGTATTTCACCGCAACTTATTGGTGGGGATGCGATTAGCGCTTGCGGGGGACGAGTTTGGTGCGGCGCAGGTGGATCATCTCGGCGGCGATGGAGATGGCGATCTCCTCGGGGTCCTCGGCCTCGATGGCAACGCCGATCGGAAGGTGCAGCTCGTCGATCTGGTCCTGCGTAAAGCCTTCCTGCTCCAGGCGGGCACGCACAAAGGCCGTCTTGCGGCGCGAGCCCAGACAGCCCAGGTAGGCAGGCTTGGCGCGCATGGCCTGAATCACCACGTCGATATCGGACTTGTGACCCGCCGTGGCGACGACCACCAGGTCGCGCGGGCCGATGGGGCACAGCTCGCTCAGGTTCTTGTAATCGACCAGGCGACGATCGTAGACACCGGGCACCCATTCGGGCGTCAACGTGCCGGGGCGGTCATCGCAGGCCACGACGGCAAAGCCCGCCGCCGTGAGCACGCGCGCCGTCGCGACGCCCACGTGTCCGCAGCCAAAGATGTAGGTCAGGCCCTCGGGGCAGAGCGTCTCGATGTGCGCCGCGGGAATCTCAGAGGCAGCGTTGGTGTAGGTAACGTTACTCCCCTCCTCCACCAGTGAAAGCCCGGGGCAGCCCGCAATGGTATGGCGCGATGCCTCGCCATGGTACTCGGCCACATCGCCCTCGAGCGCGCTCGCGATAAACGGCTCAAAGTCGATGACGAAGTCGCCGATGCGCCGATAGACCAAGACGTCGGCAATTTCCCGGAACAACGGTGCCTGGGTCGCATCCAGATGCAGATAGCACAGGCAGATGGCTCCGCCGCAGATCATGCCGGTATCGGAGTTCTCGCCGCCCATGGTGTAGCGGACCAGACGCGACTGTCCCGCGCTCAGGAGTTCGCGCGCCTCATCCAGCGCAAAGAGCTCAATCTTGCCGCCGCCGATAGTGCCCGCCTGGCTGCCGTCGGCAAAGACGGCCATCCAGGCGCCCACGCCGCGCGGCGACGACCCCGCCGTGCCGGCCACGACCACGAGCTCGCACGTCTCGCCAGCACGCAGGTCGGCAAGCGCCGCATTCACAACATCGAGCTTTTCCATTGCCGCCTTCTATCCTCTAAAGATATCGGTGAGCATAGCGAGTGCCTCGAGCACGCCGCCGCCGACCGACGTCGCCTTGTCCGAAATGTAGTTGATATAGCTGGCATCGCCGCGCGGATCGACATCGGCGCATTTAAAGCCCTCAGTCACCTGCACGCCGTTCGCCAAAAGCCCGCGCAGACAGCCGTCAATCTGCGTGACCATGGGAGTATCACCCGCATACCCGATCACATCGCCAGCATTCACGATGTCGCCGATCGCGCGGTCGGACCTAAACACGCCGGCGGCGGGGCTGTGGATAACGCGCTCCCTGCCATAGCCAGCGATAATGCCCGGCACGCCCGTGTTGGGCTGGGGCGAACCTTGGGTAATGACACGGCCCAAAAAATGCCCGCGCATAGTCTCGACCACGGCATCGCAATCAACCGGCGCGGTAAAGC